>JAKAYS010000012.1 GCA_021826695.1 Acidobacteriota bacterium | reverse complement strand
AATTTTCGTCCTTTTGGTTCTCGGATTTATATTTCTGGCGATGCGTGATCGGGTGGCCCGCTCCGTTTCCACCTGGCTGGATCGCAAGTTCTTCCGCGAAGCCTATTCCGCCGAGCAGGTATTGAGCGAACTCGCCGAACAGGTGCGAACTTTTACTGAGACCCGTCCACTGCTCGAAACCGTCACCCTACAGATTGGCCGCACTCTGCACATCGAACAAATAGCCGTGTTGTTGAACCAGGGTGGAAGCTATCAATTGCAACAGGCTGTGGGCCTGACTCCTTCAGGGACTGTTATGCTGCCGGAAAATTCCAGCGCGATTCGCCACCTACTGCACAGTCGTGCACCCACCATGCTGTATGGCAAAGACCCGCAAGGATGGCTGATGCTGGCCAGTGAATCGGAACGGGAAGCATTGCAGCAACTTTCCGCGGAACTTTTGCTGCCGCTCCCTGGGCGCAAGGAGATGGTGGGCGTCATGGCGCTGGGGCCGAAACTCAGCGAAGAACCTTACTCTCGTGCCGATCTGCAATTGCTGCAATCCGTCGCGGCGCAAACCGGTCTGGCCATCGAAAATACTGAATTGATGGCCCGTCTGGGAAAAGAGGCCGCGCAGCGTGAACGTCTAAGTCGCGAAATTGAGATTGCCCGTGAAGTGCAGGAACGGCTCTTTCCGCAGGTCATGCCGGAAATTCCGGATGGAAGCTGCGCCGGGCACTGTCGGCCAGCGCTGGGAGTGGGCGGCGATTATTACGACTTTATTCCGCTCTTTTCCGGGCGCGTTGGCATCGCTGTGGGAGATGTCTCCGGCAAGGGAATTTCCGCCGCTCTGGTCATGGCATCGCTCCGCGCTTCTCTCCGCGGAATTACCTTGAGCGGCTCGCCGGACATTGTTTTGGATCTACCGACGCTGATACAAACTATCAGCCGACTGATCCATGACGCCTCGACCCTCAGCCGCTATGCAACCTTTTTCTTCGGAGAGTATGATCCGCACACGCAATTGCTGCGTTATGTAAATGCGGGGCATAATCCTCCCGTAGTCGTGCGCCCCAAGCCGTCTGGGCAGGATTCCTGTAGAGACGACGACTGCGAAATTTTACGACTGGAGGTCGGCGGCACCGTCCTGGGTCTCATCGACAATCCACAATACGAGCTCGGCTCCATCCTGCTGCGTGCCGGGGACGTGCTGGTAGCGTTTACCGATGGCATCAGTGAGGCGATGAACCTGCGTGAGGAAGAATGGGGCGAAGAAAAAATGATCGAAGCGATTTGCGCCTGTAGGACACTGCCTGCGGACAAAATTCTGGAGTGCATCTTCTCCGGTGCCGATGCTTTCACCCAGAATGCTCCTCAACATGACGACATGACGCTGATTGTGCTGGCAAGAACATCCGCCTGATGGGGCCGACGATCTTGCTCGTGACATTTCGTTCGCGCGGCGAACCCGTCATGACGCGCGAAACGGTTCTTGTCCCCCGATGACAAACCGGATAAATTCCGACCCTAAAGGCAAGATGGCCGCGACTTTCTCGCGGATGCTATAACCAAAAGCGTATGGTTCGCCTGAAGCGGCTGGCAGCCGCGCTCTCATCTCAACTTCCCTCTGCGGACGCAATGCTGATTGCGCATCCGCAGGACGTCCGCTATCTGACGGGATTTACCGGCTCCCACGCAGCTCTGGTGCTTCGCTCTGTCAAGGCTGCCGGGCAGACATCTACAAAGAAAAACGCGGCCACTGCCATGCTTTTTACCGATGGCCGCTACATCGAGCAGGCGCGGCAGGAAACCAAAGGCGCTGGCGTGGTGATTGCCCAGGGTCCCGTCCTGCGCGAAGCGTGCGCGTGGATGCGGACACAAGGCATCCGCCATTGCGCGTTCGATGCCGAGCACACCACTGTTGCAACATTGGAGACGATGGGCGCGGAAATCGCCAGCAAACTGCGGCGCGGTTTTTTTCAAGCCGCACCCTCGCTGGTTGCCCGCCTGAGAGAAATTAAAGATGCGAACGAATTGGTCCGTCTACGCGCAGCCGCGCAGCTCGGATGCTCTCTGTTCCACCATCTGCTGACAGCTATCGAACCAGGCAAACGAGAAGTGGAAATCGCCGCGCAACTGGAGTTCGCCGCGCGCATGGCAGGCGCGGAGGCCATGTCCTTTGAAACGATTGTGGCCAGCGGCGCGCGTTCTGCCCTGCCCCATGGCCACGCCACCACGCAGCGCTTGCCTAAACGAGGGTTCGTCGTCCTCGACTTCGGTGTTATGCTCAGTGGTTATTGTTCGGACATGACGCGGACGGTGCGGCTCGGTCCTGCAAGTATTGCCGAGCGCTTTGCGTATGAAGCTGTAATGGAAGCGCAACTGGCGGCCATCGCCGCTGTCAAGGCGGGCGTGACCTGCGGCGAGGTTGATGAGGCGGCCCGCTGCGTGTTGCGGCAGGCCAAACTGGCGGACTACTTTACGCATTCCACTGGGCACGGAGTTGGTCTGGAGATTCACGAAGGCCCACGCATTGCGGCGCGGCAAGAGCAAAGACTGGAAGCTGGCATGGTGATTACCATTGAACCCGGGGTCTATTTGCCAGGAAAATTCGGCATACGCATTGAAGACATGGTCCTGGTGACACGGAGCGGCGCGGAGGTTTTGACGCCTGCTACGAAAGCATGGATTGAACTATAGAGTGGGGCTTCCACTGAGGGAGCAAGTTTGTAAGTTCGGCTGCCACCTTGTCGCGCAGACCACTATACTTGCAATGGCAGAATAGATTCGCCAAGAAATTCTTAGGAGCACGTCTCGATATGAACGCAGGACAATTGCAATCGCTGAAAGATCTGATCGAGTTTCTGAAGAAAAATGAAGTGGGCGAGTTTGAACTGGAGCAGGAGGACCTGAAAGTCCGCCTGAGCTTCGCGGGACACGGCGGTTCTGCCACCAACATCGATGCCAGCCAGTTGGCAAATTTGCTGCGTGCATCGCAGCCAGCCATACCATTGGCCCCGGTTCAACCGCCGGCGCAAACTTTGGCCAGCAGCCCCCAAACCTCCGGACTTACAACTTCCGCGGCTCCGGCACCCTCCACCGGCAACGAGGAGGCAGGCCTGCACATTGTGAAGTCTCCCATAGTGGGGACCTTTTATGACGCGCCGTCACCCGGCGCTGAACCTTTCGTCAAAGTGGGCGATCAAGTCGAGTCCGGCCAGGTGATCTGCATTGTGGAAGCGATGAAGCTGATGAATGAAATCGAGTGCGATACGGCGGGTGAAATCGTCAAACGCATGGTGACTGCGGGCCAACCCGTGGAATACGGCCAGCCTCTTTTTGCCATTCGTCCACGCTAAGTTTTGCATTCGTCGAACACTCCACCGAGTCGAGGTCTATGTTCCGAAAAGTTCTCATCGCCAATCGCGGCGAAATCGCCTTACGCATCATCAGTGCCTGCAAAGAGATGGGCATCCGCACGGTCGCCGTCTACAGTGAGGCCGACCGCAACTCGTTGCACGTCCGTTTTGCGGATGAGGCCATCTGCATTGGGCCGCCGCGTTCCGCAGACAGCTATCTGAACGTCCCGGCGGTCATCAGCGCAGCGGAGATTGCCGATGTCGATGCCATCCATCCGGGCTATGGGCTGCTGAGCGAGAATGCCAACTTCGCCGAAGTTTGCCGCGCGTCGAACATCAAATTTATTGGACCGCCGCCGGAAGTGACTCGGCTGATGGGTGAGAAAGAAAAGGCCCGCATGTCCATGAAAAAGGCCAAGGTGCCCATCCTTCCCGGCTCTGAAGGCGTCATCCAGAGCGAAGAAGAGGCGCTGGATTGGGCCAAGCACACGGGTTATCCAGTAATCCTGAAGGCTTCCGCGGGCGGAGGGGGGCGCGGGATGCGCGTCGTGCGCAGCGCCGAAGAGCTGCCGAATTTTTTCCATGCCGCGCGCACCGAGGCGCAAAACGCCTTCGGCAATGGCGACCTGTACATGGAAAAATTCATCGAGCGTCCGCGCCATATCGAATTTCAGGTTTTGGCCGACGAGCACGGCAACGTTGTGTCGCTCGGAGAGCGTGAGTGCTCCATCCAGCGAAGGCATCAGAAATTGATTGAGGAAGCGCCGTCGCTCCAGGTAACGCCGAAGATGCGCGAAGAAATTGGCGCCACGCTCAAGCGGTGCCTGGAAACCATCGGTTATATGAATGCCGGAACGGTCGAGTTTTTGATGGATGAAGATGGCAAGCTCTACTTCATCGAAATGAACACACGCATTCAGGTGGAGCATCCTGTCACCGAGATGGTGACAGGCATCGATCTGGTCAAGGCGCAGTTTCGCATCGCAGCGGGCGAAAAGCTCAGCAACATTCTTCCGAAAAATCTTGAAATTCGCGGTCATGCCATCGAATGCCGCATCAACGCAGAGCATCCGGAAAAATTCACGCCTTCCGCCGGAAAAATTACCGCATATAACCTGCCCGGTGGCACCGGCGTGCGCGTGGACACTGCACAATACGCGGAGGGCATCGTGCCTCCTTACTACGACTCTCTCATCGCCAAACTGATCGTGCATGGCAAAGATCGCGCGGAAGCCATTGCGCGTATGCAAAGAGCACTGGGCATGTTCGTCGTGGAAGGTATCCACACGACCATCCCTCTTCATCAGCGCATCTTCGCGGATGAAGATTTTCGCGTCGGCGCATTCGACACCAAATTTATGGAGCGCTTCTTCGAGCGGGAAAAATTGCGCCGCGAAGCCGCCTTGTAATCGATGACGATTCCCCGCCTGTACGCCATCGCGGACGTGGATTTATTGACGGCCCGCTTGTTGCCGCTCGACACATTTGCCGCCGAACTTCTTGCAGCGGGTGTCGAGATCATGCAGTATCGCAATAAGCAAGGCAACGCCCGCCAGATGCTGCAAGATGCCGCCAAATTGCGGACCATCTTTGTCGGCGCATCCGCAAAGCTCATCCTGAATGACCGGGCCGACCTTGCACTCCTGTCTGGCTTCGATGGCGTGCATGTCGGGCAGCAGGATTTAGCCGCCGAAGATGCCCGTTCGATCCTCGGGCCAGGCTCCTGGGTGGGGGTCTCAACCCATACGTGTCGGCAGGTCATCGAAGCCAACGCAACAAGCTGCGATTACATCGCGTATGGCCCCATCTTCGCGACGGCCAGCAAGATCAATCCCGACCCAACCGTGGGTCTAGCTGGCCTGCGCGCCGCGCGCGCCGAGACGCGCAAGCCTCTGGTCGCTATCGGGGGCATTACCCGCGCCAATTGCCGCTCGGTGCTCGATGCCGGGGCGGATTCGGTCGCTGTCATCTCCGATCTGCTGCCCGCCAGGAACAATCCCAATACAATCCCCATTTCTACTCGCCAGCTAGCGGAAGAATTTCTCAGCTTGCTTGCATAACGCGTCTCACTTGCTGGAATTTGTGACTCATCGCAAAATGCTCACCCAAAAGTATGCGCGATGCGATACGCTATCGGGTAACTACCATGGCGGAAAAGTGGTATCGTAGCGGTTGCTTGTGTAGGGTTCTGTCTTCAAAATCGATGCACAATATACATAGAAAATACTGAGGGAGAATCCTCATACATGGCAAAACTTTGGGCTGTCAAGCCTATGTCCGCGCTGATGAACGAAGCGCGCGAAGAAGGCGAACACCAACTTAAGCGCGCTCTCGGCCCTGTCAATCTCATCACGCTTGGCATTGGCGCTGTCATCGGCGCTGGCATTTTTGTCCTGACTGGACAGGCCGCCGCGCTTCATGCTGGTCCTGCCGTTGCGCTCAGTTTTGTCCTGGCCGGCGTCACATGCGCGTTCGCGGGCCTTTGCTATGCGGAGTTCGCCGCGCTGATTCCCATCGCGGGTTCGGCCTACACTTACGGCTACGCGACGCTGGGCGAATTCGTTGCGTGGATGATTGGCTGGGACCTAGTACTGGAATACGCGTTTGGCGCGGCCACCGTCGCTTCCGGATGGAGCGGATATCTGGTGAGTCTCCTACAGGACTTCCACATTTATTTGCCGCCGCAACTCACCACGACTTACGGCGATGTGCTCTATTTTTACAATGCTCATTGGCTTCCGGCCGGTTCCATGCCCATGGGCATGAGTACCGCCGGTTTGCAACACGTTACGGGCATCTTCAATCTGGTTGCTTTTCTCGCCATTCTGGCAGTCACCGTCGTTCTCGTTGTTGGCATTGAGGAGTCCGCCAACCTCAATACCGCGATGGTCATGATCAAACTGTCCGTCGTCGGTGTCTTCCTGGTGATCGGGATAGGTTTTTTACTGCGCCATCCGCACCTGGCCCACATGAACTGGCATCCCTTCGTTCCGCCGTCAGAGGGATCGGGACGCTACGGATGGGGCGGCATCAGCGCTGGCGCTGCCTCCATTTTCTTTGCCTATATCGGCTTCGATGCCGTATCCACGGCGGCCCAGGAAGCCAAGGACCCCCAGCGCGATATGCCGATTGGCATCCTTGGAACGCTGGTGATCTGCACCATCCTCTACATTATGGTTTCAATGGTGCTGACAGGGCTGGTCAGCTATCGAATGCTGGATGTGGCCGATCCCATGGCCCTGGGCATCGATGCCACAGGCGTTCGGTGGGGCAGCATTCTGGTCAAGATTGGCGCGGTCTTCGGACTGGCGACTGTAATGCTGGTGATGTTGCTGGCCCAGAGCCGTATCTTCTTTTCCATGTCCCGCGACGGACTGCTGTGGAGGTGGGCCGGCAAAATTCACCCACGCTTCCGCACGCCCTATCTCTCGAACATCGTTGTCGGGTGCATCGTGGCCTTTTTGCCAGCTCTGTTTCCTATCAACAGGCTTGCTGAGCTGGTCAATATGGGCACGCTGCTGGCCTTCGCGATTGTCTGCGCCGGGGTGTGGATTCTGCGCCGCCGCCTGCCTGACATGCACCGTCCCTTTAAAACACCGTGGGTACCGCTGGTGCCCATCCTTGGCATTCTTACCGCGCTTTACCTCATTTGGACCCTTCCAGCGCTGACGAAGGAAGTCGTGGTCCTCTGGCTGATCATCGGCCTGGCGATTTACTTTACCTATAGCGTGAAGCACAGCAAGGTGCAGAAGGCCCTCGGCACGGAACGAAAATAGATGCGGCTCCTGAAAAACTTAAACATTAGGGCGTGAGGTCAAAAAATTCAGACCATGAACCGCAATTTTCTCTCGGCACTAATATGAGTTCACAAACCAATTGCCAAAATACAATATTGACAATCTTCCCAACATTTTCGTGCGGTACAAGGAGCGACTGCTCAATGTCTCGCTTGGTATTAGAAAGCTGTCTGTAGTTTTCTGTATTTGTGTACGGCTTACGCAGCCAATCAAAGAACGCTTCGCGAACTGCCCCGACGTCTACGCTATTGACTCATCGAACATATATCAACTCTCAGGTCCTGGGAGCATTCCACAGTTGGCCAAAGTTGTGCTCACCGCATTGAGTAGCCTCGCTTCGAGGAGCTACGCTTTGGCGTTCGACCTTTGATCCGGGTACATTCCGTAACTGTGGTGCGCTTATGCCTCACCACAGTAGAACGTCTGACAATCCTGCCAGTTATTGCACTCCTGTTTAACGGTCGTCTGCCTGCCGGACATTTTCTCGTTACCATATTGTCTCTCCATAAAAATCGAACTCAGTTGACAACTGAGTTCGACAGGTAATTAAGAACATCCGCTCGTGCTGCCGCATTCCACGCATTTGTAACAGCTACCGTTACGGACCATGATGGCGCCGCAAGTGTGGCAACTGGGCGCGTCGCCCATATCGACGAATTCGCGCATGGCGTCTGCGGCATGGACCAGGCCACGGTCTTCCATCCGCAGATGGCCTTCGCTTGCGGCGTGGCCCGCATTCACCTCCGAGAGGATGCCACCCTGCGGAGCAGAGGTCGCCCCCATTCCGCGTGTGGTTTCCTGGAACGCCTCGCGCATCGACGGATACGGCTCGGGCGTGAGGGACTTCGGCGCTTCGGTTGCGCCTGTAGCCTGCTGCGCCATCCCTGCGAAAAGCGTGAGCTGCGTCCCGGAAAGGAAACGCAACTGTAGCCAGCGGAAGATGTAGTCCATGATCGACTTGGCAAAACCGATCTGCTCATTGCCGGTCCAGCCGGAAGGTTCAAAGCGCGTGTGCGCGAACTTCTCGCACAGCACCTTGAGCGGCACGCCATGTTGCAGCGAGAGCGAAATAGCGGTGGCGAACGCGTCCATCAGGCCGCTGACGGTCGATCCCTCCTTCGCCATCTTGATAAAAATTTCTCCCGGCTGACCGTTGGGGTACATGCCCACGGTGATGTAGCCTTCATGCCCGGCGATGGAGAACTTGTGCGTCAGTGAAGCCCGCTCTCCCGGCAGGCGATGGCGCACGGTGCGCGGCGGAGCGTTGGGGTCCTGCTGCGTCAGCACGACAGACGCCGCGTTCTGCACGGTAGCGCGCGCCAGCGTTTCCAGGCTCGACGCAGGCATATGGACTTTTTCCGTGGGCTTCGCCGCAAGCTGCGCAGCAAGTGTTTCCACAGCGGCTGCATCCATGGGCAGGCGCGCGATGTTGCTCAAGAGCTGCTCGGCGACAGCATCCAGGGCGGAGTTACCACCACTGCTTTCGGAGTCTGTCACATTCAGCGGCTGGGTGCCCTTGGAACCATCGCGATACACGGCCACGGCCTTCAGACCCTGACGCCACGACTCAATGTAAGCCTCCGCAATGTCATCGACGCTGGCATTGTTCGGCAGGTTCACCGTCTTTGAAATCGCGCCCGACAGAAACGGCTGCGTCGCGGCCATCATGCGAATGTGGCCCATGTAATGGATGCTTCGCGTACCCTTCGATGCCTTGAAGCTGCAATCGAAGACGGGCAGATGCTCGGGCTTCAACCCCGGCGCGCCTTCAATCGTGCCGGTAGCGTCGATGTAGCTGACGATTGCATTCACAGCTTCGTTGTCGTAGCCCAGTTTGAACAGCGCTTCAGGGACCGTGTTGTTCACGATCTTGATCATGCCGCCGCCGACGAGTTTCTTGTATTTGACCAGCGCCAGGTCCGGTTCGACGCCGGTAGTGTCGCAGTCCATCATGAAGCCTATGGTCCCAGTAGGCGCGAGCACAGTGACTTGCGAGTTGCGATAGCCGTGCTTTTCTCCGTGCGCCAGCGCCTTGTCCCAGCAATCGCGGCTGGCTTCGATCAGTTCGTCGAGCTGTGGCACGCTGAACGGTTCAGCGCTGGTGCGGGAGCGGCCAATCTTGTTGACTTCCGCCCTGTGCATGCGAATGACGTCAAGAAATGGCTCGCGATTCACATAAAAGCCCGGGCAAGCTCCTCCGGTGCGATCGGTCGACTGCGTCAGCGACGTTGCAGGAGCAAGCGGTGCACACTGCTCCGCTACGCGCGAGGATTGCAAATATGCCTGGCCACACATGATCGCCGTCAGGCAGCCGGCAAAATCGCGGCCAGCGTCGGAGTCATACGGCAGACCGCAGGCCATCAGCAGCGCGCCCAGGTTGGCATACCCCAGACCCAGCGGACGATAGTCATGCGAGTTGCCGCCAATCGCTTCCGTCGGATACCCGGAGTTGTCGACCAGAATGTCCATCGCAGTGATGAGCACATCGACCGCATGGCGATAGGCCGGAATATCAAATGTGCCTGTCGGAGTTGTAAACTTCATCAAATTGAAACTGGCCAGGTTACATGCGGAATCATCCAGAAACATGTACTCCGAGCACGGGTTGGACGCGTTGATGCGGCCTGAATTCTTCGACGTATGCCACTTGTTGATGGTGGTGTCGTACTGCATGCCGGGATCGCCGCAATGCCAGGTGTTTTCGGCGATCTTGCGCATCAGATCGCGGGCTTTATAGGTGTGGAGCGGCGCGCCGTCCTTGACCGTGTGGGTGGTAAATTCGCCATCGTTTTCAACCGCGCGCATAAACTCGTCGTTCACGCGCACGGAGTTGTTGGCGTTTTGGAAGAAGATCGACGTGAAGGCCTCAGAATCCGGGCCGGAGCCGTCGTAGCCCGCGCGCATCAGCGTCCAGGCCTTGGCCTCTTCCTTCGATTTGCACTCGATGAAATCGACGATGTCCGGATGGTCGATATTCAGGATGACCATCTTGGCCGCGCGGCGCGTCTTGCCGCCGGACTTGATGACGCCCGCGAAGGCATCGAAACCGCGCATGAAACTCAATGGGCCACTTGCCACGCCGCCACCGGAGAGGTTCTCCGCAGAGCCGCGAATGGTGGAAAGGTTCGTCCCCGTGCCCGAGCCCCACTTAAACAACATGCCTTCCGTCTTCGCCAGCGTCAGGATCGAGTCGAGTGAGTCCTTGACTGAGTTGATGAAGCAGGCCGAACACTGCGGACTGCGATAGCCGGTAACGGAGAACTCGACCGCGCAGGTGTGCGGGTTCCAGTGCCAGTTCTGCGCGTCGGAATTGGGTTCCAGCCGGTCGCAGCCCACGTTGAACCAGACCGGCGAATTGAAGGCCACTTTCTGGTTCAGCAACATGTGAGCCAACTCGTCATAGAAGACGGCGGCGTCTTCCGGCGTGCGGAAATAGCCCCCCTCCATGCCCCAGTCGCGGATCGTCTCGGCCACGCGCGTGATGAGTTGGCGGACGCCGGTCTCGCGCTGCGGCGTATCGATCTGTCCATGCAGATATTTGCTGGCCACGATGTTGGTTGCGGTCATCGACCAGTCGGCAGGGACCTCAACATCTTTTTGCTCGAAGATCGTGTTTCCCTTGGAGTCCACGATGGACGCTGTGCGGCGCTCCCACTGGATTTCATCGTAAGGAGAAACATCCGGGCGGCTAAAAAAACGTTCGAATTGCAACCCGGTGTGGAATCCAACGCTCCCGAAAGAGGCGCTGGAGGAAACGGCAGATTGTGCGGTTTTGCCGGAAGAGTGCGTGGTTTGCGTCTTGCTGATGTCGGCCATCTGGAGTGACTCCTGAAGTGCTAAGTTCCGGTTATTGATTTCAACATATCGTCGTCTCAAAGATTGGAATCGGTTCAATCTCATACCGGCGATTTTGCTGCATCTCTTCAAATCATGCGACGCCACTCCCAGGGGCAAAACTTACCCACTGGAAAGAGCACCGCTTTGCATACTTTGCTGCGACTGAACATCGCAGTACGGGTTCCCATCTCCCAGAAGTGCATCCAAGGCCTTGCTCGCTGATTGGTTAGGGAAAAGCCCGTAGAGGGAAAATACCGCTGTTAGTAGTACATGTCAAGCAGATACCACTACTTATTGTATTACTCTTGGAACTCGTTGCAGAATCAGGACTTGGCGAAAGACTTGTTTTGGCATTTTCTTCACGAACAGAGAAAGAGGCGATATTGCGGAGAGGGAATCTCACGGACTTGCTCAGTGTAGGTTTCTCAACACCCTGCCGCAAGGCGCATGAGTGGTGCAGTTCTACCGGAAAGGATGTGGAAGTGTGGATAACCAGGGCGGAAATGGGACAATTCAACCCAACATCTACCACGTTTCACAGGGAGCGTCTGGACGAAGATCAGCGAACGCGGCTTACAGGTTTTTTCTGCTTCGGCTTGATGTTCTTCTCGCGCGCGTGGGACAGGGGAAGAGAGCTTTGCCGCTCCATCCAGTTCTCCAATAATGACCGTTTGAAGCGCCAGCGATTGCCGAGCTTAAACGCAGGGACAAAATTTTCCGACGCGTATTTGTACAGACTGTCCGGGCTGATGCCGAGATACTCCGCCGCCTGGCGAATGTCCATGACTTCGCGAACTCCCCAATGCGCCGCATGTGTCTCGGCAGAGGAGAGTATGGTCCCTGTTCCGGTCGCTTTTGTGCGAGTTGAGCCTGCCATTTTCTGCACCTTCTGTTCCAGCTTTCCGATGTCCCGGGGCCTTCTCCGGAAAAACACTTTGGACTCTGGTTATAGGCCGCTTTTGTGCGGATTTCAACAGGCTTTTTTCGGTCTTTGTCCGGGAGACTTCCGTAGGGGCTTCAGCGAGGAGGCAGAATAGCCAGAAAGTGCTACGGAACGTATGTCCCCATTAGCTGACTACAATACTTGGTGCTGTGCTTGCGCTGATTCCTCTTACAGACCCGCCGATAGGAGTTTCTGGCATGCATTGTTGACCTGTGGCCCCAAAACGCGCATGGCCAGCACTATAAAGCTGGCCATGCGCGGCGGTCTTGAGGATGGCAAACCTATTTCTTCATGACGGGCTGCAATCCCCGGCCCAGGGCCAACAATTCATCCGGGACCGTCCGCGTCTTGGCGATTGCGTCTTTCAGTGGAATATTGGTGATCTCCGTGCCACGCAAAACAACCAGACGGCCAAACTTGCCCTCATGCACCAGATCGATGGCAGCCGAGCCGTAACGCGTGGCCAGCATCCGGTCATAGGCCGTGGGTGTGCCGCCGCGCTGGGTGTGTCCCAGGTTAACGGAGCGCGTCTCGAAGCCGGTGCGCTTCTCAATCTCATCCGCAACAAATTGGCCGATGCCGGCCAGCCGTGCATGACCGAATTCGTCCAGCTTGGTGCCGTGGGTCGCCAGTTCCCCGCTGGCGGGCATCTTCGCGCCCTCCGCGACGACGATGATGCTGAAATATTTGCCGCGTGCGTGGCGTTCCTTCACAATGGCGCAGACCTCATCCAGATCGATCGGCTTCTCCGGCACCAGGATCGCATCCGCTCCGCCAGCAATTCCCGTATACAACGCAATCCAGCCCGCATCGCGACCCATCACTTCGCAAACGATGACGCGGTTGTGCGCTTCCGCCGTCGAGTGCAGCCGGTCGACAGCTTCCGTGGCGATGCTGACCGCCGTATCGAAGCCAAAGCACACATCCGTGCCGCTCAGATCGTTGTCGATCGTCTTGGGAACTCCAACGCACTTGACGCCTTTTTCCACCAGCGCGTTCGCCACTCCCTGCGTGTCATCGCCGCCGATGGTAATCATGGCGTCCAGCTTATTGCGCTGGATGGTCGCGATGCATTGCTCGATGCCGCCTTCTTTTTTGCGCGCGTTGGTGCGCGAGGTGCGCAGAATGGTCCCGCCGAGATGCAGAATGCCGGAGACACTGTCGATGGTCAGCGGCATGGTCTTATTTTCCAGCACGCCGCGCCATCCTTCGATGAAGCCGAGAAATTCATCTCCGTGATGGAAGATGCCCTTGCGTACCGCTGCGCGAATCACCGCGTTCAAACCGGGACAATCCCCGCCACCCGTCAAAATACCAATCCGCATGATGCTGTCTCCTTAAAAGTGAGTGATTTTTTTTGCTTCTAGAAATTTCCATAGTTAGTGTAGCTGGATGGTTAGCGAGAGTCATTCTGAACGGAGGTCGCTCGCCGCGGCGAACGACCGGAGTGAAGAATCCAGATTATATTCGCCTCGTAAGTGCCGCTATCGTCCTCTGGATTCTTCACTCCGCTATGCGTCGTTCAGAACGACGCTCTTCGTCCATTTGGATAGTCGCATCACTTTTGCAGTTGAATCTTACTCACGTCGAGCAGCCCGTCCTGCACGCGGCCCTTCACATCCACGCGCCAGTTCGCATCGTGCTGCGTGGCCGCAATCCACTTGGTCGTGCTTTCATTGCTGGCAGGATCCATCTTGTAGACTTTGCCATCCGGCGTCACCACGGCATAACCGCTGCGGACGCAGTCCGGCATCTGCATGCAGCGCTTGGTGTGCTCGCGCAATAACGTGGCGCTGTCGCCCGTGCGATCGTTCCAGCATGTCAAATCGATCAGCGTGCCGTGCAAATGGACGCGCTTTGCATGGGTATCGGCATAGGATGGTTTACACCAGACCAATAGGGACAGTGCCGCAAGCAACATCACTGGCAGCCGTGTCTTGACAATCATGCTCATAGGACCCTCATGCATGATGATAAACCAGAGAGCAATCCAACTCGGCGAGAGGAGTCATTCTGGTCTAGCCGTGCGACGTCGCCTCGTCGGCATAAAGTCGGGCAATTTCCGCCGCATAGCGTTTCTCCACGACGCGGCGCTTCAGCTTCATGCTGGGAGTCAACTCGCCGCTCTCGAGCGTCCACTCGTCGGCAACGATGCACAGGCGCTTCAGCGTCTCGAAGTGGGCAAGCGTAGCGTTCACCCGGTCCACCACCTTCTGATAGGCCGCCACCACTGCGGGATTCGCCACTAACTCCCCGCGACTGGAAACAGCGATTCCCTGCTCGCGCGCCCAGGCTTCCAGCACGGGAAAGTTCGGAGAGATCAGCACAGATACAAACTTGTGTTTGTCGCCGACGACTGTGGCATTACCCACCAGAGCGTCCGCTTTCAACTGGTTTTCAATCGGTTGCGGAGCGATAAACTTTCCACCGGAGGTCTTCAGTAAATCTTTCTTGCGGTCCGTGATGAACAGGAAACCGTCCGCGTCGAGGCGCGCAATATCTCCGGTGAAGAACCAGCCCTCGGCGTCGAAACTTTCCGCGGTCGTCTGCGGCTTGTTCCAGTAACCCTTAAAAATAGACGGACCGCGCACCAGCAATTCTCCATCGGGGGCAATTTTCACTTCGACATTCGACAACGGCCTGCCCACACTGCCAAGTCGACACGGCAGGTCTGTATTCAGCGCAATGACTGGAGAAGTTTCCGTCAGGCCATAACCCTCCTGAATGCGAATCCCAGCATCCAGAAACCAGCTTGCTGTGTCGATGCCCAGCGGCGCTCCTCCGGATATATACGTGCCCACGCGACCGCCGAAGCCCTGTTGAATTTTACGTAGCACCAGTCGGTTCGCCAATTTCCATGTCGCGCTATGCGGCCTGGTTCCCGCAAGAATCGCCGGACGCTGTTTCTGTCCGCGCCGCAATGCCCATTGCAGCATGGACGCGCTCACGCTCGACTCCCCTGCGCGCCGCAGCACTTCCTGCCGGACTTTTTCATACACGCGCGGAACGCCGACAAAAATGGTGGGACGCACTTCCCGCATCGCTTGCGGCAACAGATCGAACTGCGGGCAATACGCGATGGTTGCCCCATGGCAGAAAAGCGCGTAATCCACATGTCTTGCAGTGATGTGCGACAGCGGCAAAAAGGAAATACATGTGTCCTGCCGGCCCCACGAAAAGGCCGAGGTCGATACATTCAGGTTGGCCGCAATGTTGCCGTGCGTCAGCATTACGCCTTTCGATTCACCCGTTGTTCCTGACGTGTATATGATGGTGGCCAGATCGTCCGGCCGCACATCATAGGCGCGGCGGTCGAAATTCACATCGCGTTCTGCGCCGGTGTCGTTGGGCGGCATCGACTCACCAAACCAGACGGCCTGAGTGACGGTTGGCGTCTGGTCCATCACGACAATTTTTTCGATCTTCGTCTGGTCGCGGATGGCCGCCACTTTTTCATACTGCGCGGCAGAGGAAACCACGATAAGCCGAGCGCCGGAGTCGGCCAGCATTCCAGCCACCTGCTGCGCGGTGAGCGTTGCGTAGAGCGGCACATCGACCGCGCCCAGCGCCAGCACGGCAAAGTCCGTGACTGCCCACTCCCAGCGATTTTCCGATAGGATGGCGACGCGGTCCCCTTTGCCAATGCCCCATTCAGAGAGCACCGCTGCGAACGCGTGAACTCTCCGATACAGTTGCCGCGCCGTAATGGGCTGCCACTTGCCTGCGGCATCGCGGGTCTGCATCACAGGGCCATCATTGCCTGTACAGGCTCGAAAAAATACATCGTTCAGCGTCTTTAGATCGAACTTCATGACGAGATCTTCTCAATTCCGTTGGCGTGGAGCGTTTTCATCGCCGGTGTAGTCCGATGTCCAAAGGAGTCATTCTGAACCCTTCGGCTTCGCTCAGGGTAAACTCCGCGGAGCGTAGTGAAGAATCCAGACGATATTTGCCTGTCGAGCGCAGCCATCCCTCTCTGAATTCTTCGGTCGCCGCGGCGACCTCAGAATGACGAACACTTATTTCAATTACAGTATCTTTTAATTTGCTATAGGATCAAGCCCGTTTATATCAGACCTGCTCAGGCTTGCGGCAGTGGAGTGAAGCACAGGAATTTTTGCGCGTGGAAAAGCCAGTCTGCCAGCAGAGTCGCGGCCTTCGCGCTGCCCGTCTTTTCCTCATGCAGGCGAACCAGCGTTTCCAGTTGCTGCTGCATTTCCGCTGTCATCTCGGCGAACTTGTGCGGTTTCAAAAAGCTGGCATGGTAGCGATGGCTGGAGAAATAACTGCCATCCTCATCGAGAACAAACGCCACGCCGCCGGTCATGCCCGCGCCAAAGTTTGCGCCCGCGCGGCCCAGCACGACCACCACGCCGCCTGTCATATATTCGCACCCGTGGTCGCCAATTCCTTCCACTACGGCAGTCGCACCGGAGTTGCGCACGGCAAATCGCTCGCCCGCCGCCCCAGACACAAAGAGTGAACCGCTGGTTGCCCCATACAGCGCAACATTGCCGAGGAGGATGTGGCGCGAACTGTCTCGCGCCGCGCGTCCCGTGGCGCGGAGAATGATCTCGCCACCCGACAGTCCCTTGCCGACGAAGTCATTCGCCTGGCCATCCAGCAATAGATGCATTTCTGGAACGGCGAACGCCCCGAACGATTGTCCCGCCGTGCCGCTGCAATGGAGTTGCACGGTCCCGGATATTTCTGCGCCTTGTGCCTTCTGCAATGCCAGTTCGCCCGCCAGCCGCGCGCCAAAGGAGCGGTCCTGATTGCGAATGACCGTCGTGGCCGTAAAGTTTTTTCCCTCACGCACAGCCCTGGTTGCAGGCCCCAGCCAGGCATCGTCCAGCGGAGCATGGTCTTCCGGACGATCGTTGCGTTCCGCTATACAACGCACCGGGCCACCATCCTCCACCTGCGCAAGCAGTGGCGTAAGGTCGAGGTCTCCTATACTGCGAACTTGTTCCAACAGATCGACGCGCCCAATTGCGTGTTCCAGCGAGGGAAGACCGTATTCCGCCAGCAATGCCTGCAACTCCAGCGCAATTTGCTCGAAGAACTTGACCACGTGCTCCGGCTTGCCCCGGAATTTCGCGCGCAACTCCGGCTTCTGCGTCGCGATGCCCGCCGGACAGGTGTTCAGGTGGCATTGCCGCGCCATGTCGCAGCCCAGCGCCACCAGCACAGAAGTACCAAAGGCAAACTCTTCCGCGCCGAGCAGCGCCGCAATCAATACGTCGCGCGCGGTACACAGACCGCCATCGACGCGCACGCGAATACGCCCGCGCAGACCGTTGCGCATCAATACCTGTTGCGTTTCAGCCAATCCCATCTCCCACGGATTGCCGGTGTGCTTGATGCTCGAAAGCGGCGAAGCGCCGGTGCCGCCTGCGTGTCCGGCGATGATGACGTAGTCCGCGTAAGCCTTGGCGACGCCAGCGGCCACCGTCCCCACGCCCAGCTCCGAGACCAGCTTGACGCCGACGCGAGCGCGCGGATTGACGCGCTTCAAGTCGTAGATCAACTGGGCCAAATCTTCAATGCTGTAGATGTCGTGGTGCGGCGGCGGAGAAATCAACGCCACTCCGGGCTGCGCGTGCCGCAGTCGCGCAATCAATGCCGTCACCTTATGGCTGGGCAACTGGCCGCCTTCGCCAGGCTTCGAGCCTTGCGCCACCTTGATCTCCAACTCGTCCGCATGCGCCAGATATTCCGCCGTAACGCCGAATCGTCCGGAAGCGACCTGCTTGATTTTGTTGTCGCGGCGGATGGCCGGGGCGCCAGTGTTCGGCAGCGCCCGGTAGGTGTCGGGATCTTCTCCGCCTTCGCCGGAATTCGAGCGCGCGCCCATGCTGTTCATTCCCAGCGTAATGGTCTGGTGCGTCTCCGGACTAAGCGAACCGAGCGACATGGCGCTGGCAATAAAACGACGCACCAGTTGCTGCGGCGGTTCCACCTCCGCAATCGGCAATGCAGACGCGGCCGCGTTGATGGTCAGCAGATCGCGCAGGGCCAGCGAGCGGCGCCCGCGAACTTCATCTGTAAAGTGCGTCCAGGCCTGTGCCGGTTCCAGCGTGGCGACGGCGGCGCCGCGCGCCGCGCCGGTAAAGATTTGCAGCGCTTTCACTGTCGGCGGCTGCCAGGCGTGCGACTCCGCATCTTTCCGGTAACGCACCCAGCCTGGATCGGGAAGGTCGGCGGCGGGGCCTTCCTGGACAGCCGGTGGACCGGCGGCGCGCACCATCGACTCAATCCCATCGAAGCCAATACCCGACAGCGGCGAGGCGGTGCCGGGGAAACATGTCTCGATCACTTCTCTGTCCAGCCCCAAGGCGTCGAACAGTTGCGCGCCGCGATAGCTGTCGATCACGGAGATGCCCATCTTGGACATCACCTTGGCGAGACCCAGCTCAAAGGCGTGCAGCATCTGCGTCTCGCCTTCGGCCCCATTCCAACTGCGCGCCGTCTCCAGCGCCAGCCATGGACACACCGCGCCGGCCCCATAACCGATCAACACGGCGGCGTGATGCAGATCGCGGCAGTCTCCAGCTTCCACGGCAAGACCGGCGCGTGTGCGCAATCCGGCACGAACAAGCGCGTGGTGTACCGCTCCAGTGGCCATGGCCATGGGAATCGGTAGCAGCAGCATCTGGTCCGCCATGGCGCGGTCTGTCAATAGAAGAATTCGCGCGCCGCCCTCGATGAGATGTTGCGCTTCCAGACAGAGAGCGGCAATCGCATCTCGCAGCGAACCGCTAGCCGGGTAGGTGCATTCGAGGGTCGCCAAAGGCAGCCGATCGCACAGCGGATGCTGGCGCCGCCGCAACGCTTCCATCTGCCCCAGAGAAAGAAATGGTGACGCAAGCGCCAAGCCGGGCAGCCGCGCATGACGATTCAGCAGGTCCGGCCACGGGCCGAGACGCGTGTGCAGGGAGAACACACAAGATTCGCGCAGCGGATCGATCGGCGGATTCGTGACCTGGGCGAAGCGCTGCCGGAAGTAGGCGTAGAGCGAGCGCGGCGTACTCGCCAGCGGCGCAATCGGCGTGTCATCTCCCATGGACCAGATGGCGTCTTTGCCGTCGGCGGCCATCGGCGGCAGAACGATCTTGATGTCCTCGCGCGTGTAGCCAAAACTGCGCTGCAATTCCTGCAGGCAACCGGCTGCAATGGCAGGCTGCAACTCAACAGGCTCCAGAGGAACATTTTCCAGCAATTCCGAATATTCTTCGGCGCGGTCGAACAGTGTGTGCAATTCATGGTCGTTGTAGAGACGATGCGCTTTCAGATCGACGACCATCATCTGGCCCGGACCGACGCGACCGCTCTGGACGATGTCTTCCGGATCGAGATCCACCAGCCCCGCCTCCGAACCGACGACGACCAATCCCTGCTGGGTGACCGCGTAGCGGCAAGGACGCAGTCCATTGCGATCGAGGGAAGCCCCGATCAGGCTGCCATCGGCAAAGGTAAGCGCAGCCGGACCGTCCCATGGCTCTGTGCAGTCGGCGTGGTAGCGAAGAAAAGCTGTCTGCATCTGCTGCATGGCGGGAGGGACCAGCATGCGAATTGCTTCCGCCAGCGTGCGTCCGGTGCGCGCCAGCAACTCCACCGTCTCATCCAGGCTGGTCGAGTCCGATCCGTTTTCCGAAAGGACTGGATAGTATTCCGGCGGCAGCATCGACATGCGAGCCGCCATGCGCGCGCGATTGCCCCAGATGGTATTGATCTCGCCATTGTGCGCGAGTGTGCGCAACGGCTGCGCCAGGTGCCACGATGGCAATACGTTCGTCGCATACCGCTGATGGAACAACGCGAAGGACGAAGTGAAGTCCGCCTCCGCCAGGTCTGGATAAAATTCGGCCAGCAGCCGACCGGCGCACAACGCTTTGTACACCAGGGTTTTCGACGAAAGCGAGCACACATACGCGCCGGTGTGGCAGCGCTCAAACTGTTTGCGCGCCAGGAAAAGGCGGCGCTCGAAATTTCCGTGCTCGGTATCTCCAGCAATGGCGTTGACTTCCTGCGTCAGCAGCGCCTGGCGAATGACTGGCAGACTCTCCAGCGCGCTGGTCCCCAGCACGGAAGTCTCCAAAGGAACATTGCGCCAACCCAGCAGTTGCAGCCCTTCAGCGCTGGCGGCACGCTCAAATTCCGCTGCCGCCAAATCCGGATCCTGTTGCGGCAGAAAGAACATTCCCACTGCCAGCGCTTGTTCCGCGGGCAACACAATGCCTGTTCCGCGAAGCAGGAACGCCCGAGGAATGGAGGTCAGAACTCCCACGCCATCACTGCTCTTGCCATCCGCGGCGACAGCGCCGCGATGCGCCAGGCGTCCCAGCGCGGTCAACGCGTCTTCTACGATTTTGTGGCTTGGCTCGGCGTGGAGCGAGGCGACAAAGCCCGTGCCGCAAGCGTCGTGCTCATAACGCGCATCGTACAGGCCGACGCGAGGGTCTATCGATCTGCATCGGTTGGATTCCATAATTTACTTTACGCATCTCCAGAGCTTAAGTGAAAGGGGAACAAAATTCTTTTATACCGGGTATCAGTTTTTTCTATGTCGAAGAGGCCCGCTCGCTCCGCTTGACAAATCGCGCATGTATATTTATACATAAACATGTATTGTTATACATCGTAACGGACAACAATGCAAGTGTGACTTCCCCATGAAGACTGAACGCCACAACGCGATACGGGAACTGCTGAGCGATGGCCCCGTGCTCAACCAGGACGAGCTCCGCCGTAAATTATTGCGGCGCGGAATCGACGTGACCCAGGCCACGCTCTCGCGGGACATTCACGATCTCCAGCTTTATAAAGGCCCTCATGGATACGCGTTGCCCAACGGTGGAGCTACGGACGACGATCTGCCTTCGCTCGACAGCGTTTTTGCCAATTTCGGGCTCACGGTGCGGCAAGCCATCAACCAGCTTGTGCTGCGCACGACGACTGGCAGCGCGCAACCGGTAGCAGCGGCGCTCGATCATGAACACTTGCCGGAAGTGCTGGGGACCATCGCCGGCGACGACACGATTCTGATCATTTGCCAGGACCAGAAACACGCAAGTCGGCTCCGTCAGCGCCTGGAAAGTCTGCTCGAACCATGACCTTCCCCACCCACCAGACCTCCGTAGTTGGCGTCAGCGGCTACGCCGGAGCAGAGCTGGCGCGTCTGCTGCTGCATCATCCGCTGCTTCGCGGTCGCGCGCCTGTTTTCTTCGGCCGTCCCGAAGAAGAAAATGACGCGTCCACTCCGTTGACGGACCTGCATCCGCAACTCGCCGATGCGAACGGCTCGAAGAACCTGATGGTCGAACCTTTTCACTGGAAAGCTCTAAGCGAACGGGGAGTCGATGTCGTGTTTTTAGCGACGCCGCACGAACAGTCGCGTGCCTGGGTGCCGCAGTTGTTGAATCACGGCGTGCGCGTCATCGATCTGAGTGGGGCGTGGCGGCTGGAACATGCTGAAAATCGCGCTGTGTATAAATTTGAAGATGCCGATTCAACCGTTACCGACGCTACGCAGCGGAAGGCCGTCTATGGACTGCCCGAGCTGCATCGCCAGCAGATTGCATCGACCCAGCTCGTCGCCAATCCTGGCTGCTATGCAACGTCTGTCATTCTGGCACTGGCCCCTCTGATGCGGGAAAAGCGCATCGACCTGGATCGCGGCATTGTGTGCGACGCGAAGTCCGGCGTGTCCGGGGCGGGCAAAACACCGACCGCGAAAACGCACTTTATGTACGCCGCCGACAATCTTTCGGCGTATTCCCTTTTCAACCATCGCCACACGGGCGAGTGGCTGGAGCAATTGAACCTCCATGCGAATGAAATTATTTTCACTCCACATCTGTTGCCTATCCCGCGCGGAATTTTTTCGACGGTCTACGTGACCCTCCGCGAGCAGACGGAACCGGAGGCCATCGACGCTTGCTTCCACGACTTCTATGCCGGCTCGCCGATGGTGCGATGGTTCGGCGCGAGACTACCCGAAATTCAACACTGTGTGCGCACCAATTACTGCGATCTCGGTTTTGCGCTGGCCCCCGATAAGCGACGACTCATCGTCGTGGCGTGTCTGGACAATCTGCTGAAAGGCGCGGCAGGCCAGGCTGTGCAGAACATGAATCTGATGTTCGGCTGGCCGGAGCAGGAGGGGCTGGAATGAAATTCGTCGTCAAACTCGGCGGTGCAAGCTTAGAGAATCCGGTGACGTTGCTGGGCAGCACCAAGGCGATTGTAGAGTTGGTCCGCGACGGCCATCAGGTCGCTGTGGTGCATGGAGGCGGCGCGGCGCTGACACGCACGCTGCTACAGATGGGCAAGCAAAGTGAATTTGTCGCGGGTCTTCGCATCACGGATGCGGAAACGCGGGATGCGGCCCTGATGGTATTGGCGGGACGGGTGAATAAGCAGTTGGTCGCGGCCATCGGCAAACATGGGCAGGCCGCCGTGGGACTCTCCGGTGGCGACGGCCTGGTGTTTCGCGCGCGTAAAAAACGCACCGCGCCGGACCTTGGATTCGTCGGAGAAATTGCGGCTTCCGATCCACGCTGGCTGCTGGCTGTATGGCAAATGGACGCTGTGCCGGTCATCTCCAGCCTGGCGCTCGGTTTCGATGGAGAGTATTACAACGTGAATGCCGACGAGATGGCGGCAGCCTGCGCCATGACGTGCCATGCGGATGTGCTGGTGTTTTTGACCGACGTGCCAGGCGTGCGCGGGGCCGACGGCGAAGTCATGCGCTGGCTGACCCTGAAGCAGATCCCTGAATTGACACGCAATGCTGTCGTCAGCGGCGGCATGTTGCCGAAGTTGAGCGCCTGCCGGGAAGCGTTGCTCGGCGGCGTGCCGCGTGTCCGTATTTTACCCGCCGATGCAGCGGCCCAACTGCCGGACCTTTGCTCGGCGCGCACTCCACAAGGAACAGAGGTGATGGTGGCATGAAGTTCGAAGATATTCGCGCGGCGGAAGCGCGGTTGCTGGTAACGACCTATGAGCGCAATCCCATTTGTTTCGTTCGTGGAGAAGGCGTCCTCCTTTTCGATGAGAAGGGCGCGGCCTATCTCGATATGTTGAGCGGCATCGGCGTCAACGCGCTCGGCCATGGCCATCCCGCCATTCAGGAAGCCCTCGACAAGCAAAGTCGCAAGCTGTTGCATGTTTCCAATCTTTTTTTCCATGAGGGCCAGGCGGAACTCGCGCTGCGACTGACGGAAATGACGGGACTCGACCGCGCTTTCTTCTGCAACAGCGGCACGGAGGCATGGGAAGCCGCGCTGAAGCTGGCGCGGGCCTACGCCACGCTGCGCCGGTCCGAAGGTCATCGACTGGGAACGAAGATCCTCGCGCTGGAGCATGGGTTTCACGGGCGCACCATGGGTTCCGTATCGACCACGCACAAACAGAAATACCGCGAGCCATTCGAGCCGTTGGTCCCAGGCGTGGAGTTTGTCCGCTTCAACGACATCGCCGACCTGGAGGAAAAATTCTCCAATGAAGTCTGCGCAATTTGCCTGGAGACTGTCCAGGGCGAAGGCGGGATCTATCCTGTGTCGAAAGAATTTTTTGCTGCGGCTCGCAAACTTACCAGCGAAACGGGAGCGTTGTTGATCGCCGATGAAATCCAGTGTGGCCTCGGGCGCACCGGCGAGTGGTGCGCCTACCGGCACTATGGCATCCTTCCCGACGTCACCACGCTGGCGAAGCCCCTGGGCGGCGGCATTCCGATTGGCGCCATGCTGTGCAATGAAGAAGCCGCGCGCGCCTTCACGCCGGGAATGCACGGGACTACCTTCGGTGGCGGGCCGCTGGCTTGCGCGGTCGCCATTGCCGTCATCGACACGATGCGCCGGGACAATTTGCTCCAGCATATTCAGGAGACGGGAAAATATTTCGTACAGCAGTTGCAGTCTTTGGCCCAGCGCCACACGTGCATCGTAGACGTCCGCGGCATGGGTCTGATGCTGGGAATGGAACTCTCCGATGCGGAGTTGGCGAAGCAGGCTACGACGCAAATGATGGAGCGCCGCATTCTCATCAATCGCACCAACGAGACTGTCCTGCGATTTTTGCCGCCGTACATTATTGAGAAAAAGCACATCGAGCAAACAATCCATACTCTCGATGAGATTCTGACTAACTTAACCACCGTTGCTGCCTCTCCAGCAGCGGCGCACGGAGCAAGAGGATGACAACAAAAACCTATGCCATGCAATCGTCGGCAATCGGGCGGAACGCAAAACTGGCCGCTGCAGAAGCTCAGCCTGTAAACACGCTGGCTGGGCACGACCTGTGCTCTATCCGCGATTTGAGCGCGGCGGATGTGCGGCTGATTCTGGACACCGCACATGCCGTGAAAGCGCACCCAGAGCAGTACCGTCATGCACTCGACTCCAAGCAGTTGGTCATGTTCTTTGAAAAAGACTCGCTGCGCACTCGCCTTACATTTGAGGCGGGCATCAACACACTGGGAGGCTCCGCGATCTTTATCGACCAGACTGCCTCCCGGCTGGGCGCGCGGGAAACGCTTGCCGATGTCGCCCATAATCTGGAGCGCTGGGTCGATGTGATCGTTCTACGCACGTTCTCCCATGAAACCATCACCGGCATGGCGGAGTACGCGAGCGTGCCCGTCATCAACGCGCTCAGCGACATTGAGCATCCCTGTCAGGCGCTGACAGATATTTTCACGCTTGAAGAACACTTCGGCGACCTGCGCGGGCTGAATCTCGCCTACGTTGGCGATGGCAACAACGTGGCCCACTCGCTGCTGTTGGCGGCGGTTTTGATGGGCGCCAACGTTACCCTGGCATCGCCGGAGGGATATGGGCCGAAAGCGGAATTTCTCTCTGCCGCGCACGCAATGGCTGCAAACAGCGGTCCAGATGAAATTGTTTCACGTGGAACTGTCACGCACGTCACTGACCAATTCGCTGCCGTTTCCGGCGCCGACGCCATCTATACGGACGCGTGGACCAGCATGGGGCAAGAGCATGAGGCCGAAGTACGCCAAACAATTTTTGCGCCGTATCAGGTCAATTCCGAACTGATGGCGCTGGCTGCTCCCCATGCGGTCTTTATGCATTGCCTTCCCGCGCATCGTGGAGAAGAAGTAACGGATGAGGTCATCGACAGCGCGCAGTCGATCGTATTCGAGCAGGCGGAAAACCGGATGCATGTGCAAAAGGCGATTCTTTTACTGCTTCTCGATGCTTCCCGCCCCGCTTCTCCAACAAAACCGAGACGCGAAGGCGTCCAGACTTTTCCCAGTGGGGCGCGCAAGCGTTCGACACTGCCCACATATTAAGCAGCACAATCAAGGAGTTTTTATGGCAAAAAAAGTTGTTCTGGCATATTCCGGCGGGTTGGATACATCGATCATCATTCCCTGGCTGAATGAAAACTACGGCATGGACGTGATTGCGATGATCGCCGATGTTGGCCAGGGTGAAGACCTGGACGCGGTGGTGGCCAAGGCGTATGCGACCGGCGCAAAGAAGGCCGTGGTGCTGGATCTGCGCGAAGAATTTCTTACCCATTACGTATTCCCAACCGTGCGCGCGGGCGCAGTGTATGAGGACAAATATCTGCTCGGCACATCGATGGCGCGCCCCATCATTGCAAAACATCAGGTTGAGGTGGCGCTTGCCGAAGGCGCGGAAGCGGTCGCGCATGGATGCACTGGAAAGGGCAACGACCAGGTGCGCTTTGAGCACGCCTATCAGGCAATTGCACCGGAGTTGACGATTCTCGCTCCCTGGCGCGAGTGGGACCTGAAGTCGCGTGAGGACTGCCTTGACTACGCCGAAGCGCATGGCATACCCGTCGCGGCGAGCCGTGAAAAGATCCATTCGCGCGACCGCAACCTGTGGCACATCAGCCATGAAGGCGGCGAGTTGGAGGACGCCAAGAATGCTCCGCTCGACAGCACCTGGACCTGGACACGCTCGCCACAGGAAGCTCCAGACCGCACGGAGACCGTGGAGATCGGCTTCGACAAAGGCACGCCTGTTTCCGTCAACGGAATGCGCCTCGACCCGGTGCAGCTAGTCGAACTGCTGAATGAAATCGGCGCGCGCAACGGTGTTGGCCGCATCGATCTGGTGGAGAACCGTTTTGTCGGCATCAAGAGCCGAGGCATTTACGAGACGCCCGGCGGCACGCTGATTATGACCGCGCATCGCGAGTTGGAAGCGATGACGCTGGAGCGCGAAGTAAAGCACTACAAGCAGCAGGTCGCGCTGAAGTATGCCGAACTGGTCTATTACGGCCTGTGGTTCACGCCGCTGCGCGAAGCGCTGGATGCCTTTGTGGAAACAACGCAGCAGAACGTGACCGGGACCGTAAAGTTCGCGCTATATAAGGGCAATCTGAGCATCGCCGGGCGACAAAGCGAGTTTGCTCTCTATTCTCCGGAGCTTTCGTCCTTTACCATGGGCGCCAGCTACGACCAGAAAGATGCCGCGGGTTTCATCCGTATTCTCGGACTGCCCGCACGTACTTTGGTCCACTTGAAGAAGCAGCACCAGGAGACCATCAAGTGAAGATGTGGTCAGGCAGATTTCGCGAGCCGCTCGATGCCGCCTTCGATGGCTGGCAACGGTCGCTGCGCTTCGACTGGCGTCTGCTTCCCTACGAAGTGGCCGCCAGCAAGGCGCACGCGCTGGCGCTCGCCAAGCTTGGCGTGTTGACCTCCGACGAATTGGCATCGATTCGCGGCGGACTCGAAAATATCCTCGCGCATTTTGAAGCAGCGGAGCCTCCCGATCTTTTTCGTGGGGCTGCCCGCAGTCATCCCATGGCAAACCATCCGGATGCGGAAGACATCCATCACTTCGTCGAACTGGAACTGAAGATGCGCATTGGCAATACCGCGTTGAAGCTGCACACGGGGCGCAGCCGCAACGAGCAGATCGCGACGGACCTGCGCCTCTACGTGCGCGATGCTGTCGCAGCGTTGCAGGCGGATCTGCATCTATGGATACAGGCTTTGATTGTGCAGGCGCGCGATGCAGGCGACGCCGCAATGCCAGCCTACACGCATCTCCAGCGCGCGGAACCGGTGCTGGTCGCGCATTGGCTGCTGGCCTACGTTTCCATGCTGCAACGAGACATCGCGCGTCTTGAAGACTGCGCAAAGCGGGCCAATTTCTGTCCGCTCGGATCGGGTGCCGTGGCAGGAGCGACGTTGCCTCTCGACCGCGCTCTGATCGCGCGGGAGTTGGATTTCGACGCGCCCACGGCCAACAGTATGGACGCAACCAGCGACCGCGATTTTGTTTTGGAATTTTTGCAGACTCTCGCGCAGATCGCTCTCCACGTCAGCCGCTTCGCCGAGGAGATCACACTCTACGCGACAGCAGAGTTCGGTTTTGTCGATTTGCCCGAAGCATTCTCGACCGGATCGAGCGCCATGCCGCAGAAGAAAAACCCCGACCTCACCGAACTGGCCCGCGCCAAGTCGGGCCGCATCGTCGCAGCCTCTCATACGGTCGAACTGCAACTGAAAGGTCTGCCGCTCGCCTATAACAAGGACATGCAGGAGACCCAGGAGGCATTATTTTCGGCCACGGAAGAAATGCACGCGCTGCTGTCTCTGCTGGGCCGCTTTACGCAGGCGCTGCACTTGCGCGCGGACAAAATGCGCGCAGCTTGCGGCACTGGTTTCCTGAACGCCATGGCGGCGGCAACGTATCTCGTCCACAAGGGCGTCGCCTTTCGCACAGCGCATGAAATCATCGGCAATGCTGTGCGCCAATGTCTCGACAAAGGTTGTGAGTTGGATGGACTGACGCTGGAGGAGTTGCGCCAACTCAGTCCGGCATTCGAACAGGACTTTTTCGCTGCCATCACGCTTGAAGCCACGCTCGATTGCCACGATGTTCCGGGCGGGACCGCGCGGACTCGCGTGCATGCGGACTTGGCTCTGACGGAATTGCGTGAGGCTTCGCAGAACGCCGAAATGTCAAAAGACAAGGCCGCCGAGACGGAATCGCTGGAGGCGCATCATGCGAGTGCGTAAGGCGCGCTTGCCCGATGCGAACGCCATCCACGGCCTGATCCGCAGTCTGTCTTACGATGGCACCCTGCTGCCTCGCAGCTTTCCGGAAATCTACGAGAATGTGCGCGACTTCACCGTCGCGGAGACAGACGACGGAGAGTTTCTCGGCTGCGGAGCGCTGCATCTCTACGGCCCGCACCTGGCCGAGATTCGCTCCATTGCCGTGACCCCGGCAGCGCAGAAGCAAGGCGCGGGCGGCCGTCTCGTCGAGGCGCTGCTGGCAGAGGCAGAAAGCCATCGTGTGGGCTGCGTGTGCCTGTTCACGCGTATTCCGGACTTCTTTCAAAACTTTGGATTTGCGCAGGCAGAGCGCACTGCGCTACCGGACAAAATCTACAAGGACTGCGCCAACTGCCCACGCATCAATGCCTGCGATGAAATTGCCATGGCGCGCGGCGTTTTGCCGGAAACCGCGGTGCTGGGGCCGGCGCGTGTCGAGGAGCATCTGGTCCCATTGCAGCTTTGACTCGTTTCTCTGGACACTCACCAAGCATGGTAAAAACCATTTCGCTCCGCCAGTTCCACGTTCACGCCGAACAGTTCCCGCAATCGCGGCGCGGTCAGCAGTTCCGTCTTGGGGCCATCGGCGACGATGCGTCCGTGCTTCATCATGACCACCCGATCGATTTCCGGCAGAATGTCCGAAAGATGATGCGTAATCAGAAGAATGCCGGTCCCCTGCTGCGCCAACCTTCGCAGAGTATGTCGCAGCTCCCACTGCGCTGCCAGGTCAAGCGCATTGGTTGGCTCATCGAGCAAAAGAATTTGCGGCTGATGTACCAGCGCGCGACCGATCAGAATACGTTTGACTTCTCCTGCGGACATTTGCCCGACCGGCTTGTCGCGAAGATGCTCGGCTTCCAGCAGATGCAGAATTTCATCGGCACGCTGGCGCATCTGCGGAGTGACATGAAGATTCGGCCACAATGTCGAACTCGAAAAAAATCCGGAGATGACGGCGTCTCGACCTGCCGTGTGCGGGGTACGTTCGCCGGGCAGTTCTGCGGCGACAACTCCCAAATGCTGGCGCAACTCGGTGAGGTCCCAGCGCTCGCGGCCAAAGATGCGCAGGTACGAGCCATCGCGCACCAGCGGATAGAGTTGACAGGTAAGCGCCTGCATCAGCGTGGACTTGCCGCATCCATTCGGGCCCAGGATGGCGATGTGCTCCTCCGGGCCAATCCGAAGCGATACATCGTGCAGCACGATGGCCTCGCCGCGCGCGACAGAAATATTTCTCATTTCGAGGAACAATGGTGAGTCCAACTTCATCTCCGTTTACGACACGTACGACATGTAATGCGGATCGATAGCTTGTGTAATTGGATATTAAATGGGAGACATTCTGAATGAAGCGCAGCGAAGAGAAGTATCCAGCGAATTAACGTTTCGTAAGCGCCACTATCACCCTCTGGATTCTTCGGTCGCCGTGGCGACCTCAGAATGACGAGCGCTTTTTTCAACCACAGTATCTTTGAATCTGCTTAGAACAAGGATAATTGCAATGTCTCACGAATCTACTTCTCCGCTGCCCCCGATCTGCCAACCCGCTGGATTCCGCTATGGAGCTGTACGCGCAGGCATCAAGCCCAGCGGCAAGCCGGATTTTGCCTGCGCGCTGGCCGTGGAGGGAACAACGGCAGCGGCTGTCTTCACCAGCAATCGCCTCATCGCTGCTCCAGTCATCGTAGGGCGCGAGCATCTGCGTCAATCCGGCGGTCTGGTCCGCTTCCTCGCAGTCAATGCCGGGAATGCAAACTGTGCGACCGGCGAGCCAGGCATCGAGGTTTGCCGCGAGGTCTGCACGGCCGCCGCCAAAAAATTTGGATGCACGGAGCAGCAGGTCTTTCCTTCTTCGACTGGCATCATCGGCGTGCAATTGCCAGGAGAAAAACTCATCTCGGCGCTGCCGCAAATTGCAGTCGAACTGGGCGACACGCCTGCGCGCATTCAACAATTCGCGGAAGCCATCATGACCACCGACACACGCGTCAAGATGGCCAGCGTCACGCTCGACATCGGTGGACGCCCGGTGCGGATTCTTGGCGTGGCCAAGGGAGCAGGCATGATTGCGCCGCAATTGGTCCCTCACGCGACCATGCTGGTGTATCTCTTCACAGACGCAAAAATTACAGCCCACGATCTACAGATTTTTTTGAATCGGGCCATCGGGCCGACCTTCAATTGCATTTCCATCGATGGCGATACGTCCACCAACGACACGGTGCTGCTGCTTGCGAGCGGAGCCAGCGGTGTGGCATTGACAAGTTCGTCGGACGGGAGCGAGACCGCCGCTTTCGCGGAGGCGCTCCAGACAGTTTGCGCTTCCCTGGCGCGACAGATTGTCGAAGACGGCGAAGGCGTGGGCCATGTGATCGAGCTTGCCATCGAAGGCGCTTCGACTGCGGAGGACGCCAAGCGCATTGCGCGCAGCATTGCACAGTCGCCGCTGGTCAAGACGGCGTTTGCCGGATGCGATCCAAACTGGGGGCGCATTCTGGCTGCCGCCGGATACGCGGGTGCGGCATTCGATCCGGCCAAGGTCTCGGTCTGGATCGGAGGTCTGCCCGTCTGCCGCCATGGTCAGGTTGCTGCGGACTTCGACAAGAATCGTGTGCATCGAGCTATGTTGGAACGAACTGTCCCGGTTCGCGTGGAATTAGGGCTGGGCAACGCAACATGTCATTTCCTTGCCTGCGATCTGACGGCGGAGTATGTTCACGTGAACGCAGAGTATTCCACCTGATTGAAGAAGGTCCTCGCCAGATGATTCTGGTTGGATGAGCATGAACCAAAGCCCAGATGATATATACAGAAACAGGTTGGCCCCGTCATGCGCAGCAAATATGGTGCAGAGCGGTAAAAACGCCGGAAAACAGCGTACTTCAAAGCAACTATCACCACGATATTCACAGGGTCTTGCACAGAAATGTTGAAATCGTCGAACATGTGAAAAGGACAGAAGGGCGGACAACGCAATCTGTTGCCCAGACCTGTCGTTCCAGTAGCACAAATGCCACGATTCTCTGCGATACAATGACTTTGCGAGGGAAGAACCGGAAATGGCAACCAAGGTAAAGGAACCGGTCGCCGCTGCGGCCAGCATAAACCACGGCAGCGCGAACAGCGACAACGCCCTGATTGGCAACGACAAACTCAAGCAGCTCTACAGCACTATGCTGAAGTGCCGTCTTTTAGAAGAGCGCGCGCGCATCCTGAAGAAGCAGGCGCGGTTCAAGGGCAACTACTACGCGGCTGTGGGCCAGGAAGCGACAGCCGTCGGTTCCACTGTAGACCTTCGTCCCGAAGATGCCATTGCCCCATCCCACCGCGACTTTATTGCGAATTTCATCAAGGGCGTTCCGCTTACGGCCATGTTCAGCCAGCTTTACGGACGCAGCACCAGCCCGGACAAAGGCCGCTCGGCGCCCGCCCATTGCGGATATGCGCCGCTCAACATCATCACTCCCTCCTCCACCATTGCAGCGCAACTGAATATTGGGACGGGAATCGCGCTGGCCAACCAGATGAAAAAGAACGACAACGTCGTGGTCGCTTTTTCCGGCGAAGGCTCGACATCTCTGGGCTTCTGGCATGAGGCGCTGAATTTTGCCGGCGTGCGCAACCTGCCCATCGTCTACATCTGCCAAAACAATTTATGGGCGGAGTCTGTGTCCGTCAAGCTTCAGACCAAGGTAGAGGACATAAGTCTGAAAGCCATCGGCTATGGATTTCCCGGAATTACTGTAGACGGCAATGATGTGGTCGCGGTCTATCGCGTCGCGCAGGAAGCCATTGAGCGAGCTCGCAGCGGCGGCGGGCCAACGCTGATTGAAGCGAAAACCTACCGCTGGTATGGACACTCTGAAATCGATCCCGCAAAGTACCGCACCGCGGAAGAAGTGGAAGAGTGGAAAGCAAAAGACCCGATCGCGGCGATGGAGCGTTACCTGTCTGCGAAAAAACTTTTCACGCCAGACTGGAAACAGCAGATTACGGATGAATTCGCCAAGGAACTGGATGCAGCCGTGGAGGTCGCAGAGAAAGCGCCGCAGCCTGAGCCCATCGAGTGCCTGGATTATCTTTATTCATTCGACATCCGCGAGCGTGAATTGAATCGCAAAATTTATTCGCCCCAGTTTTAACAATCCACAACACATTGAGACGATAAAAAATTATGTCGGTCACCTATTTGGATGCAATCAACGCGGCGCTTACAGAAGAGATGCGACGCGATCCGGGCGTTTTCCTTATTGGGGAAGACATCGGTGTCTTCGGCGGCGCTTTCGGCGCCACAAAGGGGCTGCTGGAGGAATTTGGGGCCGATCGCGTCATCGATTCTCCCCTGGCGGAAGGGATCATTGTCAGCGCTTCGATTGGAGCGGCGATGGCTGGCCTACGGCCCGTCCCGGAGATCCAATTTGTGGATTTCATTACGCCAGCCATGGATGCCATCACGCAGCAGGCAGCCAAGCTGCGGTATCGCTCCGGCGGCTCGCAAACCTGCCCCATCACTCTTCGCGTCTGTTACGGCGGCGGCACCGGCGGCGGCTTGTATCACAGCCAGACGAACACGACCTGGTTCGCCCACGAACCGGGCCTGATGGTCGTGGCGCCCGCCACCGTGAGCGATGCCAAAGGCATGCTGAAGGCCAGTATTCGCCAGGATGATCCTGTCATTTATTTCGAGCACAAGAAACTTTACCGCTGGCCGGCGATCAAGGAAGATTTGCCGGAAGGCGACGACCTCCTGGCTGACCTCTTTCATTGCGCAATTCGTCGTCCTGGCAAGGACGCAACCATCGTGACCTACGGCTTTATGCTTCAACTGGCGCTACAGGCGGCAGACCAGTTGGCAGAAGAAAACGGGGCCAGCATTGAGGTCATCGACCTGCGCGTATTGAATCCGCTCGACCACGATACGATCCTCGAATCTGTCTCGCGCACGGGACGACTATGTATTGTCCAGGAGGACCATCGCACATTGGGCATCGGTTCAGAGATTTCGGCAACCGTTGCGGAACAGGCGTTCGATTGCCTGGACGCGCCGATCGTGCGTGTCTCGGCCCCGGACGTACCGGCAATTCCGGCTGCCGAGCCGCTGGAGCAGTTCTATATGCCGAATGTCGCCAAAATCGTCGATGCGTTGCACCGCGTTCTGCAATATTAGTGGTACTCGGTAATTTTTACGCAGGGCTTTCACGCGGCGCCCCACAACTTTAAACCATCCAGACTGCTTGGATAACCTGTAAATGAACCATCATTCCTTGCTCCTTTTGCCGCAGTTGCGTGTCTAAGCATTGGTAGCAACTCATTCACCTTGAAACAGAATGGGAGCTACCGTAAACTCCACTGGCGAGGGTCCTCTCCGCATTGAAAGACAAAAACGTTACCCGCCGCGATTTGATACGCCGTGTTGGTGCATCTGCAGCCGCTGGTCTTGCCTTTGGGATTCCCGCTCTGGCCCAGACGCAGTATCCGTCTCAGGCCCCGACACCGAATCAACCAGCTCCGCCGGTGGAAGAGAAGACGCCGACACCGGAAAGCGTCGTAGCGAAAAAATATCCCCACCTTCCGGGGCAATTTATCAATCGCCCTCTCACTCAGATTTCCAATGTAGTGGACCTGTTGCTGGACGATATGGAAGGGCGCGGCGTGGCGTATTTCTATGAGCAGGCGCATCCGCAGACCGGCCTGGTGCGCGACCATGCTCCTACGGTAGGCCGCTCGGACAGCCGCGTCGCCAGCATCGCCGCAACCGGTTTTGGCCTGACAGCCTTATGTATCGCGGCCCATCGTAGTTATTTACCGCTGGCCGCCTGCGAACAGCGGGTCGAAACCACGCTTGCATTCCTGTTGGAAGAGTGTCCCCACGTCCACGGGTTCCTATATCACTTTCTAGATATTGAAAGCGGCGAGCGCCTTTTTGGATCGGAACTTTCTTCAATCGACACTTCCCTGCTGCTCTGCGGCATCCTGACGTGCCGCAAATTCTTTGAAGGGAACCTGCGTATCCAGGCGCTGGCGACTACGCTCTACGAGCGCGTCGACTGGCACTGGATGCTGAATGGCAGCGACACCCTGTCGATGGGCTGGACGCCGGAAAACGGCTTCATCAAATATCGCTGGGACGTGTATGCCGAGATGCTTACCATGCTGCTGATGGCCATTGGCGCGCCGCGAAACGCGGTCCCGGCCAGGTCCTGGAACGCTGTCCACCGCCCGATTGTGGAATTTGGCGGCATCGAATACATCAGCGGCGTGGCTCCGCTATTTATCCATCAGTACGCACATGCATGGTGCGATTTTCGCAATCTGCGCGACACGCACGCAAACTATTTCGTCAACTCGATTGCAGCTACACGCGCCCATCAACTTTTCTGCCTGACGCTGGGTCGCCAGTTTCCCTGGATGGACCAAAACTTGTGGGGGATCACGGCCTCCGAATCGCCAACCGGGTATCGCGTCTGGGGAGGTCCTCCGAAATTTGGGGGCATCGACGGGACCATCGTGCCTTGCGCGGCGGGTGGGTCGCTGATATTTCTCCCTTCCGAATGCGCGCATGTCCTGCTCTCCATTCGCCAGACGTATGGCGAGAAGGCCTGGACGCGCTACGGGTTTGTCGATGCCTTTCAGCCGCAGTCGAACTGGTTCGCGGAAGACCAACTGGGCATCGATCTCGGTATCAGCGTGCTGATGGCGGAGAACCTGCGCACGGGCTTTGTGTGGAACTACTTCATGCGAAATATGGAAATTCCGAATGCAATGCAAATGGTTGGGTTCCGGCCAGATTCCGATATCTCCGAAGCACTTTGAAACCTTGCAATATACCTCTACGGACCGTCATCCAGCGAAACGTTTGCGATGTTGCTGGTCAACCACACGGCAGGCAGCGCACCTAAAGCCTTATCTGCATGCAACCGCGATATTCCACGTTCGCGGAAAATATCGACTGCCGTCCCGGTTAGAACATTGGTCAACTGGCGCGCGTCCGCGCCTACGTTTCCTGCTAGAGCAGGAATTTCAATCCACGTCTCCCGAAGAAGCATCCGCAGATCATCAAGCGAGGCAGAAGCGGGGACCAATGAAGCAAACCAGCGCAGAGCAATGGTTAATATCGTCTTGCCTTCGTATTCACGGGCAAATGCCACGAAATGGTCGGCGGCCGGGCCCTCGACGCGCAACGGCTGATAACTTCCGCGAGCGAATAGTTCCGGCTCGCGCGCGCGCAGAGCGAGCCCCCTATGGAGATACCACAACTTCCAATCGCCGCTCCACCATTCTCGACGCAGGTCGGCAATCGTGCTGGCGCGTATCTCTGGACTAACAGTCGAGCCTGCCATGCGCTTCCTTAAGTGCTGTAAGCTATGCTGTCGTGTCGCGTAGTCGACAGGCCGACGATTGTCTGGATCGACAAGATTCAGGTCCCACAACTCGCCTCCCTGGTACGTATCGACGACCCCGGGACTTGTCACCTTCAAGGCCATTTGTGAAATCGAACCCCAGGCACCGAGCACCGCGACGCGTTCCGCAAAAGGAATGAACGATGCGAGAAACTCAGCCGAGCGTTCACCCCGCAGGGTCTCTTCCACAAACTTTTCGACTGCGGCATCATACTCATTCGACGGATTGATCCAGCTCGTGTGCACCTTCGCTTCCTTCAGCGCCTTATTCATAAATTCTTTGATTCGGCTGACAGTTTCCTCATCCGCAGCGGCGTGATGCGGAGGCCACATTCCAAGCAAATTCTGATAGAAAAGGTATTCGTCTCCCCGGTCCGGCGCCAACTGACCGTTCACCATGGTCTTCGCACTCTCATTGCCATGCGACCACTGCAACAGGTTCGACCGCCACTCATCTGGAATCTCCGTCAACACATGGATGCGCATCCGAGCGTCTTCCCCACGCTTTGTGTCGTGCGTGGAGGTGGTCAACATCGCATGCGGCCAGCGCTCCATCCTGTGCATATTCGCATCATGAAATTCCTGCGGTGTGGTGGCCCTGCGCCCCGTGCCGCTGCCAACTTCGTTTAGAGAAGCCAGCGGACTGTGCCGATAAAATACGGTATCTTCCATTCCTTTGGCCTGCACCGGGCTGGTGTACTGCTGAAACTTCATGGCGAAGCGCAGACGCTGGGCAAAGTGTTCTTCCGACTCGTCCGGCTGTCGAACAGGACAAATATGCATGCGGATAAATTCGAATATTGAGTAATCGAGACTGGGATTGCGCCGCCTTGCCTGACCGATCGCTTCATTGATGGCCATTTCATCCGTCGAACTGAATCCTCGTTCGGAAATGTAAGTTCGATAGACAGGAAAGCAGGCGACTACTTCGCGTAACGCTTCCTGCAAGCCGTCCAATGTAAAGTCGCGACTAAGGCGGCTTTGTTCGGAAAGCTGGTTCAGCTCGTGGGCGAGAACGTTCAATTCACTTGCCATCGAAGTAGCAGTGATCAATCTCTTCGCAACGTAGACCACATCCCGGTCAGGATGGGTCTGTCCACGGAAACGGCGATAAATGCGGTCGATCTCAGAAAGGTTTTTTTCCTCGACCCACAGGCCATTCAAAAGGGCCAGAAATTCATAACCGGTCGCGCCATCGACAGGCCACTCCGCGTTAAGCCACTCCTGACGAGCGAGAATTTTTTCCACGATCAGATATAAATGTCCTTCTGTATCGGAAGTCGCTTCCCGTAATTGCAACAGATACTGTTGCGGATCCAAAAGGCCATCGATATGGTCCAAACGAATACCGTCGATGTAGCCTTTCTTCACCAGTTCAATCAGTTTGGCATGGGCCGCCTGGAAGAGCGGCTGGTATTCCATCCGCAAGCCGATGAGATCGTTGACATCGAAAAAGCGTCGGTAATTGATCTCCTGCATGGCTGTGCGCCAATACGAAAGTCTGTATGGCTGCTGCTCCAACAAAGCATGCAATAGATCGAAGGATTCCGGTTTGCCAGGTTCACCGTTGAATTCCCGAATCACCCTTTCTAAATGTTTGCGTAGCGCGGGACTCGACTGAATCACCTGCGTCAATCGCCTGGTGGCTATTGCAGTTTCGCGCTCGCGATCCAGCCGCGCCTCCGCGCCCGCCTGCCGGTACCCCGGGATATGATCCAGAAGAAAAAGTATGCTTTCGTATTCCAGACGTATCGACGCATCGATGCCAGCATCTTCTGTCAATTCCTTCCAGCGGTGGCGAAGCAAGACCTTTATCTGGCGCGGATTGAGGGGCAGGTTCGTTTCGCCGTAAAACAGACAGAACTCTCCGTTGCGATATTCGATGCGCAGGTCCCCCGACTCCAGCACTTCT
>JAKAYS010000152.1 GCA_021826695.1 Acidobacteriota bacterium | reverse complement strand
GCAAGGCGACTAAAAAGATTCGACGAGCATCCCAGTGTCAAATACCTGCTTGCACAGACGACAAGCTACTATAAGAATTGTTTTTGGACGAGTTGTTTGCCAGCACATACATTTGCCATCATGCCTACGCGTCCCATCATCAGTCTCACCACGGATTTCGGTCTCACAGACCCGTTCGTCGGCGTCATGCATGGCGTCATCGTTGGAATCTGTCCGGCGGCCCATATCATTGACCTCACCCATGCGGTTGCGGCCTTCGATTTGCTGGACGGCGCGCTGGCCATCTGGCAGGCGTGGCGCTACTTCCCTACTGAAACTGTTCATGTCGTCGTGGTCGATCCGGGAGTCGGCTCCGAACGTCAGCCACTCCTTTCGCGCATGGGAAATTATTGGTTCATCGCACCCGACAATGGAGTGCTCACAATGGTCGAGCGCGAAATACACCGAGACGGCGGCCTGGTAGAGCATCGACGTATTGAGAATCCGCAGTACATGCTTCCGACCCAAAGCTGTACCTTTCATGGCCGGGACATTTTCGCGCCAGCAGCAGCGCATCTGGCTGCGCAAATCGAGCGAGGCGCGGTGGCCGCGGAAACTTTTGGCCCCATCGTGCAAAGACTTATCCAACTGCCCGTGCCCGAGCCGGTGCAAAATCCAGATGGTTCCATCGAAGGCGTCATTTTGAAAGTAGACCGCTTCGGCAATCTTCTGACCAATCTTGCTGCGAGCGACCTGCCAGATGACCTGAAGAATTACTCAGCCGTCCTTGAAAATATTTACATTTCTCGCCACTGTAGCTTCTACGCGGAGGCGGCAGGCCATGAGAGTCCTGATGAAATTTTTTCAATTGTAGGCAGCTCAGGATTATTGGAATTTTCTGTGTATCGTGGGTCGGCGTACGCGAAGACCGGGATGGCTGCGGGAACGCGATTCAAACTGCTCTCAAATCGCAGTCGATAATGCGTGACTATCATTTATTCTCGTGCTACTTAAAGATTCTCACGACGGGCTTGTCGTCACGAGCAGAAAGTCTCGCAGTTTGCTGAAATCAGCAGACCATTTACTTGTGTAGCATTCTTTTATTAGGCGATGTATATCACATTTTAAGCTATCTCACTCGGATACTTAGGCTAATAAGTCGCATAGTTAGTTTTTGTTTCGGATTCAAACTACCAAAGTTAGGTTTACAAGGCAACATAACATGTAGCTATGTCATCCATATAGAGTATGGGACATTTCCCAAATGGAGTTTAAAATATGCCAACTGAAATGCATAATAAAGCCGCCGAGCAGCATGAGAATACCGCGAAACTACACCGCACTGCTGCGGAAAGTCACGGACGTGGGGACCATGCAAAGGGCTTTGAAACTTCAACTACAGCACACGAGCAGTCTACCCGAGCACACCAGTTGTCCAGTGATGCGCACAAGAAATCGGAAACGAGCAAGTCGGAAATTGGATCTAAGAGTGGCGGAAGAGGGTAAAGCCTCAGCAACTTAGTGAAGCTAATCGTCCCTGGAGTTTTTGGGTTAGTCAATTGGAAAAGAAAAAAGCTGCATCTGTTATGAATCACTTATAGCAGGTGTAGCTTCTTTTATTGAATGCGAATAAGAATCTATGGAAAATTTTACCAACTCGGTAAGTTGTATTTGCGACTCTTTTTGATACAGTTAATGCTGCAATGCATACTCGCGTACTCCACTCTCTAGTCCATCTCTTTGAGTTCTTTCCTATCGCTTTCAGCGCTCTCCTGCCTCTTATTAACCCGTTGGGATCGGCAATAATCTTTCTCGGACTGGTTGGGCCAGCGGACACAGTTGTCTATAAAAGGCTGGCGCGCAAAATCGCATTTCTTACTGTGCTCTTTTTGATGGCAGTCGATCTCGTTGGGTCGATCGTCCTGACTTTCTTTGGAATCTCTCTTCCCGTGGTAGAGGTTGCCGGAGGATTAGTGCTTGCATCGATGGGCTGGCGGCTTTTGAATGAACCCGATAGAACCATCCAGGAGCCGACCGAGCAGCCGTCCAGCTCTATTCTGGAATTGGATTCGCGGACCTTTTATCCCTTTACTTTCCCTGTTACCGCGGGCCCTGGGACTGTTGTCGTGACCCTGACCTTGGCGGCACATGCCGAGCAGCCTCTGGTGCTCGACAGCGTGTTCAGTCAGGTTGGCTTGTTTCTCGCCATCGCTGTTTTGTGTTTGTTCGTGTATTTTGCCTATGCGTATGCGCCTACACTCGCGCGAAAAATCTCTCAGCAGACGATCCATGGCGTCTTGCGCATCATTTCTTTCATACTGCTGGCAATTGGCGTACAAATTTTCTGGCGCGGAGCGGAAGCCCTTTTGCATCAAGCTTTTCCGCGATGACGAATACTGGATTCCACCGATTGCGGAAGCCGAACATCATATCCAATCTGTGGCTCCGTTGTTGATTTAAGTATGAAATGTTCGTAAACTAATAGACGAACTACGCTTGGCAGTCTCCCCTGCCGCCAGGAACTGTATGCACCTCTGAATCATCACTGCACACAAAATCTTGCAGGCAAAGGAACAGCAAAATAATGGCAAAACGCCGTGGCAATCCAAATTGGGGCAAGCCGGAACCTATCGGGCCGGTCGTTCCCACCGTTACTTCATTTGAACAGGTTGTGAAGGAATATAAACTGACACCCGACCAGTACATTCGCTCCACGCGCTTAAGGGAGTGGGCCCGCAGGAACAAGAATTCAAAATATATTCCTGAAGCGCTGCTTGAAGCATGGGGTTTTGAGATCGAATCGTCTCTGTAGCAGGGGTCTTTGTTTCCAGAGAGCGCCACTTCCATTTGGGAGCGGCGTTTTTCTTTTGAAGCTCGACAACCAAACCCAGCGGTACACACCCGGCAGATGACAAATGGATACAATCATGGCATGACTTCCTCGAATCCATTTGTCGATGTGCCGATTGCGTTAGATGAAATTCGCGCGGGCCGGATGATCGTGGTGGTGGATGATGAAGACCGCGAGAATGAAGGCGACCTGACGCTCGCGGCGGAGTTTGTCACTCCGGTGGCGATCAATTTTATGGCGCGTTTCGGGCGTGGACTCATCTGTCTGGCGCTGACGGAAGATCGTGCCGACCATCTCCGACTGCGCCCGATGACGGAGGAAAATACCTCGCGCTTTGGTACGGCATTTACGGAGAGCATTGAAGCGCGGGAGGGTGTGACGACCGGCATTTCCGCGCATGACCGCTCTCATACCATCCGCGTCGCCATCGATCCAAAATCGACGGCAGTGGATCTGGCCCGGCCAGGACATATTTTCCCATTGCGCGCGCGCCGTGGCGGCGTGTTGGTGCGTGCCGGGCAGACGGAAGCTTCGGTCGATCTGGCTCGCATGGCTGGACTGGTCCCAGCTGGCGTGATCTGCGAAATCATGAAAGATGACGGCAGCATGGCGCGTGTGCCCGATCTGATCGACTTCTGCCAAACACATGGCATGAAAATGCTGACTGTCGCCGAGCTGATCCGCTATCGACTCCAGAATGAGCGTTATATCCATCGCGTGGCGGAGTCTATGCTGCCGACCCCATTCGGCGAGTTCCGCATGATCGCCTATGAGAGCGAAGTGGATGGTGGCGAAAGCCATATTGCGCTGGTGCGCGGCGATGTGACGGCCACGGAAAACAATGCAGCGTCAAAGGAACCCGTGCTGGTGCGTGTCCACACACACTGCCTGGCCGGGGATGTATTCGGAACTCCACTGTGCGATTGCCAGCAAGTGGTAAGAAGATCGTTACAGATGATCGCCGAGGCGGGACGCGGCGCGCTGATTTACCTGCATAACAGCACGAAAGGATTTGGTGTGGACCAAAGCGGCCCGAACCATCGACTGGTGTTTCATCGCGATCTACGCGCGCGAGAAGGGCATGAAGATCGCCAGCAGCGAACGCTACGCCAGGTCGGATTGGGCGGCCAGATACTTTCCGACCTCAACATTCATAAAATTCGACTGCTTACAAACACACCGACGCACGTACCCGCGCTCCAGGGGTTCAACGTGGAAATTGTCGAGCAGGTGCCGATTCCGATTGAAGAAGTCGGCGCGCAGGCCCACTAGACGGTCTGCAAAATCACTGGCGGCAGCGCGCTGGCCCAGCCAGCCTGTTGCAGGTCTGCCTGCAAGGTCTCTTCGTCGCGAAACAGAAGCGCGTGCAAGCCGGCCTTTTTCGCGCCTTCGATATTTTCCGCCCGATCATCGATAAACAGCGCTTCCTCTGGTTGCACCCCTACTGCGGCCAGCGTGTGCTCATAGATGGCCGCTTCGGGTTTGACGATGTTTAGCTCACACGACCAGGTGTGATGATCGAAAGCATCGAGCCAGCGAAAATTCTGCCGCATGTGGGCCAGCAGGTCTTCTCCCATGTTGGAGAGAATCGCGGTCTTTAGTCCCGCGGCCTGCACGCGCACCACCCAGTCCAGCATGACGGGATTGAGGCTGGCCCAAAGTAAGACATCCTGTTCGATCAGCGCAGAAATCTGCTCGGGAGTCAGCGAGATTCCAGTGTCGTGTGCGATGGTCTTCCAGTAGGTGCGTCCATTCAAGGCCCCGCGGTCATAGTCCAGACGATACTTCCAATAGTGCGCGTCGAAGACTTCCGGGGCAAGGCTGGTAAGCTCAAGCAGGCGCGCCCGCGCTGTCGGATCGGCGGGGCCAGACAGGACGAGGCCGTAATCGAAGATGACTGCGCGAAGTGGCATCAAGGCTTTCTGAAAGCGAATTAGAAGGTGATGTACTGGACAATCTTGGCGAAGGATTGCGGATCGAGGCTGGCCCCGCCCACCAGCGCGCCGTCGATTTCCGGCTGGTTCAACAGGGTCGTGGCGTTCTCCGGCTTCACGCTGCCGCCATACAGAATGCGCATCTTGTCCGCAAGCTCGCGGCCCAGCGAGCGCGCGACCTGGCTGCGAATGATGAGATGCGCTTCCGCAGCCATTTCCGGCGTGGCTGTTTTGCCGGTGCCGATGGCCCACACCGGTTCATACGCAATGACAATGTGACGCGCCGCGTCTGCTGCAATGCCGACTAGAGCTTTAGAGGTCTGCCGCAAAAGGACTTCTTCTGTCTTGCCATCTTCGCGTTCGGCGAGCAGCTCGCCCACGCAGACAATGGGCATCAGCTTATGTTGAAGCGCCGTGTGCAGTTTCTGGTTGACGGTCTCGTCGGTCTCGCCGAAGAGCTGGCGGCGCTCGGAATGGCCAAGGATGACGTGCGTACAACCGGCGGCGGCCAGCATCGCAGCCGAGATTTCTCCGGTAAAAGCGCCTTCCGCCTGCCAGTGCATGTTCTGTCCACCGACGTGGACATTGCTGTCATGCGTCGCTGCAAGCACAGTCGCAATGTCTACGAATGGCGGACAGAGAACGATTTCGTCACGAGTGTGGCCGTGGACAAGCGGTAAAAATACGGAGACAAATTCTTTCGCCTGGGTGGGCGTTTTATACATCTTCCAGTTGGCTGCAATCAAAGGTTTGCGAGGGGGTTTGCGAGTGCTCAAGAGGTCTTCTCCGTCAGGGCTTCGACGCCCGGTAATTTTTTTCCTTCAAGAAATTCAAGCGATGCGCCGCCGCCGGTTGAGATGTGGGTGATTTTCTCCGCCACACCCGCCTGGTAAACTGCGGCGACGGAATCTCCACCTCCCACGATGGAGGTTGCAACGGTGTTATTCGCGACCGCCTGCGCGACCTGCATGGTCCCATGCGCGAAGGCTGGCATTTCAAAGACGCCCATGGGGCCGTTCCAAACAATAGTGCGCGCGCGGGAGATTTCATCCACAAACAGTCTGATGGTTTTTGGGCCGATGTCGAGCGCCATCCAGTCCGCGGGAAAGTCGCCATTGCCGGAGAATGCCTGGGTGTGTGCATCGGCGGCAAATTTGTCCGCAAGAATATGATCGACGGGCAGGAGGAAACGCGCGCCGCGCTTGGCTGCGGTGTCCATTGCCTCGCGCGCTACGTCCAGCTTGTCCGCTTCCAGCAAAGACTTGCCGACATTTTGACCGCGAGCTTTTAGAAACGTGTACGCCATGCCGCCGCCGATCAGCAATGCGTCCACCTTACCGAGCAGGTTTTGAATGACCTCAATCTTGTCGGAAACTTTGGCCCCGCCGAGAATGGCGATGAACGGCTTGTCAGGATCGCGCAGCGCCTTGCCAAGATAATTCAGTTCCTTTTCCATCAACAGGCCCGCAGCCGACTGCTCCACAAAGTGCGTGATGCCTTCCGTCGATGCGTGGGCTCGATGGGCGCTGCCGAACGCGTCGTTCACATACAGTTCGCAGAGTTTGGCGAGTTCCCTCGCGAATGCCGGATCGTTCTTTTCCTCCTCCGCGTGAAAGCGCAAGTTTTCGAGCAACAACACCTGGCCCGACTCCAACATGCAAGTGGTCTCTTCGGCGGTCTTGCCAACGCAGTCCGGCGAGAAGCCAACGTTGACGGACTGGTCCAGGTGCTGATCGAGAAGCTGTCGCAAACGGTCAACCACAGGGCGAAGGCTCATCTTCGAATTGGGCTTCCCTTTGGGGCGACCGAGATGCGACGCGAGAATTACCTTGGCACGGTGCCGCAATGCATATTCGAGCGTGGGAAGCGTCTCGCGAATGCGCGTGTCTTCCATAATCTGCGTGCCATCTTCAGAAAGCGGAACGTTGAAGTCGACACGAATGAGAACATGCTTGTGTTCCAGAGAAAGATCGCGAATGGATAATTTTGGCATGGAGAATTTTGTTATGAAATTAAAAATATTTCGTCAATCGATGCAGACAAAGCGCCTACATCAAATTCTAATACGTTTTCTCTTGCGACCTGCCTCTGGGAAAGAAAGAGAAAGGCGCGTCAAATTTATTGCTGGGTATCGATGGGGTGTTTCGCATCCTGAAAGAACTGGTTTTGTAGCTGTAGGCTGGTCTGGTCGGCGCGGACAGATCGTATAACTCCTGCAATGCTGTTGGCCCAGGTTTTCATGTCCCATTGTCCGAGCTTGAGATTGGCATAGCTGGCGTCGCCCGCATAATGATTGGGGAATTTTGCATACCACCAGATGCCGGTGTAAAGACCCAGCGGCAGATGCAGCCGATTTTGGTCGGCACCGGATTCCTGTGGGACACGGTCCATGTGGAGCAGGTCCGGGCGCGCAACCATCATGTGCGAGGTCTCGGATTCGCCAGCATGCATATCGATTTTGTCATGCTCGGGAGGGCGTCCAGCCAGATGGTGCGTTCCTGAGGGCCAATATATGTAAACGACGTAATCATGGGGGGAGTCCAATTGCGACTGCGCAAAATACGGGAGGAAGCTCTGGTTCCCGCCGTGGCCGTTCACTATGACAATTTTTTTGCAGCCGTTGCGTGCCATTTCGTCGGTAGTCGCCTGGAGCAGTTCCATCTGTAGGTGCGCGGAATACGACAGCGTTCCCGGCTGGTGACGGGCCTCGGCAATCTGGCCGAAGTAATACGGAGGAAACACGACCGCGTATTCCTGTTGCACGGCCTGGAGCGAGGCATAACGCACGTTGATGAGATCGGTGCCGAGTGGAAGGTGCGCGCCGTGCTTTTCAATTATGCCGAAGGGCAACAGGCATACACCTTGCGACTGGTGGATGGCGCGAATAAAGTCCGGGCCTGTGAGTTCTTCCCACTTTGAAGACAGCTTGGGTCCGGTCTGGCTCGCTGTGGCTGGCGGAGCCTGACTCCAGCAAAGGCTTGTGGCCGAGAAAATACATAGAAGAAAACCAAAACACGCCAGGCCATAAAATCTGGAGCGACGCGTTCGTAGTTGTTGTACAGGGAAATTCGGTTGCATAGGCCCCGTCATTTCAGCGCGTTCGTTGAATATTCTGTGCTGCGAACGACCGCTTCTACTTCAATTTCTATACGCCATGCTGGATTGAGCAGCTTCGCGACTACGACCATGGTTGCCGCTGGACGGATGGCGTCGAAAAACTCGCCGTGGACGCGCCCGATGATTTCCCAGTCCTCGACACGCGTCAAGTACATGCGCGTTCGCACGACGTCTTCCAGTTTAGCTCCAGCCTGCGCCAATGTGCGCTGGATAATACCGAGCACCTGTCGCGTCTGGGCTTCGGTGTCATCCTCATCGGCGCCAACCGGGCCAGTGCCGGAGACATACACTGCATTGCCGACACGCACGGCGCGGGAGAAGCCGATGATGGGTTCGTACGGTGATGTGCCTGCGATGTTCTGTCGCATGATGCGGCTCCTAAAAAGAGTCATTCTGAGCGAAGCGAACGAATCTTTGCATTGGCTTTTCCGGGCAATACAGAGATCCTTCGTTTCACTCAGGATGACGGGCGGTCTTGGTTTGCGCGCTACAGCCCCTTCTTCACCAGGAAGAGAATCAGGTCTTTGACGCGGTTGGAATAGCCCCACTCGTTGTCATACCAACTGATGACCTTGGCCATATTGCCTCCAACGACTTTGGTGCAAGGCGCATCGATGATCGACGACAGCGGGTTGCCCTTGAAGTCGGAGGAGACAAGCTCCTGCGATTCGTAGCCGAGGATGCCTTTCAGCGGGCCTTCCGCAGCGGCCTTCAAGGCGGCGTTGACCGATTC
>JAKAYS010000151.1 GCA_021826695.1 Acidobacteriota bacterium | reverse complement strand
GTAGTGTATCTAGGCACGGTATGCGCTGTGGCCGCGCCATATCTGGCCGGCTTCGCGCTCACTCGACACGCCGGAGTGCTGTGTATGCCTTCCGCACTATTTTTATGCTGGTGGATGATCCGATGCTCCGTCCACAAGGCGGACCCATCAGGCGAGCGAGGAATTGGCGGGATAAATATTCCGTTCCAGGCGCGTTCCAAATAGCGTCCACAGGAACAGAACCATGCCGCCAAAGTATACGTGCGAGATCAGAAACGACCATTGAGTGTACATCCATGGAGTCAGGAACTCCCAGTTGTCGGTCATCAAAAGATAGACCGCAAGTACCGCAAAGAATGTCCTCCATCTCCTGAAGGCTTCGGGCATCCACAGCAAAAATACAAGAAAAAAGACGCCATAATGATGTTCCCACGCGATTGGCGAGGCCATTGTGGTCGCCATCGCGAAGAGCAGGAAATCAGTTGTGCTGGCAGCGATGTGCCGCAGCGCTGGCACAACCAGCGCCAACGCCATCGTGATTGTGGAAGAGCAGAGCGTGGCAACGTAAATAATGCGATTGTATGGCGGATAGCCGTAACCCGACGTGACCGGAGAGCCCACATGCATCACCCTGTGCAGCAGTCCATTCAGCGATTGGTTGGTGGCAAGCGCATCGCCGTGCCGACTTAGATAAGTCAGCAAGTGGGCATATTCCACGGTGTTGTGCCAGCCAAAGACGGTGAGCGAAAGAAGCAGCCCCACCGCCAGCGTGATGCAAAGAGACAGAGCGAAATTCCATTGCCGACGGAGCAACGCCCAAAGCAGGAACAGGCCCATCTGAGGTTTCAGCCAACAAGTCAGGCCAATCAGGATGGCCGGTACTATACGTTCTCCGCGCAGCCATAGCAGCACGCTTGCCACCAATAAAAAGGTGAGCAGAGTTTGCACCTGGCCCACTCTATAAGCATTGACGATCGGCAGAAAGATACCGGCCAGCATTGCCACCATGATTCGAATTTTCCAACGCTCTGCCTGGGCCGAAGCAGCCTTCATGTGTGCGGGAAGCAAGCACAAAAGAAACTCTCCCGCCAGGACGAAAGTACCCAGCAGAGAAACAAGCAGCATGATAATCATGGCAGTAAATGGCGGGATGCGCAGGCAACGGGCAGACTGCCAGGCGCGATATAGCAGCAACGACGTCGGAGGATAAATAAATCGGACACCGCGTTGGAAAAAAACCGTTTCGTAAATTGCGTTGGGATGTTGCCGCCAGGCCTTGTCGCCTTGCGCCATGTAGTACCAGGAGTCATTGCGTACACGAAACAGAAAGGCATCCTTCGCGATCGCTAAGACACTGCCGGAGTGAAACCGTGGCGCAATTGCAATCGACAAGCATTCAAACAGCAATACACAACAAAGAAAAAGGGCCAGCCTATGCGTCACCTGCGCGAGAGAAACTTTCTGCAACTCTTCACTCATTGCTGGCTTGCAGTGTAGCAAAGTCTATTTTGGACCAACCGCTACAAATCGTACCGGTTGTCCATTTTTTCCTTATGGCGCTCCCGCGCCAGAGAAATCAGGCGATCGATCAGTTTCCCATAGGACAGGCCGCTCGCCTGCCATAGTTTCGGAAACATGCTGATGGAGGTGAATCCTGGCAGTGTGTTCACTTCATTCAAATAGATTTTGCGCGGACGTTTCGCGCTCGACTCGCCTGGCTCCATGAGGAAATCCACGCGGGCCATCCCAGCGCAGTCGCAGGCCCGAAACGCTGCTACCGCCATTTCACGGACACGCTTGCTTTCCGTCCGCGTCAGTTTCGCGGGGATGATCGCTTCCGAACCTTCGCTGAGATACTTTGCCTCGTAGTCGTAAAACTCCTTGCAGGGGACGATCTCGCCCACAACGGAGGCCTCCGGCGCATCGTTGCCGAGCACGGCCACTTCCAGTTCGCGCGCTTTTCCACGCTTGCCCCCGATGCTCTGCTCGATCACGATCTTGCGGTCGAAGCTGGCCGCAAGGTCCACGGCTGCATCCAGTTCGCTGCGGTCATGCGCTTTGCTGATGCCGACCGAGGAACCCAGGTTCGCCGGCTTCACAAACATGGGATAGCGCAAGGCGGCTTCGATACGCTGCCTGCAGCGGCGTGGGATCTCCTGCCATTCGCGTCGCAGTAGAGTAACGTGTTTGGGGATCGGCAGTTTCGCGGCGGAGAACAGGCGCTTCATTACGTCTTTGTCCATCCCGGCAGCCGAACCCAGGACGCCCGAACCGACATAGGCGATGTCAGCCAGCTCGAACAGGCCCTGCACGGTCCCGTCCTCGCCAAAGGTACCGTGCAGAACGGGGAAGATCACATCCACGCCAAGAGATTTTTCCGCGCTGGCGCGCAGCGTAACAAGAGAATTTTCCGACTGTTCCGCGTGTGCGGGAACAGGAGAGACTGTCACTTCCTGACCGTGTTCCAGCAACACCGCTCCGGCGGTTGCCTCGGGATCGCCAGCCCGCAGATGATGCGCTCCGCCCACAGCCTCTGGCAGCAGATGCGCTGCGTCGTTGGCCGTGAGCCATCGGCCATCCTTCGTGATGCCGATCAGGTGGACATCATATTTTTTCTTGTCGATGGCTTGAAGAACGGACGCAGCGGACAGCAGCGAGACTTCATGCTCGCCGCTACGGCCACCAAAGACAATGCCTACGCGAAGTTTTTTCATGGGTTAAATTTCTTAACGCTAAGTGTACTGCGAACACGCCTGGATCGAAACGAATGGCTTTCCCTGAGGTGCAATCGCGGATCATATTATGAAGAATTGACCCGTTCAGACGCATCCATATACATGGCAGCAAAAATCTGCAAATGGAGGAAGCAAGCGATGCAGCAAAGAACACTTGGCAACGGATTGAAGGTCTCGGCATTGGGGCTGGGTTGCATGGGAATGTCCGATTTTTACAGCGGACGAGAGACGGAGCAGGACTCGATAGCAGTCATCCATCGTGCGCTCGAATTGGGAGTCAACTTTCTCGACACAGCCGACATGTATGGCCCGCACAAAAATGAGGTGCTGGTCGGCAAAGCCATTCGGGATAGGCGTGACCGTGTTGTGCTGGCGACCAAGTTTGGCATCGTGCGCGATCCAAAGACCGGCGCGGCATCGGGCGTCAACGGCCGTCCAGAGTATGTGAAGAGTGCCTGCGACGCGAGCTTGCAGCGACTCGGCATCGAGACAATCGACCTGTATTATCAGCATCGCGTGGATCCGGATGTTGCCATTGAAGAGACAGTCGGCGCGATGGCTGAGTTGGTCCGCGAAGGGAAAGTTCGCCATCTTGGCTTGTCGGAGGCCGCTCCCGCTACGCTGCGACGCGCCACGGCGGTGCATCCCATTACCGCCCTGCAAACGGAGTATTCCCTGTGGACGCGCGACCCGGAAGACGAAATCCTTGCCACTTGTAAAGAACTGGAAATTGGCTTCGTTGCCTACAGTCCGCTGGGACGTGGATTTCTGACGGGCCGCTTTCGCAAACTGGATGACCTCCCAGCCGATGATTATCGCAAGAACTCTCCACGCTTTCAGGGCGAGAACTTTACAAAAAATCTGGATCTGGTAAAAAAAGTGGAGGAGATTGCTGAAGAAAAAGGCTGCACCGCTTCGCAGCTCGCCCTGGCATGGGTGCTGGCGCAGGACGAAGGAATCGTGCCCATTCCGGGAACAAAAAAACTGCGCTATCTGGAAGAAAATATCGGCGCTGCTGACGTGAAGTTGACCGCTGCGGACCTGAAGCAACTCGCTGCTGTGGCCCCGCAAGGTGTTGCCGCCGGTCTGCGCTATCCAGAAGCGACCATGCGGCACGTGAACGGCTGATTCTTCGCCCAGCGAGCACCTGCTTGGAGGATTTCTCTACTGGGTGCTCGTATGGTGGGCGCGCGAGGCAGTCCGGCCAGCACCGTGGCCTTCGTTGCTGGTTTCCGCCAGCGCTTCGTCGATGATCTCGTACAAGCGGCTGCGATCTACCACCTCAACAAACGGCACGCCGCTGGTCTTGTTCGTCACCACCCAGATAGTCGGCGTGTGCTCGATACCGATGCGCTGGCCTAGCGCGTAGTCTGCATTCACCTCTGCCGCAAGCTTGCCCTGCGGGTCCACGACAAAGGGAAATCCGAGGCCGTGCTGCTGCGCGAAATTTTCAGCGAACGAGCGCAAGTCGGCTTTCGTCTGAATGCTGGGTTGATTTGCGAAAACCGCATCGCGGAACTCGTCCCCAATCTTTTTGGATTTGGTATCGAACCAACGCGCATCCACGGCTGCGTCGAAGCTCCAAACGTGCATCGACAGAGGAAAGTCATGGCGCACCCAGGGAATGCGATATTTCTCGGACGCTTCCATCAGCAGAGGATTGGCGCGGGCGCAGTCGGGGCATTCCATGTCATCGAACTCCACGATGGCCACGCGGGCGCCAGCGGGCGGCTTCAGCGCGGTGGCGTCGTGGACGGGGGTACGCGGCGCGGACTGCCCATGCAGAAACGGAGCCAGGGCGACGAATGAAAAAAGTGCGAGTGAGAGAACGATACGCTTCAAAAGAATGCCTTCTGAATCGCTGGCTGCGATGTAAGGTCTATTTTACGACCAGAGGGACGAATATATCTTTGCAACAGCGCAGACCCAGCCAACTGGCCCAAGAAAATTTATGTCAGCCGACTTTGCGATTGGTGTCAAGCACTGCGTCCAGCATTTCGGCCAGCGTCTCCGTGCGAGATTTAATGTTTCGCGCAACGTTCCCCGCCAGCGCGTCTCGCTGCTGGCGCAATGTGACCAACTCGTCCGCTATGTTCAGCGCGGCCAGGACCGCCACCCGCAAAGAGTCCACTGTGGTGCCATGCTGCGCAACGGCCCGCATTTTCGCATCCACCAGAGCGGAAAGTTGTTGCAGATACTTCGGATCAGGCCCGCGCAGGTGGTACATCTGGTCGTAAATATCGACCACCAGATTGCTGGAGGCGGCTTCCTGAGGAGCTTCCGCGGACGCCGTGCCGTCTTCACTCGATGAGGCGACTTCTCCGCGGTCCGATGGGTGAAAAAGCGCAGGCTGTTTTTGCGGCGAATCCTGGTGCGGAACTTGCTCCGTATCGTTCGGCTTCATGCTCGCTCCTCTCCTGCTGGCAGATGCGTCCTTCAAGAAGCGCCAATGGCATCGAGCGACGCCATCAAGCGCTCCACGCGGGTGCGTACTGTAGTGCGCTCGTCCTGCAGCTCCTCAATTTCAAGGCGCAACTGGGTAGTTTGTGCATGCTGCGTCTCCAACTGCTCGCGCAAATTCTCCAACTGTTTTTCCGCAGCCATGCGCTGCTCCCGCTCGCGGTTCAGCAACTCGATCGCGCGAACGACGCGCTGCTCCAGGGCTGCGAATGTGTCCTCTGCCACTGCCAGTTCCTTTTCTTTTGCCATAGTTGTCGTCATAAACAATTTAGATGCTCATTTTCTTAAGATGCTCTTCGCGCAGTATAGCGCGCATCGCTTGCGAGAGGCGCGGCTCCTTTTATTAGGAGAGATGCCTATCTAACTCCGCAACACGCCACCCAAAGACCTGACCGCCTCAATGATGCGCTCCCACCAGCCCTGGACTTCTTCGTCTCGCAGAGTGCGCTCCTGGGCCTGAAACACGGCCCGCAGCAGGATCGAGTAGTGGCCTGGCGCGAGACTGACCGTTTTTCCACCGCGAAAAATCTCCAGCGGTTCAAAGCTGCGCATCTCGGCGATGGCAAGGACTTGCAATGCATCGGAAATCTGCCGCCATTGGATTGCATCGGGAAAGATCAGGGAAAAATCGCGCACCACGGCTGGAAAGCGCGACAACTCGCGCGCTGCCGGTTCCCGCAGGGCGTGACGATACAGCCGCTCCAGATCGAATTCGCCGACGAAGACCGTCTGCCGCAGTTTCCGCAACTGTGCTTCCTGCGGAGCAAGTTGCCCAAAAAAACCTACCGTTTCTCCATCCGCCACCAGTCGCGCCGCGCGGCCCGGATGCAACCATTGCGGCATCAACCCGCTTGCAGCAGGGAACGTGTCGAAGTAGCTCGACCTGGTGACAAAGCCCGCGAGCAATTCTTCCGCCGCGCCCTTCATATCGAAGAAGGTATACGCACGGCCTTCGGCATGGGCATGCGGCGCAATCGCCGCGCCTGTGGCGCCGAGTACCAACGACGGCCTTTCCTGCACGCGGTCCGTGTTCCCGGTGAAGATTGTGCCCATCTCAAACAATTTAAGATCATCTACTTCGCGATTCAGATTGTGCGCCAGCATGGTCAGCATTCCGGGTACCAGCGAAGGGCGCAGACAGCCGACTTCTTCGCTGAGAGGATTGCCCAACGGCACATAGGAGTTCGGCTGCGGTGCAAATGTAACTGCTTCAGTTGCAGAACAGAACGTGCTGCTGATGGCCTCAGTATGTCCCGCCGCCAGCAGCTTGCCGCGGAGCATCTTTTCTTTCGCGGCCCATGGCAGCTCCACCACGCTACCTGCAAAGTTCGGTAACGTGTTGGAAAAGCGATTGTAGCCGTGCAGTCGCGCTACTTCTTCAATCAGATCGATCTCGCGTTCGAGATCCAGACGCCAGCTTGGCAGCGTCACAGTGTATGGTCCGCCCGACGTTGGCTGGACACCACAGCCCAGTGCAGTCAGATAACGCTCTACCGTGGCGGCATCGATCGGCTGGCCTTCCACCGTCTTGCCAAGGATGCGCGTGACTTCGCCGATAGCAAGCGAAATCGGCGGCCGTGCTATGGTCCGCGCAGCAAATTCCGGCACAACTACATCGACGATCTCGCCTTCGATTTCTCCACCCGCCGCAAGAATCAAGCAACTCACCAGTGCAGAGGCAATCGGGGGAGCGGCGAAGTCCGCGCCGCGCTCAAAGCGATGCGACGCGTCTGTGTGCAACCCATGCCGGCGCGACGAGCGGCGCACCGAGCCCGGATCGAACCACGCCGCCTCGACGAGAATGTTTTTCGTCGCAGGCGTAATCATCGTGTCCCAGCCGCCCATTACGCCAGCCAGCGCCAATGCTTTCTGTTCGTCGGCGACGACAAGATCGTCCGCAACCAGTGTGCGTTCCGTTCCGTCCAGCAGCTTCAATCGCTCGCCAGCCTTGGCGCGTCGCACCACAATCGCGCCTTCTACTTTGTCGAGGTCGAAAGCGTGCGTCGGGTGTCCCATCGCCATGGTGACGAAGTTTGTAGCATCGACGGCGTTGCCGATCAGCTTCTGTTCGAGCAGCGCAAAACGCTGAGCGACCTCGCCACTCGACGGCGCAATCTTCACGTTGCGCAATACGCGCGCGGTGAAGCGACCGCACAAATCCTGCGCCTCAATGCGGACCGGAAATGGCTGCTTCGCCGGTCTGGCTGCGGGCAGCGAAGCCTCCAACGGCAGAAGAGGGATGTCGTACATCGCCGCTGCCTCGCGCGCGATGCCGTAATGGTTCATGGCATCGACGCGGTTGGTGGTGATGTCCATCTCAAACAGAGAGCCGTTGCTAGAACCAAGATCGAAAACGCCCTCAACAGCAATGCCGCGCAGCGTAAGGTCGTCGGCAAGCTGGCGATCGGAAACTTTGAGAGCAGGCAAGTAGGCGCGCAGCCAGTTGGAAAGTATCTTCATGCGAACTGCTCCAAAAAACGCATGTCGCCGGAGTAGAGCAGGCCAATGTCGCTGATGCCATATTTCATCATCGCAATGCGGTCCACGCCCATGCCGAAGGCGAAGCCGGAGATCTTCTTCGGATCGTAGCCCGGTTGCTTGCCACGCACGGAGTCGAATACAGATGGATCGACCATGCCGCAGCCCAGCAGTTCAATCCAGCCGGAGTGTTTGCATTTGCGGCAGCCTTTGCCACCGCAGAAGATGCAACTGATCTGCACGTCGGCGCTCGGCTCCGTAAACGGGAAAAAGGACGGAAAGAACCGCGTTTTTACGCTGGAACCGAACAACTCCTTCATGGCGTGATCGAGCGTGCCTTTCAGGTCGCTGAAGGTAATGTTTTCATCGACGCATAGACCTTCTACTTGATGAAAGATCGGCGAGTGCGTGGCGTCCGCAGCATCGTTGCGATGTACTTTGCCCGGAATCACGATGCGGATGGGTGGCGGCTGCCGCTCCATGGTGCGAATTTGCACCGGCGAAGTGTGCGTGCGCAGCAGCAGCCGGTCGCGTAGCGGTTTATGCTCCTGCTTGGCGACGACAAGCGTGTCCTGGGTGTCGCGCGCGGGATGGTCCGGCGGAAAATTCAGCGCCTCGAAATTATAGTAATCGGTCTCGACCTCAGGGCCGACGCCGACCGAGTAGCCCATCCGCTGAAAAATGCCGACGATCTCAATCATGGTGCGGACCAGCGGATGCTCCACCCCAAGCGCAGGACGAATGCCGGGAAGGGTGATATCAACACTGTCCTCCTCGAGTGCCCGAGCTTGCCCATTGACAGTTTCCGTTTCCAGCGCAAGATCAATCTGTTGTTTCAGTCGATTGAAGTGCTGGCCCAGCGCTTTGCGTGCTTCAGAAGGCGCAGTCTTCAACCATGCATCGCTGATGAGCTTCAACCGTCCATGTTTGCGGCCCAGCCAATGCAAACGAAATTGCTCGCGGTCCTCCGGCGTGTGCAGCGCCGGCGCTTCCGCAGCAAGCTGTTCGCTCAGCCGCTGGAAAGCTGCATCGAGATGTTCGGGTCCGTAGTCCTGTAAATCGGGTATTTGTTCAGGAGACATTGTTACTAAGGATAAACGAGGGAATTGAATTCGATGGGATCATACAAAA
>JAKAYS010000150.1 GCA_021826695.1 Acidobacteriota bacterium | reverse complement strand
AAGCCGCGACTGCGGCGATGCATGAAGTCTTCGGCAAAGAAACGGTCTTCGTCCGCTCGGGCGGCTCGATTCCCATCGTTGGAGATTTTGAACGCAGCTTGAAGATTCCCTCGGTGATGATGGGATTTGGTCTGCCTGACGATAATCTTCACGCTCCCAATGAAAAATTCCATATCGCCAATTTTTATCGTGGGATTGAGTCCTTGATTCGATTTTTTGAGCGGCTGGGTGCGGCGTAAGTGGGCCTCGATCTCCCCTGCGCTGGGACCGAGCCACGAGCGGAAATTTCAGGCTTTGTGCTGGCTGGCGGACGCAGTTCGCGTCTCGGACGCGATAAAGTGCTGCTCCCATGGAATCCACAGAATGGTCAGACTCTCCTCGATCATGCGGTTGGCAGACTTCGGCAGGTTTGCGGGACCGTCAAGGTGTGTGCCGACCGCGACGATCTTCCACATTCCATGCCGCTGATTCAAGACGCCTTTCCCGGCGCTGGGCCACTGGGCGGAATGGTCGCCGCGCTGGAGCAATCCCAGACAGAATGGAACCTGTTTTTGGCTGTGGATTTACCGCTGGTCCCTGTGGAATTTTTACAGGCGCTGGTTGCTCGTGCTCCGGCAGCTTGCGCAGCGTGCATTCTTCCGCAGGTGGAGGGATTGCCGCAGCCGCTCTGCGGCCTGTATCGCCAATTGCTCGCGCCGGGCTTGCGACTTGCCTTGCAGGAAGGGAAGTACAAGGTCATGCATGCCGTACGGGAAGCAATAAAGCTGCTCGGTCCTCTCGCTCCGCAACCGGATATGTTGGATGTTACAGATAGGACAGGCATGGGACGTCTTGTTCTCGAAGGACAAGCTCGCGACTGGTTTCTGAACATCAATACCGCTGCCGATTGGGAGCAGGCGCAACTATTGGCCTCCCAGAGCGGAAACAAACATTGAGCCAAGGATAGACACAGGACTGCCAGCAGATTTGCTGCAACATTGCCAGCAAATTTCAGCTATCTTCAAATGCATGGGAGTCTCTCTCGTTCAACCCGCGCGCCACGGTGTCACTCCATTTATCGCCTTTGAGCATGTTTCCAAAGCGTTTGGAAGCAAAGTGGTCCTGGATGACGTTAGCTTCTTCGTGCTCCCTGGAGAGACATTGTGCATCATCGGACGCAGTGGCGTCGGCAAGTCCGTATCGCTGCAACAGATCATGGGATTTCTCAAGCAGGATTCAGGGCGCATCCTGATAGCCGGTGACGACATCAGCGATTACACCGAAGAGCAGATGGAGCGGATTCGCCGCAAGATCACGATGGTTTTCCAGAACGGAGCTTTATTCGATTCGCTGACAGTATTTGAAAATGTTGCGTTTCCGTTGCGTGAACGCCGCGAACTGGCGGAGGACCAGATCGAGCAGATCGTTCACGGACTACTGGGCATGGTCGGGTTTAGCGAAATGGCCGATAAGCTGCCATCGGATCTGTCGACAGGAATGCGGCGCGCTGTGGCGATTGGACGCGCTCTGGCGGCCCAGCCGGAGGCGATACTTTACGATGAGCCGACAACAATGGTCGATCCTCTGATGGCGCATTTGCTGGGAAATTTGCTCCAGAAGGTGAAGATACAGCTAAATTTGACCAGCATTGTCGTTACGCACGACATGCGCTTTGCGGAGAAATTGGCCGACCGGGTCCTATTTCTGCATGAAGCCAAAGTACACTTCTTCGGCTCTGTGGAAGAGCTGAAAAAAACCTCGGATCCCGTGCTACAGGAATTTCTTCGTCTCGACCAACGTCCACTTCCCGATCTTGCGCTGGTAGGTTGATCCGATCAGTCGCTACCTGTGTAATCCCGTCATATTCACTTAAATCATTGTTTTTAAATAAGTTATAACATGGATATCGCTGGTATGCGCCTACAATTTTCATTGCAATCCCTCCCAGCAGCGGCTAACAATTTTAGAAGTCTGGCTGCACGATAGAACACGTGGACGCGGATCGATATCTTGCATCTAATAACTCAGCGGTTTCAGCTTTAGGCAGTTTTGCAACAGCAACCCGTGAATATTTAGTGGGTTTGCACTCAGCGGAAACATTACGTTTCTTTTGGAATTGTTCTTGTTTTAGCAACTTGGAACCAACCGGGAGAAATTCACTTTTAGTCTGATAACGTGAATTTGTTTCTTCGTGGCTTCTTTGATCGCTTTGTCCCCTTTCATCTGCTTGGCTGTAAGCGACTTCTAATTGTAAGCAGAGAAAACGCAGAATGGCGTCTCCAGACCTTAGCCAATGGTTTCCGGCTGCTTCGCCAGAGTCAGTTGGCGAATTCAGTCCACAGGCGGCCAGCGTGAGTTCCGCTGGACGTTTCCATTCGCGCGCCATAACCATGCTATGGATGGCCGTGGATGCAATCACTGTGGTCATCGCTGCCGCATTGGCGACGCAGCTTCGCAAAGCGAACGCGCTTTCCTATTTTGACCACCGCACCCCTCTGGCCTCCACGCCGCTGGCCTATTTTCTGTACATGGCTGGCTTCGCTGCGATCCTGATTTTGGTTGGGCGTGCTCATGGGCTATACGGTCCTCTTCAGGCGTTTAGCGGCCTTCGAGAGCAGCGATTGACCGTGCAAACCTGCTTTACAGCCAGTCTGATCCTGGCTGGCGCGCTTTATTTTGGCAGGGCGGATTCCATTTCCCGCGCCGTCGTGATAGCGACCCTGATTTTTACCACGATACTGTTATGTCTACGCCGTGCTTTCTGGCGCTTGACCCTCTACAAACGCTATGAAAAAGGCATGGATACGCGCAATGTTCTTGTAGTCGGCACAGGTTCTTCTGGCCTCGCCATACGGAGCCACCTGCAGCGCATTCGCCATTTGGGATTCACTTTTAAGGGTTTTGTACGAACTGGGACCGAGCGTATGGAACGCGGCTCGTTTTCTGACGGAACATTTCAAGAGTCAACATTTGAAGCTGCAAGGTTGGAACAAAATCGGCCTCCTGAGATCCTCGGAGACCTGCCGGAGTTGGGCGAGCTGGTTCGACGCCACTTTATTGACGAGATTTTCGTGACGGGACCGTGCGAACGCGGTGTCGTGAAACGCCTGATAGCGGAAGCCAGCACGTGGGGCATCGATGTTCGGGTAGTCCCCGACCTTTACGACGGTCTGGCGTGGAGCGCGCCCATCGAATATGTCGGGCAGTTTCCCACCATGCCTCTGCATCGCCACCATATACCGGTCATCGGTCTGCTTCTAAAGCGCGCGCTGGATGTGGTGATTTCCTCCTGCGCTTTGATCTTGCTCAGTCCATTGATTTTGTCGATCGCCATCGCCATCCGGATCGATTCCAAAGGCCCGGTTTTCTATTGCGCCGATCGCATCGGCAGAAAAGGCCGTACCTTCAGATGTTGGAAATTTCGCACCATGGTCGTGGATGCGGATGCGCTGCGCGAGCAATTCAAAGACAAGAATGAGCGTAGCGGTGTCTTGTTCAAAATCACCCAGGATCCCCGCGTTACCAGATTGGGACGTATCCTGCGCAAGTATTCTCTCGATGAACTGCCCCAGTTCTTCAATGTGCTGATGGGCCATATGAGTGTGGTCGGTCCACGTCCACCGCTTGCGAGTGAAGTGAGCCAGTATGAGTTGCCGCATCTGCGGCGCTTGGAAGTGTTGCCCGGCATCACCGGCTTATGGCAGGTCCAGTCGCGTCAAGACCCATCGTTTGACCAGTACATTTCGCTCGATACCGCTTATATCGACAATTGGAGCCTTTGGCTCGATCTCAAGATCATGACACGCACCATTGGTGTCATCCTGAGTGGCACTGGCGCGTAATCGTCGCTTGGGCGCAGCGAAAAGTAAACTCTTTCCAGATTAAGGCTGCTCCTAGTTTGTCACGCGTAAGCGACGCTGGTTACACTGGAGTTGTGAAGCTCGCTCTGGCGCAGATGAACCCGACGGTCGGTGACTTTGTCGGGAATACCCAAAAAATACTCAGCTTGATCGATACAGCACACCGACAAGGGGCAGACCTCGTCATTTTCCCCGAGCTCGCCATCTGCGGATATCCCCCGGCGGACCTTTTGGAAAAGCCCTCGTTCCTGGCTCGCACGGAGGAAGTGCTGGCCGAAATTGCACAGACAGCCACGAAGGACAGGAACGTCGCAGTTCTTTGTGGATGCTTGACTCCGGCAGCGGAAAACTCTGGCAAAAAAGTAATGAATTCCGCCGCATTGCTGCGCAACGGCCACGTGGAATTTGTCCAGTCCAAAATGCTGTTGCCTTATTACGACGTGTTTGACGAGCAGCGGTATTTTGCAGCGGCCACTTCGCAGAGCATCTATACGCTGGCGGGTGAGCGTCTTGGCATCACCATTTGCGAAGATGCCTGGAACGATAAAAATTTTTGGCGGCAGAGACTGTATCCGGTAGACCCGGTAGAAAACCTAATCCAGCAGGGCGCAAGCCTGGTCCTGAATATTTCAGCGTCTCCATATTCGCGCGGGAAACGGGAGATCAGGCACAGAATGCTCTCCGCCCTCGCTCGGCGTCATCATGTCCCGGTTGTCATGGTGAACCAGGTGGGTGGAAATGACAGCCTTATCTTCGATGGCACCAGTTTGGCGATGGATGCGGAAGGAAATTGCATTGCGCAGGCCCGTTCCTTTAAGGAAGATCTTGTTCTGGTCGACTTGTCGTCGCCATCGATGCCACTGCCCGTGGAAACAGACCCATGGGAGGACGAAGCCGTCTATCAGGCGCTGGTGCTTGGCACTCGGGATTATGTGCGGAAATGCGGTTTTACTCAAGCCATTATCGGTCTGAGTGGAGGGATCGACTCTGCGCTTGTGGCTGCGATTGCGACAGAAGCACTGGGACCGGAAAATGTTCTCGGCGTCGGTATGCCGAGCGAATATTCCTCGCGGGGTTCAATCGACGATGCGAAAGCTCTGGCATGCAACCTTGGCATCCGTTTTGAATTGATGCCGATTTGCGGCATCTTCGCATCGAATATCGCGGCATTGCAGCCTATGCTCAAGGACTATCCAGCCGACATCACGGAGGAAAACCTTCAGTCGCGCATCCGTGGAACACTGTTGATGGCCTTGTCCAACAAATTGTCCGCGCTGGTGCTCTCTACCGGGAATAAATCGGAAATGTCCACCGGGTACTGTACCCTGTACGGAGACATGGTGGGAGCTTTGGCAGTGATCGGGGACGTTTATAAGACCTGCGTCTATCGGCTGGCGCAGTATGCCAATCGGGGCCGTGAAATTGTCCCTCAGAATACGCTGACCAAACCGCCATCGGCGGAACTGCGCCCGGGCCAGCAGGACACGGATTCCTTGCCTCGCTATGAGGTCCTGGATCCCATCCTGGAAGCCTACGTGGAGCGTTATGAAACAGCCGAAATGATTGTACAGTCCAGTAAAAAAGATGCGCCGCTGGATCCAGAGTTGGTACGAAGAGTACTGCGGATGGTAGAGCGAAGCGAATACAAGCGTCAGCAGGCGGCACCCGTATTGAAGGTGACACAGAAGTCGTTCGGTTTCGGTAGACGGTTTCCAATTGCAGTTAAAGTACAGATTTAATTTATAAGGACATATCAATGAAAATAAGCATTATAGCTATCCCTGCAATATTGTCCGCTGCTCTCTGCGGCGCCAGTTTTGCTCAAACACCCCAAACTCAACAAACCGCTCCGCCAGCACAGGGTCCTGGCCCGGCGCCTTTGCAGTTGAACTCCATTGCTCCACCGGCGAAAATTCAGTTTCCCCCCCAAGACCCCAAAAATTTTACCGCCCAGTCGCCCACCTCTGAAGAGGTAAATTCTTTCCTCAAACAACTCTGGGGATATGACCCGAACCGGGTATGGCAAGTGGCGGGCATCCAGAAAACGGATGCTCCCAATGTAAGCCGAGTGACAATTTTTGTGGGGGAGCAAGGCGTTTCCCATACACCGGCAACCACGGTATTTTTTGTGACTCCGGACGGGAAACATGCCATTGCCGGTTCCGACGTGATTGCATTTGGCGCGAATCCGTTTGCTGAAGTGCAGCAAAAGCTGGCAGAACAGGCGTTAGGCCCCTATCGCGGAGCAAAGACCAAGGACCTGCTGCTGGTGGAATTTGCCGATCTGCAATGTCCTCACTGCAAGGAAGCTTCGGCGTCGATGACCCAACTGGCGCAGGACTTTCCCACGGCCCGCATCGTCTTTGAAAACTTTCCTCTGACTACGGTGCATCCAGCAGCAGAGAAGGCTGCGGAGTACGGAGTTTGCGTTGCGCAGGAGAAAGGGAACGCGGCCTTCTTCCAGTATGTACAAGCTGTCTACGATGACCAGGCTTCGCTGGCAAGTCACGCGGACCAGGCACTGACAACTGCCGTCAGCAAGGCAGGCGCGGACCCCGCGGCCGTGGCCACTTGTGCCGCCACTCCGGCGACCAAGGCTGCTGTCGCGGCTTCCATCAAGCTCGGCCAGGATGTTGGGGTCAATCAAACGCCGTTATTGTTCGTGAATGGCCGCTCCATCCCAGTTGCCGGCGTTCCGTACAACACTCTCAAGCAGATTGTTTCGTTCTCCGCGCAGGACCAGGGTAGCAGCATGGCCGTGCCTGCCACCGTCAGGAAGTAAACCCAATTGGCAATTTGCGGCGATCTTCAGAAACCAAAGAGCAGGCTCTCCCGGGTCTGCTCTTTAGTTTTCCGTATATGCTCATCACGCTCGAAGGCCAGCAAAAGCTTTCTCTCTGCCTCCATGCCGGTCCGGCTGGAAACCTGCTACACTCCAATGTTTTGGTGAAACGCTCCTTTCTCAGGGGCTTTGTGTGAAATGTTATAGAGCGGATTTGCGGGTACTGGAATCGAAGATAAGATGTGTCATTCTGAGGTCGCCGCGGCGACCGGAGTTCAGAATGACTCCTTTTAATACCCGGCTACATTGACCATCAATCCGCTCTCGTCGATTGTGCGGTGCAACTGGTCCACAATTGCAAGGAGATGATCGAAGCATGAGCGAGATCCGCAGGGTAGGTGTGATTGGCGCGGGAACGATGGGCAACGGCATTGCCCATGTCTTTGCGCGGAGCGGTTACGACGTATTGTTGTGCGAGGTGGAGCAGCGTTTTCTCGATCGCGGCATGGAGACCCTGCGCAAGAACCTGGAGCGCGAGGTCGCCAAAGGCAAGATCGGCCCGGAGGCCATGCAGTCGGCGTTGCAACGCATCACCGGAGTGCTTGACCGCAACCGGCTGGCCGATTGCGACTTTGTGATCGAAGCGGCGACGGAAAAATTCGAAACGAAAAAAACCATTTTCGTCGATCTCGATCGGATCGTGCGCAAGGACGTTCTTCTCGCCACCAACACTTCGTCGATCTCGATTACGAAGCTTGCCAATGTAACCAGCCGTCCGGACTGTGTGATTGGAATGCACTTTTTCAATCCCGTGCCAATGATGAAGCTGGTGGAAGTGATTCGCGGCATGGCCACTTCGCGGGAGACGTTCAATCAAGTGAGGGACCTGGCGATCAAACTGGAAAAGACGCCGGTGGAAGTGAACGATGCGCCGGGTTTTGTATCCAATCGCGTGCTGATGCCGCTTTTGAATGAGGCCATGTTTGCCGTGATGGAAGGCGTAGCGACGCCGGAAGCCGTCGATGCGGTCTTCAAACTGGGCATGGCGCACCCCATGGGGCCGCTGACCTTGGCGGACTTTATCGGGCTCGATGTGTGCCTGGACATTATGCGGGTATTGCAGGAGGGTTTCGGCGATCCCAAATATCGGCCTTGCCCCTTGCTGGTTCGGATGGTGGACGCGGGATGGCTGGGGCGAAAATCCGGCCGCGGATTTTATACATACGAGTAGTGGGCGGGACCGCGGCGCAGAAAATTTTGCTGTTCCAATCTTCCATCTGTTCCACAAGCAAACGCGGTAATCTTGGCACATGGTTCGCGTCACCGTACTGGCTTCCGGCTCGAAGGGCAACTGCACTGTCGTGGCCACGAACAAGACCCGCGTTGTGCTTGATGCCGGTCTGAGCTGCCGGGAAATTGTGAAGCGCATGCGTCTGGTCGGGGAATCCCCGGAAGACCTGGACGGCGTGCTGATTACGCATGAGCATCAGGACCATATCCAGGGGCTTTCCGTTCTGGCCCGCCGCTGGAACGTGCCCGTCTACGCCACGGAAGCGACCCACGCTGCATGGAAACGCTGGATGACACCGCGAAAGACGATGAGTTTTGCGGCGTGGCTGGAGCTACGACGCCAGCAGCAGGCGAACTTGTCGCCGGCGTCTACAGAGACTGACGAGACGGGCCCAGACCTGACGGAAGCGGCACTCGAACTGACGACAGTCATGGCGGAAGAAGAGGAACCAGCCATCAAGGCAACCAATGGAAAACTGGAAGAAAAGATGTGTTCTCCCGCAAGCCCGGTAAGCGAAGACCCCTCGTATCTCCCTCTGGTGGAACATTTCCGCGCTGGTGTTCCATTTGAAATTGGCGATATTCGCGTGACCCCGTTCACCGTGCCGCATGATGCGGTCGATCCGGTGGGTTTTATTTTGCAGGCGGAAGGGATGCGGATTGCCATCGCAACCGACCTGGGCTATCTGCCGCCGAACGTCCGCATGCATCTACAGCGGGCCGATTTGTTGATGATCGAGTCGAACCACGATCTTGAAATGCTGCGCGATGGACCGTATCCGTGGGCGGTGAAGCAGCGGGTGCTGTCGCGCGTCGGGCATCTTTCCAACGATGCCGTCGGGGAATATCTGTCGAACGAATACGATGGCGCAGCGCGCTTTGTCATCCTGGCCCATATCTCAGAAAGCAACAATTTACCGGAATTGGTGCGCCTTTCCGCA
>JAKAYS010000149.1 GCA_021826695.1 Acidobacteriota bacterium | reverse complement strand
CACAGACAACTCCCCTGTATTTGCAGTGAAATTCGGCACCGACGGCTGGCGTGGCGTCATCGCGGATGACTTTACGTTTGCCAATGTTCGCATCGCGGCAAGTGCGATTGCAAATTATGTTCTTGCGGAAGAAGATCCGAAGCGCGGCGTCTGCGTCGGGTATGACACGCGATTTGGTTCCGAGCGGTTCGCGCGGATTGTCGCCGAGGTATTGGCATCCGCGGGCATCCCGGTACAGCTTGCCAGTCGAGTGACACCGACACCGGCCCTGTCGTTTGCAGTGCGTGGAAGCGGCGCTGCCGGTGGGGTGATGATCACCTCCAGTCACAATCCCTACCAGTGGAACGGCGTGAAGTATAAGGCCAGCTATGGCGGCTCGGGAAAACCTTCCATCATGGCGGCGATCGAGTCGTATCTGGGCAAACCGTTGCCGCGCGCTGCAAACGCTGCTCCCATTGTCCGCGTGGATTTCAGCCCGGAATACATTGAGGCGATCGTAGCCTTTGTCGATTTGAAAAAGATTGCTGCCAGCGGCTACAAATTCGCGATCGATTCGATGTATGGAGCGGGAGCAGGGATCATCGCGGGAATTTTTTCTCGCGTTGACATTCCCTGTGTCGAAATTCGTACGGAGCACGATCCGCTATTTCCTGGTATCAACCCCGAGCCAATAGAACCGCATGTCCTCGCATTGCAACAGGCGGTCGTGGAACACAACTGTCAGGCGGGCCTGGTGACCGATGGCGATGCGGACCGTATCGGCGCAGTGGATGAAAATGGCAATTTTGTAGACGCGCACAAGACCTTCGCCATTCTGCTGCGCTGGCTGATTGAACGCAAGCAGTGGTCCGGCGAGGTCGTGCGCGCATTCAATACCACGCGCATGCTGGACCGTATTTGCGCCAAATATGGCCGCAAGCTGCATGAGGTCGGCATCGGTTTCAAGTATGTTTGCGATCTGATGCTGGAGCGCGAAATTTTAATTGGTGGCGAAGAGTCGGGCGGAATCGGCATCCAAAGACATCTGCCGGAGCGGGACGGCTTGTTGAACGCGCTGCTGCTCGCGAACGTGATGGCGGAAGAAAAGAAGACGCTGGGTGAACTCGTGGCCAGCCTCCAGCAGGAATACGGGGAGCATCACTATGGCCGCATCGATCTGCACATTGCCGAGGGTTTGAAAAATTCGGCCATCGCGCGCGCGCGCGAGGGAGTCGAAGGATTTGCGGGAATGCCGGTAGAGCGTGTGGAAACATTGGACGGCATTAAATTTTTTCTGCGCAATCCAGAGGCTGCGGCGAAACCAAATGCCGCGGAAACATGGTTGCTGCTGCGTGCCTCCGGAACAGAACCACTGCTGCGGATTTATGCCGAATCCTGTTCATCGAAATCGGTGCAACAACTGCTGGAAGCAGCGCGAAACTTTGCGCTTCACCTCTAGAAAATCGAAAGCAACAGGGAAGGAATAAATGGTGCATTTGCAATTTCGCGGCGTGCTGTTCGATATGGATGGGGTATTGATGAGTTCGCTCGGCTCCGTGGAGCGGAGCTGGCATAGATACGCAATTTCCCGGAGCCTGGATCCCGAGCTTGCGATCAAGATGGCGCACGGTCGCCGCGCGATTGAGACCATTCGCGCATTGCGTCCCGACCTCGACGACAAGGCCGAGCTGCAAGTGATTGAAGATATGGAAATTGAAGATACCGAGGGTCTGGTGGTATTGCCGGGCGTGCGCGAAATGCTCGCGGCGCTGCCAGAGGATGCATGGGCCATTGTCACCTCGGCCACGGAGCGTCTGGCGCGAAGCCGTCTCGCAGTTGCCGGTATAGCAATTCCAAAACACTTCATTACCTCCGACACCGTAAAACGGGGGAAGCCCCACCCGGAGCCTTATCTTCGCGGGTCTGAGTTGCTAGGCGCGACGCCGGACCAATGTGTTGTGGTGGAGGATGCGCCTGCTGGTGTCGCGGCAGGTAAGGCGGCGGGATGCAGCGTTTTAGCTGTGCTGACAACACATGCGCCGGAGACATTGAGCGCCGCGGATTGGCGCGTAGCTACGCTGGCAGACGTGCAAACCACGGCAGATCCAGATCGACGCCTGCACTTGCGCTTCCAGCCTTGGATCGAGAAATATCCTAAATTTAGCTGTTGAAATCTTGTTGAAATCGGCTCGATTTTTTTCGTTTCACTTTTCCCGGCGATTCGGAGTATGATGAGTTTATTCCGATAGCTTCCAGGCCTCCCCACCGGCTTGAGCGGCAATAAGAGTATTTCCATTCAAGATGCGATGGCACGGCTAGGAGCTCGTATCCTCGTCCGCTAGGCAGTCTTCGCTCTACTCTTTTTGGGAGCTCACGTAGGATATTTTTACCTTAACTTAACTCTACATAAGAGCATGATTTGCATCACTCTTGGCTGTGACCCATATCCTAGCCATCTTTTATATGCTTCGGTTATCTTCTCTTGTGGTGCCAATGTATAGGAGGAAAACCATGAACATGACATGTGCAAATCGGAACTGCAAAGCAGAACTAAAGTATCTGCGTGGCGGTCAGCTGTTTTTAATGGAGCGCGAGCCGCACATTCCTTCGCAGGCTGCACCGGGATCCGCGGAGCCTAAGCGGCATGTCACCATGCGGCGCTACTTTTGGCTTTGCGCAAGTTGCGCGCAGGATTTTTTAATCCGGCGCTGGACAGAGGATGGCATCGAATTAGTTCCGCGGCATACACCAAAATATTCTCCGCAGTCCGCAAAAATTTCTCACGGATGGACCATGCCGGGGTTGGTTGGCTAGGCAGGAATTCCCAGGAACGGCATCGCCTCATCGGGCCCGATGAGGCGCTAGGTCAGAGTCGCGATAAAATCTCGGCATACAAGAGTGAGTGCGAATCCCGAACCCAATAACCATGGCACGAAGCGTCGCGAAAGGTGTTGCGCGACATCGCTGGCTTTTTTGGCTTCACGCCGGGCTGCTGATAATACTGGCGATTTTGTTGTTCCTGCTGGAGTGGTTGATGCGCAATCTCCTGATCGGAACATTTGCGGGAATTTTTCTTTTCATGGTCACTGGCTTTTTCGTGATGCTCGCTGGCCTGGTGGATCGTGGCGCTGCGTTAGAAGCCTTTCTGGACCGCGAAGCCATCGCCTGGCTCATTGTTGTGCTGGCTGTGGCAGGCGTCTTTGTCGGAGTTTTTCTTTTTGTGTCTCCCTCCATTTCTATTGAGCGGCTCTGTTTCTTTGTCTCCGTGCATGCACTCGCGCTGGGATTTTTAGAAATGCGTCTGGCCCAGCGTCTGCGAAGCAACAAGCCGCAGCACGAATCGCTGCGTGGCTTCGCCATGCTGTCCACGGCCTTTGTCGTGCTGCTGCTGATGGGCGCGATTTATGGTGAGAGCTTTAGCGTCCTGATTCTGGCCGCCTACTGTGTATTTTTCGCAGTGGAGTTGGCGGTACTGCCAGTTAAACTCCGTAAGCCACAGGCACAACAGCGCGTTGAGGAGATCCAAAATTGACTGAGAATATGCGGCTGGATTCGTGGCTCCAACGTGTTTTCTGTTTTCGGGTGCAAAGTTTATTTCTAGATTATTTTTGAGAGAATTGAAGTATTTCTAAGGGAAAGTTCTACTCAAAAAATGCATCTTTGCGTGAAGGGCAAATTTTTGCCCGCCTTCTTTCTGGCTTGTGTGTGTACCTTGAGCGCACAGAATGCACCGAACGTTCAGTCAATGCCATCCGCGCCTTCGGCTGCGCAGACGGGACTGAGCAACATTGCTCCAGTGCGCACCACCGTTACCGTGCTGGGCGACCCTAATCCGGTGTTGCTGGGTGAGTCGGCCCGTTCCGTCGTAGTGATGGACACGCAGGAGCACCCGCTCGCTTTCAATACAGTGGAAGATTATCTGCGCACGGACTCTTCCGTACAGATCAACCAGCGCGGGGCCGGGGGGTATCCGGCGGACCTGTCGATTCGAGGCACATCGTTCGAGCAGACGCTGGTGCTGGTCGATGGCTTCAGGGTCAACGACCCGGAGACGGCGCACAACAATCTCGACCTGCCGGTGCCGCTGGATGCGATGGCCAACATTGAAGTGTTGCATGGCGCGGGATCGACGCTGTACGGGGCGGATGCGCTGGGCGGCGTGGCGGATTTTGTTACGCAGCGGCCAAGTTTGAAGTCGCTGTGGGTGTCGGCTGGCGCGGGCAGTTTTGGAGAAAATCAGCAGACCTTCGTCGGCAACTTTGTGCATCGCAACTGGGCGCAGCAGCTCGCCGGGCACCGCGATTATTCTTCCGGATTTATGTATGACCGCGACTATCGCAATGAAAGCGCCGACTCGGAAAGCTGGCTGACTTCGCCGCTGGGAGTGACGGACATTCTGCTGGGCGGCAGCGACACGCCGTTCGGGGCCAACAATTTTTATGGCAACTATCCTTCCTTTGAGCGGACGAAGGGGTGGTTTAGTTCCATCCAGCAGGGGCTTGGCGCAAAAACAAACGTCGGATATGCGTATCGCCGCCATACGGACAACTTCATCCTGCTGCGCAACGATCCGTCGGTCTACGCGAACAACCACATCACCACGAGCTGGCAGGCCATTGCAAGGCGACAGAAGACGTGGAGCGGCAGCGACGGAATCTACTATGGACTCGATTTCGACGGAGACTCGATCCATAGCAACAACCTGGGAATCCACGCGCGCAACTGGGGTGCGGGCTACGTCGATCTCGACTCTCGCGCCGGGAAGCGCGCGACGCTATCGATAGGCGGGCGCGAGGAGATCATCAGCGGCGGGTATGACGTCTTCAGTCCCACGGCGGCGGCGGCCTACTGGCTTCGCCCGATGCTGAAGGCGCGCGCCTCCGCGGGCTATGGATTTCGGTTGCCCACCTACGTCGATCTTTACTACAGCGATCCAACGACGGTAGGCAACGCAAACCTGAAGCCGGAGTCGGCGTGGAACTATGAAGGCGGCTTCGACTGGTATCCGCGCAACTCTATTGGCGTGTCCGCGACAGGGTTCTATTCTCCTCAGACGAACTTCATCGATTATGTGCGGACCTCGCCCACTGCGCTGTGGCACGCGATGAATCTAAACGGGCTGACATTCGCGGGAACGGAGGCTTCACTGATCTGGCACGTCAACCAGGGCCAGCAGTTGAACCTTTCGTGGACGTGGCTCGACGGCGCGCAGAGCGTGCTGCACGGCCTCCAGTCGGAGTATGTATTCAATTACCCGGTCCACAATGCGGTCTTCAACTGGTATGCCAACGCCGGTCGTTGGGTGATGGTCAACACGCGGGTCGAAGTACAGCAGCGTTTTCAGCAGACGGCCTATCCGGTTTGGGACTGCTCGCTGGTGCATGAACTTGGCCGTGTGCAGCCTTTCTTGCAAATGACCAATATCAGCAACACTGGGTATGACGAGATCATCGGAGTTCGTATGCCCGGGCGAGCGTTTTTGGGCGGCGTAAAAATCTGGCTGTTCACACCCCGCTAAGCCCGTTTGCGGTGCACCGCGATTTGCCCGTTTCCATTTCACGCGTATTGCCGGTGGCCTGCCTACCGAGCGCGAGGCCAAACGTTAAACTTAAATAAGTCCTGCGCTCGATTTACGACGACCGTTATTTTGCGGGTGGGACTTTCTTGCCTTCCTTGCGGGCCTTGGACAGTCCGATCGCTATGGCCTGCTTCGGATTCGTCACCTTCTTATTGCTACGGCCACTTTTCAGCTTTCCCTGCTTCATCGCTTTCATTTCCGCTTCTACATTCCTGGACGCGCTCGGAGAATACTGGCGAGAGGAGCTGCTTTTTCTGGCGGATGTCTTTTTGGGGGTACTCGTACGAACGCCTGCTTTTCCCTTTGTCGATTTTGTTGCGGTTTTCTTTGTCGCCATGGAATTACCTCCCACGCAATAAGAACCTGGGTAGCAGCCGCGGGTTGCACTTCCACTCGCTCGTTCAGGGGTCTTCGTCGATTCGAGATATTGCGCGGATAGGTGCAGGCAGCAGGCCGTCGTCCTGGGACCTTTCGGCTTCGCGCAGGTAAACTCCGGCGAAGGACCTTGCGTTTGCATACGCTACAATACAAAATGCAATGAGGTTCCATCATCAGACCCTGAATGAAACAGGCAAGTCTTTTGATTGCGTTCCATGCGAAAGTGGCGGAATTGGCAGACGCACCAGACTTAGGATCTGGCGGGTAACACCGTGGGGGTTCAAGTCCCCCCTTTCGCACCAAACCTTCTTTCAACGATATTTTTATTTCGGTGTGGCTTCCAGCGTTAGTACTTCAAATGGGGTCAGATGAAATGTGTAGGCCCTGTTGGCTTGCAACGTAATTGGGTCTTGCTCGCTGTCTGCGCGCCATGGGCTTCTAGCGGTGTATCTCTTAGGAGCGCCGTCAGGGAGCTCAAATGCATTCTGTATATCTATATTTATGTCTTGCGGTTTGTCACTCGGATTGCGCAAAGTGAGAATTGCTTTGTGTGGTGTCCACGCGGCCCATCCATAGACCTCCAACCATGCGGGATCGCCGCCGACCCAGTGCGTGTCGCGTAGAACGTCCGCGTTTGCGCGCGACCATTTGGCGGCTTCCGCGAGAACGTCCCAGTCCGCAGATGAGAGCAGCGAAGGTGTAATGTACATTTCCTGCAACTGGGTCCCAGAGCCAAAATAGGAGTGAACTTCATTGGGGAAATCATTATTGGGGTCCGTGCTCAAGTCATGCGCATACTGGGCAAAGATCATTCCATGCAACATTAAGGAATTGAGCGGATAGAGTGGGCCAGCGGTAACAACATGCCGGTAAGTGTCCGCGTCTCGATAGGTGATCCATCGTTCTCTTTTCGGCCCTACCCCTGCAAAGCTATGGTCATCTCCACCGCGCCAAATAGAGTCGGCATAGAACAACCAGTAGGGAGATGGATAGGTCCCCGTTGTGAGATTGATGAATAAGTCCGGCTTCTCCATGCGCAATTGATGCATTAGATGGATGGCCGCATCAAAGTCGCTATCGAAGCTGCTGCCGGGAACTACCCGACTATCATTTCCGGTACCGTCAAATTTGAATTGGTTGACGCCATACTTGTGGACCATTTCAAAACAAGTATCTCTAAAACGCTTGTAGTATTTTGGGCCGGACAGCGCAAAGCCGCCATCTACAATTTCGAATCCAGCCTGCTTGCCGAACTGGATCCTCTCCTGCTTGGGCTTTCCATAGCCTCCCCAGGGAGAAAGCCATACACCTGGCTCCGCGCCATAGCTGGCGGCAGCTTTCTCAATAGGAGTAAATCCATCGGGAAATCCCCGATTGAAGCTCCATAAGGAGGAATGGCTGTCCCATCCATCATCGAACAAATAAGAGTTCAGCGTCACGCCGCGCTTGTCATGCAGTTCTTTTCCAAATGCGCGGACGCGGTCAAGCGCTTCCGCTTGGTTGTACTGATTGAAATAGCCGAGATCATACCAGGTGTTGTAGGTGAGAAATGTTCTGTATGGATGCGCCCTTTCACGCTCCATGTAATTGAGAAAGCTTCTACGTAACTGCCCGCGCGGCGCGACTCCAATTACAGATGAGTAGGTAACGGATTGGTCCGCCTTGAGCGGCAATTCCCGGCGTATGCTTGCCACGGCTTTTCCGTCCACGACGCTGCTGTCCGATAGGGGATGCTCAAATCCAAAGAATATGTTCCCCGCAACAAAAGGCGAACCCTTCACTGAGCCAACTACATGGATTTCAGGCACCCGTAGATTGATGAGGCGCACCTGGCTGATGGCAATATCTTTATGTCCAGCTTTCAGAACAAGAATTTGTCGCAGATAGCTGGAGCCATCGCGTAAAAGGAGTGTCCAGGTCGCGTGAAGGTCTTGCTCAGAATCCGCTAACTCAAAAACAATTTGCCGACCCGCCAGTCGCTCTGAGTAACGGGAAGCATTCGGTCTCCCTTCAAGGAGGCTACTTTTCGGAGCGCCAACTACATGTAAGTCACTGGCCTTGAGGATCGAACCATCCTTCAAGGACAAGGCAAAGATTTCTGGACATTGTATTGTTGTGTTGTCCTGAAGGTCCTTAAATACAAAGTGTGTAAGATGCCTGTTTGTTATCTGCCATTCCGCTTCCAATACAGTGTTGGAAATTGAGCCGTGCAATTTATGGATCGATACAGAAGGTCGCCCGGAGCTGCTGGGGTTCCGCGAAGCCGCATGAGCGAAAGCATAGCAAGCAAGCAACACAAGAAGGAATAAAATGTTCTTTCTACTTGCGAATTGCGGCTTGGAAGTAAAGATGCAATTTCTTGTGTAGGTCATCGGTTCCTCCATCGCGGATGGGACAGTTCGGTGCTTGTGAAACCACGCCGCTTATCGCGAGTCATCAACCGGCGAGGGCTTGGTATGTCGGGTTGAATGTAATGCTGGAGGACGATGGTGTGGAGTCCCTTTCGCAAGGCGAGTCGATGGTATTAAGTTAACGGCAAATCGGCAATACGAGGAAAGTAAAAACGATCTGGAAGATCGTTTTGCAATATTTCCAGATGTTTGCGACATTCTTCGCCGCACGTAGCGTCGCACTCGCGTTACCCTTATAGGCATGACTCAGCAAACGCATTCTCCTAACATCAATATCGTCCACTCCCCGGATTATCGGGACGGGTATGCCAACAGCGTGCAGGTCCGCGCCAGCGTGTGGGATTTTCTGCTGGTCTTCGGCGCGGCGCGGCAGGACTTGCCGAATGAAGTGACGCTGCAAAATTTTCAGGGAATTTACCTGAGTCCACAGCAGGCCAAGGCGCTATGGAACCTGCTGGGGCAAAATCTTGCGCAGTATGAGCAGGCCTTCGGAACCATTACCCTGGAACCCGCGCAAAGCTTTCCTGGGACAATGCCGAGCAGTGGTCCGATACACTAAACCGGACGCGTCCATTTTGGGAAGCTTCGTAATTGCGCGAGGGAGCCTGCTTA
>JAKAYS010000148.1 GCA_021826695.1 Acidobacteriota bacterium | reverse complement strand
GATCTGTTCCTTTGAAGGAAAGCCTGCAAATCGATTGGCCGATCAAGGTGGTGGAAGTTGGATTTGTGTAGCAGGGCGAACCAGCAGAAATAAGAAAGCCGTGGCGAGGAGTGGCAGCAGTCCAGCGGCCAGAAATGCCGGTCTGTAGGAAAATCGATCCACCAGTATCCCTACCGCAAAAGTGAAACTGGCGCCTGCAAGACCCGCCGCCAACCCGCTGAGTCCCGTGACCGTGGCCACCACGTCTTGCGGGAAAAGATCGGAGGGCAACGTCAGGCCCATCGTGGACCAACTCGCGAAGCCCCACAAAGCTACGCAAATCAGGGCCAATGCCCCGTAAGCATTGTGAACGCGGGCAGCGGGGATGCCAGCCAGAATCGGCAGGCAACTGACCGCGCATACCCAGGTGCGGGCGCGAATGACCGAAATCCCTCGTCGGATGCAATAGCCGGAGATCCAGCCGCCGGTGAAGTTTCCCAGGTCGGCGGCGACAAACGGTATCCAGGCGAACAGGGCGATCCGCTTCAGGCTGAAGCCTCGCGCGTCGCTCAGATACTGCGGCAACCAGAAAATGTAGAACCACCCGATAGGGTCGGTGAGAGCGCGGCCCAGCACAATCCCCCAGACATTTCGGTCCTTCGCTAAAGCAAGCCACCGTTGCAGGCCCTTTTTTGCAGACTTGGAGGGTACATCCTGGCCCGCATGGATGAAAGCAACTTCCTCCCGCGTCACCCGGGGATGGCGGTCGAGCGGATGGTAGACCCGTAACCACATCATCAGCCAAAGGAAACCGAGCGTCCCGGAGAAAACAAACGACCATCGCCAGCCAACCGCCAGCGCGATCCAGGGAATGACCAGGGCGGCCAGGGCCCCGCCGACGCTGGAGCCGCTGTCGAAGATCGCCACAGCCAGGCTGCGCTCCTCGCTCGGGAACCACTCGGCGACCGTCTTGCTGGCGCCTGGCCAGTTGAAGCCTTCTCCGATTCCCAGCATAAATCGAAAGGCAGCGAAACTGAAAACGGAACCTGCGAAACCCGTGAATATGTTCACCACGGACCACAAGGTCGCCGCCAGCGCCAAGCCGAGCCGGGTTCCCACGGCATCCAGAAAAATGCCACCGAGGAGCCATGCGAGCGCGTAGGAAATCTGGAATGCGCCAAAAATCCTGGCCAGGTCGGTGTGGGTGAAGTGGTATTGGGCCGCAATCATCGGCGACAGCACGGAAAAGGTCTGGCGGCTGATGTAATTGATCGTCGTGGAAAAAAAGAGCGTCCATACAATCCACCACCGCGTCTTCCCGGTGCGTCTGATTTTTTTAGACAGCATTTCCAACTGTGGCGCTTGCATGTCAATATATTTGAGATATTAGAAGAAAATCGGAAGTAAATCGAAAGTATTCGTTTTTTGGGAATACCCGGTGGCATCGACGACCCAGAATCCCGGCGGTGGAATTTCGTCCAACTCTGGGGCCGCGCCGCGCCTGAATCGCACCCTCACCCTGTGGAACCTGATTATTATCGGGATGGTCATCATCCAGCCCACGGCCCCGATGGGGATCTATGGCGTCATCAGCAACAAGGCGCGCGGCCACGTCGTCACCACCATTCTGATTGCCATGGTGGCAATGATCTTCACTGCCATCAGCTATGGCAGAATGGCGCGGGCCTATCCCAGCGCGGGTTCGGCCTATACCTACGTTGGGCAGGAAATCCATCCGGCATTGGGATACATCACCGGTTGGAGCATGGTGATGGATTACATCCTGAACCCATTGATCTGTACCGCCTTCTGCGCCAAAGCGGCGATGAACATCCTTCCCGTGTTGCCCTACTACGGATGGATTGTGGTTTTTGCCGCGCTCTTTACCTGGGGAAATCTGCGGGGCATCAAGGCGTCGGCCCGCATCAACGAAACCATGTGCGCGGGAATGGTGGTCGTCGTTCTCATCTTTCTGGGCGCGGTCATCCGATTCGTATGGAGTCTTCACCACTATGGAGCGGCCTTCTACACGCAGCCGTTCTACAATCCGCGGACCTTCCAAACCTCGCGCCTGTTTGCCGGGACTTCCGTCGCGGTGCTGACATATATCGGCTTCGATGGAATCTCGACTTTGTCGGAAGAGGCGGAGAATCCCCGGCGCAATATTCTTTTGGCCACCGTACTGGTGTGTTTGATTACCGGTCTGCTCTCCGGGCTGGAAGTTTACGCGGCGCAATTGGTCTGGGGAGCCAAGCAGTTTCCCAGCAGTCAGGTGGAATCGGCGTTTGCAATCATCTCCCGACAGGTGGGTGGCGTGGTCCTGTTCCAACTGATCAACTTCACGCTGCTGGTCGCCAACGCCGGCTCCGGGATGGGCGCGCAACTGGCGGCGGGACGCTTGCTCTACGGCATGGGGCGCGGCAATGCGCTGCCGAAATCATTTTTCGGCGCGATCGAGCCGAAGAGCAGAATCCCCAGAAACAACATCATCGCGGTGGGTGTTTTTGCGCTGCTGGGCGCGGGCATTCTGGAATTCTTTGCCAGGCAGTTGGGGGGCGGCGCGTATGAGATCGGCGCGCAAGCGGTGAATTTTGGCGCATTTATTGCCTTCATGGGGGTGAATGCAGCGGCCTTCGTGCGCTACTGGCTGCACGCCGAAAAGAAAACACTCAGCAATTTGCTGGTTCCGGTTCTGGGATTTTCCATCTGCGGATTCATCTGGCTGAACCTCAGCCATACCGCATTGTTGCTGGGGTCGGTCTGGATGACCGCAGGTATTCTTTATGGCGCAATCAAGACACGCGGCTTCCGCGCGGAGCTGGTCAATTTCGACATGCCTGCCGAGGATACGGGCCATTGAGCAGCCGCCCTAATACACGCAATGCATAACGCTGTAAACAATCGGTGGTGCAAGTACGCCGAACGCCACCGAAAGCATCCATAGCATTCATAGGATTCGCGAGATTCCCATAAGGAGTACAAGGAAATGACACTCAATCGCCAACGGGCTGACTACTTACACGACGAGAACGGATTCTCTCGGTCGGGCAGTAGGCCGTGGATTCCCTCACAATGATGTCGCAGGAAATCTCACCATAGCAGTCGAAGCTACTTACATGGGGATGACTGCGGATACCGTCATCCCCTTGCATCCAGACCGTGCGGTTGCATTCTTGCAATTTCAGCTTGTCTCGGACCCCATGTCGAGATTGTCGATGTGCCAAGTGCCCCGGCAAACTCATCGCTTTCCGATCGAGCGGACAGACGAAGCGTACTCTGATGCTCTCCGGTCGATGTGATAAAGTCGCCGTGTGTTTCGATGAGGAGATTAGCTGAATGTTAAAAGGAATCTCACCTATACTCAGTCCCGATTTACTCAAGGTCCTGTGCGAAATGGGGCACGGAGATGAAATCGTCCTCGCTGACGCAAACTTCCCCGGCGCAAGTACCGCAGTGCGCCTCGTTCGCGCCGATGGTCTGCCGGTCGTAACGATGCTGAATGCCATCCTTCCACTGTTTCCCCTGGACAGCTATGCCGATCCACTCATCATGATGCAGGCAGTTCCCGGCGACCTGCTCGATCCCGCGGTGGAAGCGGATTATCTACAAGTTGCGCGGCGATATAAGCCGGACGCGGCTGTGCCGTTGCGTATCGAACGAAACGCATTCTACGAGCGTGCCCGTCATGCCTTTTGCGTCGTAATGACAGGCGAGGTGCGCTTATACGGCAACATTATTTTGAAGAAAGGCGTTATTGTCTGACTCTGGAAAGTTATTTACCGCGACCGTTCAAAATGGCTTCATTACAGAATTGCCGCATGTACGATGAATCTGCTCGGGGAGATGGCACACATGCGCCGGAGAGATTTTTGTAAACTGATCGCCGCCACAGCAGCAGCCAGCGCCATGCCGTCCGTGGCGGAGACAGTCGAAGAGGCAAAGTCGCCTATAGGCAGCGAAGCTGCAACAACGGATTCAGCGCCCAGTGGGTTCGACACGTTCACGGAAGACTATGCAAAGTTCTGCGCGACGCCAGCCGATCGGAGGGTCTTCTACGCCCTGCGGAATGGGAAATTTATCAAAGAAAAGCTCGACGAGAAAACCTGGCAGCCGACAGCCTGGGGCGATCCACCGAGCCTGCCCGTTCCCGGCGGATCGTGGGACGGTGTACCGATGGATTCTCCCCTCGCCGACTTGAGCGGCGACGGCCCCTACAAGCCCACCTGGGATTCGCTGCTGCAATACGACGCCCCGGATTGGTACAGGGATGCCAAGTTCGGTATCTGGGCGCATTGGAGTCCGCAGTGCGTGCCGGAGGACGGCGACTGGTATGCGCGCAACTTGTACATGCAGGGATCGAAGCAATATGACAATCAGCAGGCACACTATGGCCACCCTTCCCAGTTCGGATACAAAGACCTGTGCGCGCAGTGGACGCTGCTTAACTGGGAACCCGATGAGTTGATCGAACGCTACAAAAAAGCAGGCGCCAAGCTGTTTATCACGCTGGCGAACCATCACGATGGCTTCGATACATGGAACTCCAAACACCAGCCCTGGAATGCGCAAAACATTGGCCCTCATCGCGATGTTGTGGGCGTTTGGGCGGCAGCGGCGCGCAAGCAGGGGATGCGACTCGGCGTCACCGTCCACCAGGCGCGCAATTGGTGGTGGTTCCAGACCTCGCATGGGGCCGACAAAACCGGCCCGTTGGCTGGCGTTCCGTATGATGGCGATCTCACCGCGGCCGAGGGGAAAAATCAGTGGTGGCAAGGATACGATCCACAGCGGTTGTACGGCGCCAAGCACCCAGCCGATGCGCTACCCGATGTTTCTTACGTGAAGAACTTTTACGACCGCACCCGCGACCTGATCGACCAGCACGATCCGGACCTGCTCTACTTCGACAACTCGCTGCTTCCGCTGGGATGGGGTGGAATGAACATCGCCTCTTACTTCTATAACCACAATCTGAAGACACGTGGCGGAAAGATGGAAGCCGTCGTCACAGGCAAGCAGGTACCTGATCGGCTGGCTAAGGCGCTGGTGGCCGACTATGAACGCGGGCTGACCAACCAGATCATGCCGTATCCGTGGCAGTCGGAGACCTGCATCGGCGAATGGCATTACCAGCGCAAGCTGTTTGAACAGCCGGGAAAATATGGCGGCTACATGCATCCCCGCGACATTATTCACTGGATGATCGACACAGTCAGCAAGAACGGCACGTTCATTTTGAATGTTCCCGGAAAACCCGACGGCACCATCGACCGCAAGGAGATTGCGTTTCTCGACCAGATGACCGAATGGATGCAGGTCAACGGCGAAGCCATCTATGCCACGCGCCCATGGAAGATATTCGGCGAAGGGCCAGACACGGTGAAAAGCGGCTCATTCCAGGGCAACAGTATCAACAAGCTCGGGCCGCGGGACATCCGGTTCACACGCAACAAAGCCAACACGGTCGTCTACGCCATCGTGCTTGGCTGGCCTGGGACAGAGGCAGTGATTCACGCGCTAGGAACGGCCAGTCCGCAGTTGTCGGGTAAGGTCGCAAATGTCGAATTACTGGGCTACCGGGACAAGCTCCAATTCCGGCAGGGTGCGTCCGCATTGCATGTGCAGCTCCCAGCGCAGAAGCTGTCCGATTATGCCATCTCGCTGAAAGTCACTTTTGCATAGATTGTTGTTTTTTGGGCCAGCCCGGGTATCAAGACGGATGAACCTGTCCTGCCGCATGGGTTGATCCCAGCGGAATGGCTCTCACACAACTTCTACATGTGGCGCGCGCGGATTTGGAAGTGATCGAGCAGCGCCTCTGCTCGCCCGGTCCGCTTCTGGGAATCGAGGCCGAAATAAGCGCCGTGAAAGAGCGGAATTACGTGGGCCGTTAGAGAAAAGTCAAGGTTCGGACGCTGGGCAACTATGCCGATCAGTTTTTTTGCAAGCCCATTTCTCTGGATTATGGACCTGAACAAGAGTAGAAATGGAACGCATGAAGAATCGAAAGAAGAGTTAGCGTCTGTTGTTAAGGGAGGATTCAATCCGATGAATGATTTGTCTCGCCGTAAGTTTTTGCAGACGAGCGCCATAGCGGCGGGGGGTCTGCTTGCGCCAAATGCGAAAGCGATTGCGTTGGAGCCTCAAGCGCAATCCGCACCGAGTAAACCTGGCGACCCCAACGACCGCATTCGGTTTGGCATCATCGGCGTGGGGATGGAAGGCTCTGGCGTTTTGGCCAATGCCTTGGCGCTCCCCGGAGCAGAGTGTGTTGGCGCTGCCGATCTCTACGATGGCCGCCACACCCTGGCGAAAGAAATCACCGGCAATCCGAATCTTCACACGACGCGGCACTATCAGGAGCTGCTGGACCGCAAAGACATTGACTGTATTCTCGCCGCGGTGCCGGATTTCTGGCATAAGCAGGTGGTGGTGGATTCCTGTAACGCGGGTAAGGACATTTATTGCGAGAAGCCGATGTCGCACACCGTGGCCGAAGGTTTTGCCATGGTCCACGCCGCCGAAACGAACAACCGGGTCGTGCAAATCGGCGCGCAACGGGTCAGTTCCATGTTGTGCGGCAAGGCGCGCGAAATGTATCGGGGTGGCGCCATTGGAGATGTCATAATGGTCGAGCTTACGTTGGGACGCAATAGCCCAACCGGCGCGTGGGAGTATCCGCCTCCCCCTGATTTGTCTCCTGCAAATCTCGATTGGGACACCTGGCTGAAAGACACTCCGAAGATACCTTTCAATCCAGACCGATTTGCCCGTTGGCGTTGCTGGCGCGATTATGGCACTGGCGTGGCCGGGGACCTGATGGTGCATTTGTTGAGCGCGATGCTGTTCACTCTTGGCTGGAATGAGCCTCCCCGTTCCGCTGTCTCGCTGGGCGGCATCTACCGGTGGAAGGACGGTCGCGATATGCCGGACTTACAGACCGTGTTGTTCGACTATCATGGCATCCCGGTCTACGTCCGTTTAGATCAAGACTCAAGAACGCCGGAGCGCGCTCTCTACATGGGTCCGAAAGGACTTCTGGATACGAACCAGTTCAGCATCACCTATTCCCCCCAGTCGGGCGTGAACACCTCTCCCAGTTACTATGCGAGTAGTTTCCCTAAAAAAATGCGGGAAGAATACATTCGCGATTGGTACGCGAAGCATGGCGTACAGCCCGGAAAAGATCCACTTACCGAACAGGTCGTTTATACGGGCGATGATTGGGATGACCTGAAACCGCATCTCTCGACTTTTTTTGAAGCCGTAAAGAGTCGCAAACCCAACGTAGAAAATGCTGTTTTTGGCAACCATGCCGCCATTGCCTGTCACATGGCGAACGAATCCTATTTTCGCAAGCAGCAAGTCTTTTGGGATGATGCTTCTCGGACAGTCAAGACGTCTTAGCTTCGTGACCATAACAACGAAAAGAGTTACACATCTTTCGTAATTAGGAGTATGTCTTATGAAGATTCAAAGCAGGCTATGGAGTGCAGTTTCGCTGATTGCGATCATGTGTGGCTGTGGGTTCGCACAAGGTGGAAAAAAAGATGCCTCCTCCGCTACTCAGAACTCAATCACGCCTTTTTTAGGTCACTGGGACCTTACATTGAAAGCGCCAGATCGTAACTATCCTTCCTGGCTGGATCTGTATCGAGTCAACGGTGTTCTCAAGGCAGAGATGGTTGGGCGCTGGGGAAATGCGCGTCCACTTCCCAAAGTAGACATTACCAGCGGCACGCTTACCTTTGTTTCTCCAAAGGAGGAGGAGGACAGCAAGACAGACATGGTCTTCAAGGGGAAACTTGCTGGCGGAGTTCTTTCGGGCACAGTCTCCGGGCCGAATGGCACTCCCTGGACATGGACAGGAGTGAGAGCACCTTCGCTGGCAAGAACTGCAAGCCCACGGTGGGGAACGCCCATCACACTGTTTAACGGAAAAAATCTGGATGGATGGTATGAATACTCTACCAATTCTTCTCCACAATCTCGACACTGGAAGGTCGTCAATGGCACGCTCATAAGTCCCAGCGAAGGGGCCGAGCTTGTAAGTAAAAAGAAGTTTGAAGATTTCAAACTCCACATCGAGTTCAATTGTGGGCCAACATCCAATAGTGGCGTCTATCTGCGCGGACGCTATGAAGTGCAAATTGAGAATGAATCTATGGGCGAGCCGCCGAATCGGCAAACGGGCGCAGTGTACGGTTTTCTGACGCCGTCGCCTGCAATGCCTCGAACCACTGGAAAATGGCAGACGTATGACATCACTCTGATCGGGCGCAAAGTCACTGTCGTCCAGGATGGCAAGACGATCATTGACAACAAGGTGATCCCCGGGATCACTGGCGGTGCTCTCGATAGCAATGAGGGTCGACCCGGCCCGATTTATCTACAAGGAAGCGAGAAAGGGCATGTTTCCTTTAGAAATATCGTTGTAACGCCAGCAGTGAAGTGATGTGTCAGAGAGAATTACACGCGAGATCGAACTATCGCTCGAAGACGATGTGACAATCCGAATCCCATACACGAGCAATGGGAACGTCTGCGCCGACGCCAGCCATCTCCCTGCTGGTATCCCTGCCTGATAGAAACCGCACCCAAGTTTCTTTATTCCTAAACACGTTGGGAGGAGGCCTTATGGCGGCTGCCAATCGGGAAGTAGGGTTACAGGAATTTGGTCCCACATTCGCTTGAATGCTGCAGAGCGCTTGAAAAGTCCCCAAGATTAAATTACAAATCGCGCTGATTTTGTTCTTGGGCCAAATCCTATCGTAGACTGAGGATTCACAAACTAATTCAGAGGACACTATGGCGATCAAAACAGTTGCACTTAACAATGGACCTTATCTGGTTACTGGCGATTTGTCTCAACTTGAGCTCACAGATGCGAATGGAAACCGTTACGATCTGAGCGGAAAAGAGAAAGTTGCGCTCTGCCGCTGCGGCGCGTCGATCAATAAACCTTTTTGTGATGGCCAGCATTCCAAGATCGGATTCAAGGCGGCAGAAGCCGCGGTCAAAGCTGAGTAAGAGAGTTCTCGTAGCCGACATTAAGGACCGCTCACGCTTTGGCGAGAGCGGTCTGTTGCGTAAGCGAAGGCGAGTGCCCGAATAGTTTC
>JAKAYS010000011.1 GCA_021826695.1 Acidobacteriota bacterium | reverse complement strand
TGCCGCCATGTATCGCGGATACGAGTTTCTATCGCGGACCGCCTTTCGCGTCACGCGTAACAGCAACTTGTATCTACAGGAAGAAGAGACGCGGAGCCTGCTCGAAAGCGTACGCAGCGAATTGCACAACCGGCGCAAGGGCGATGCCGTCCGGCTGGAGATTGAGAGCGATGCTTCTCCAGAAATCGTCGAACGGCTGCGGGCAAATTTTGAACTGGATGATTTTCAGATATTCTACACCGACGGGCCGGTGAATCTTTTACGCCTCATGAATCTATATACAAAAACCTCGCGACCCGAGCTGAAATATCCGCCGTTTGTCGCGCGCGGCCTGCGGCTGCATCGCGAATCCGTCAACCTGTTCGATGAGATTCGTCGCGGGGACATTCTGCTCCACCACCCCTATGACTCCTACGACACCGTTGTGGATTTTATCCGGGCCGCAGCCGAGGACCCAACAGTCCTTTCCATCAAGCAGACCCTCTACAGGACAAGCGCCAATTCGCCGATTTTTCAGGCCCTGCGCGAAGCGGCGCAAAGTAAAGAGGTGACAGTTGTCGTCGAGTTGATGGCTCGCTTCGACGAAGCATCGAACATCCGCTGGGCGCGCGATCTGGAAGACGCTGGCGTCCAGGTGTTTCACGGTATCGTGGGCCTCAAGACCCACTGCAAGCTGGCGTTGCTGATCCGCCGCGACCCGGAGGATGGCGTCATCCGGCAATACGCGCATCTGGGTACGGGGAACTACAACGCGGAGACTGCGCTGTTCTATACGGACATCAGCCTGCTTACGGCGAATCCCACGATCGCGAATGCGGTCCACAGCGTATTCAATTATTTGACCGCCCACGCGGAGTCCGACGACTACCTCCCGCTTTTGGCCGCGCCGCTGAACCTTGCCGAGGGCTTTGCGCAGCGGATCCATCGCGAAGCGCAACACGCCGCTGAGGGACGCCCGGCACACATCATCGCCAAAATGAATTCCCTGCTGGATCACAGCATCATCGAAGCTTTGTACGCTGCCTCCCAGGCTGGTGTGCAGGTTGACCTGATCGTGCGCGGCATCTGCGCGCTCCGCCCCGGGGTCAAAGGCATGAGTGAGAACATTCGCGTGCGGTCCATTGTAGGCAGGTTCCTGGAACACAGCCGCGTCTATTACTTCCAGAACGGCGGCGAGGAAGAAATTTACTGCGGCAGCGCCGACTGGATGCCCCGCAATCTGTTTGAGCGCTGCGAGGTCGCCTTTCCAGTTTTAGACCCACAACTGCGGCAACGCATTCGCGAGGAGATCCTGGCAGCCTATCTTGCGGACAATGTGCAGGCGCGTCTGCTGCTTCCCACGGGTTCCTATGTGGACGCCAGAGCGCAAACAGGCAATCTTCAGCCGGCATTCCAGGCACAGGAATTTCTGATTCGTCTGGCGGAAGGCAAAGCCACACTGAAGGACATTCCAGCACATGCGACTACCGATACTTTTTCAAAGCAACCCAGCACAGCTTCGCCTCCACCAACCGCAAACAAGGCGAAAAAAGGCAGGGCGACTGCCAGCAAAGCAGTTGCCTCCAACGCGAAGCTTGTACTGACTCTGAAGGAATAAAGAGCGACGGTAATTTAGAAACGCGGACCTCCCGCTCTGCGTCGAATACCATGGAACAGTACGTGCCGACAATCTAGTGTGGATTGATGGTCAGTGTAGCCGGATGTTAAAAACAGTCATTCTGAACAGAGGTCGGTCGCCGAGGCGACACGACCGAAGTGAAGAATCCAGAGGGTGATAGCGGAAATTATGAAGTAAACACCCTCTGGATTCTTCGGTCGCCGCAGCGGCCTCAGAATGACACATCTTATCTTCGACTACAGTATCTGTGAATCCGCCCCAAGGAAATTCTTATCGTGCCCAGTTGCCAACCCACGCTCATTGAGACGCGCGCGGAATATCGAACCCTCACACGACTTGGCCGCGCCCCGTGGGTATGGTGGCACCTGCTCAGCCTGGATGCGCCTACAGTTGCCATTCTGTGGTGTTGGTTTTTCGCTGCTGTATTCGGACTGAATTTTTCCTGGGTCGCTTTACCCACACTGGCCCTCGGTACATGGTGCGTTTACGTCGCAGACCGTCTTTTGGACGGATGGGGACCGACCGAAACTTCCGACCTGCGTGACCGTCACTGGTTTTACCTGCGCCATCGCAAACCATTTACCATCGCGTGGCTGCTGGCTGCAATTCCGCTGGCATATTTGGTCCTGCATCGTGCACAACGTTCCGTACGGACCGATGATTTCTTCCTTGGTCTGATCGGAGTGGTGTATTTTCTGCTGATTCATGGCCCACATTCCAATGCGCGGCATTCTGGCTATGCTCGCTGGTTTCCAAAGGAACTCGCCGTCGGTTTTTTGTTTGCCATCGCAACCGCCATCCCAACGTGGGCCCGGCTGGCGGAGCATCGCAGTATTCTGACGGCATCCGTCTTCACATTTGGAGCTGCGTGCTGGCTCAATTGTGTTGCCATACAGGTGTGGGAGGACGCTGAAGACTCTCAGGAAATCACGCATACCATTCTGGCAGGCCATGCACATTCCAAAGAGAAAACACGCAGTCGCGGACTCACTGAATTTTTGGGCGAGCACCTTACCGGTTTTGCTGGCTCGGTCGGCCTTCTAAGTTTTATATTTGCTCTGGACACCGCACAGACTGATCTCTGGCCGCTGTTCGCCGCCGTTACCGCGAGTGCCCTCTTATTTCTCGTGCTGATCCGCAACAGCCATCGATTCAGCGTGCTCTCGCTGCGCATTGCCGCCGATGCCGCGCTGCTCACCCCACTGCTATTTCTATTGCGCGTGCGCTAGATGCCGTCTCATGAAACGCCTCATTTCGACAGCCCGAATTTCAACCCGCTGGCGAGAATCTATCGCTGGATGGAATACCTCAGCTTTGGACCAATGCTCGAACGATGCCGCTTCCGCTTTGTAACGCAATGCCGGGATGCTCAGAACGCGCTCATTCTTGGCGACGGGGACGGGCGATTTACCGCTAGGTTAGTTTCCATCAATGCGAACATCCAGATTGACGCGGTCGATGCCAGCACTTCCATGCTGTCCCAGCTTCGGAAACGCGTCGATCGTGTTTCTCCACAAGCAAGTCAGCAAGTGCGAACTGTCCACGATGATCTGCGCCGCTTTTCCCCCACTGGAACGGATTACGACCTGGTTGCCTCGCATTTTTTTCTCGATTGCCTGACTGACGACGAGGTAGAGGACCTGATCGAACGCATCTCGCCGCACCTGACTCAGCGCGCGCGCTGGCTGGTGTCCGAGTTTGCCATCCCCCGGGCCGGTTTGTGGCGTATCTGCGGACGATGGCTCATCCGCTTTTTATATTTTGCTTTCGCAAAGATGACGCATTTACAGGTGAAAGAAATTCCCGACTATGCAGGGGCCCTGTCTCGCCACGGCTTTGAACGCCGCGAACAGGCCGAATTTCTAGGTGGTCTGCTGGTCGCGGAAATGTGGGAGCGAAAGGTTTTATAGGCGACTTTTGCAATTCGGCGTTACAATTCCCGCATGTTCCGAGCGCAACGTATTTCTGTTGTATTTTTTCTGGGTCTGCTACTCTGCCTAACTAGAAGCTTGGCCGTGGCGCAGGTAGCTGCACAAACTGCCATTGCCACGAATGCCCCTGCCGGACAGCCGCTCTCGCAGCGCGTCGTCGCCTATACCATTGACGCCAAGGTCGATACGCAGAAGAAGACCGTCGATGCCACCGAGACGCTGGATTACAAAAACCTAACCGGACAGCCCCTCGATACCTTTCCGTTCCACCTCTATCTCAATGCATTTCGCCCGCAATCGACCTTTGCCTATGAGACGCACCTGGGCGGCGGCATTCGCGGGTCGGCGCACGACTACCCAAAAGATGAAATTGGCGGCATCACGATTAATCAGATTTCCGCCGATGGGTATGGCGACCTGACCCAGCAGATGCAGTTCACCGCGCCGGACGACGGCAACAGGAACGACCACACCGTCATGCAGGTGCATCTGGCAAAGCCGTTGGCGCCGGGCGAAACCATCCATTTCCATTTGACCTTTCACGACAAATTTCCTTTGTCCGTTGCGCGCAACGGCTACAAACGCGACTTCGTCATGGGTGGCCAGTGGTTTCCTAAAATCGGCGTCTTCTGGCATGGCGCGTGGAATTGCCACCAGTATCACGCGACGACAGAATTTTTCTCCGACTTTGGCACGTTTGACGTCAAACTGACCGTGCCCAATCGTTACACGGTGGGAGCCAGCGGCGTGCAGGTCGGTGAACAGAAGAATGGCAACGGGACCAAGACGCTGCATTTCTACGGCGAAGACATTCACGACTTTGCCTGGGCAGCTTCGCCACATTTCATCGTTGTCGATGAAAACTTCCAGAACAGCATGGGAACCGTGAAACTGCACGGTCTGGTCCTGCAAGCGCACGCAAACCAGGCGAAACGCTACTTGTCCGTATTGAAGCGCACCATGCAGAAGTTCGATGAATGGTACGGCGTCTTCCCTTATAAACAAATGACGCTGATCGATCCTGAACCGGGATCGGAAATGTTTGGCATGGAATACCCTACGCTGATTACCGCTGGCACCAGTTGGTGGGCACCGCAATCGCTGCCCATCGGCCTGGAAACGACCACGGAACATGAGTTCGGACACCAATATTGGTATGGCATGGTCGCCACCAACGAATTTGAAGAAGCATGGCTGGATGAAGGCATCAACTCGTATACCGAAGCCAAAGTGATGGCCGCGCTGTATGGCAAGCAGACCTCGGCCATCGACCTGCATACAGACAGAATGAGCGACCTGGAAACGCAGCGGCTCGGCTATCTGAGCATACCCGACTACGATCCACTGACGCGCTGGGCATGGAAGTTTTACAACGCGAACAGCTATGGCGCCATCACCTATGGCAAAACGGCGACCGCGCTGACGACACTGGAAGCGGTCGTCGGCGAGCCGACCATGCAGAAAGCGCTGCACGTTTATTTTGAGCGTTATAAATTCAAGCATCCGACCGGCACGGACTTTTTGAACACGATCTCTGAAGTCTCCGGACGCAATGATCTTGGCCCCTATTTTCAAGACGCGGTCTATGGAACGAAGATGCTGGATTACGCTGTGGTCGATGCCGCGTCGGAGCCGGTCGAGTGGTGGAAGTCTCCGCCGAAACATTACAAAGGCCCGTGGCGGACCGTGGTCGCCATGCATCGCAAGGGAGACTTTGTCTTTCCCGTGACGCTCGAAGTGCGCTTCAGCGATGGATCGAAGACACGCGAGCATTGGGACGGAGCGGACCGATGGATTCGCTATACCTATGTCAAGAATGCCAAGGTGGTCTCCGCGGAAATCGATCCCGACCATAAAATTCTTCTGGACTCGAATTACTTCAACAACAGCTACGTGGTCGCGGCAAATGGCACAGCAAGCTGGAAGCTGGCCAACTACTGGATGTTCGTCGAACAATTTATGGCCCAGTTCGCATCATGGCTGATTTAAGGGACCCTCAACAGTTTTGCAACCGTCGACAGGAATTTCAAACAAGATGAACAGATTACTTGCAAATCGCAACTATTCTCCCTTTCGCGCGGGACTTCGCCTTGCGCTCGCCAATAAACGTTTACTGCTATGGGTCTACCTCGCGACCCTTGCAGTGGGCCTGGCCGCAGCCCTACCTTTCCACGCGCGCATGGCATCTGTACTGGACCACAGCCTGGCCGCGCAAAGCATTGCTGGCCGCTTCGACGTTTCTTCCTATGTGTTGCTGATGATGAACCTGGGTAAACATGGGACCAGCCTGTACATGCAGGCCTTCGCAGCCATCCTGGGATACTGCGTCGTCTCCAACATTCTCGCTGCGGGCATCTATTATGTATTCGCGACCGGCGAGGTACCTCGCCTGGCCGTGGTTGTCCGCTCCGGCATTGAATATTTCTGGCGCTTCTTCCGGCTGCTGCTTTTTGTCCTGATCCTTGCGGGGCCGGTTTTGGCCATTCTTGCGGCCCTCCGTCGCCTCCTCCTGAAACATGCCGACAATATTTATGTAGGCCGACAGTTTTTCTTTATCTCTCTCGCTACATTTGCAGTGTTTGCTCTGGTCGCATTGTTTTTTCGGCTCTGGTTCGACATTGCCGAAGCCAGTGTCGTTCAACTGGGCCTCGACGGCAACCGGCGCGTCCGGCGCGTCCTGTTCCCTTCCATGCGTCTGTTGCGCAAGCAATTTGCGCCAGCCTATTTCGGTTATTTCTCGATCGGCTGCATCGGCTGGGCTGTATTTTTCTTCTTGACATGGCTCTGGATGGCTGCCGTCCCGCCTCACGCTGTTCTTCTTGCCTGGATTGTCGGACAACTCGCCACCTTGTCTCTACTGGCCGCGCGTATCTGGGAGCGAGGATTGGCCACGGCCGTCGTTGCGCTGGCGGAACCTGAAACAGTAGCGCATACCGCGGTGTTTACTGCGCCAGTGTGGCAGACAATACCCGCAGAAACACCCTCCACGCTTCCTGCATCTAACCCGCAAGAGACAGCTTCGTCGGAGCAGGACAATACGCGCTCTCCGGAATAGGGCATTTTCAATTTCAGGCTAGCTGTAGACTGAAACTGCCACGCAAGAAAAATTTGATTGAGCTTTGGATAATGAATTATGAACTTATATATTCTGCGCCATGCGAGCGCAGGCCAGCGTAAGTCCAACACCATTCTGGATCAGAAGCGTTCCCTCGATAAAGAAGGCAAGCAACAGTGTATTTTGCTCGGTCAAACTCTAAATGCCCTCAAGCTGCAATTTGACTGTGTGCTTTCAAGCCCGCTCAAACGCGCCCTGCAAACGGCTGCGCTGGTTGGGACCGAAACTGGTTATGAGAAAAAAATCCAGCTTTCCCAGGCATTGGCCCCCGGTGGAACATGGAGCGACTTTCAGCGGCTTCTCGATGGCCTTGCCGGATTTGAAGACGTCCTGCTTGTCGGCCACAGTCCAAACCTGCCGGAATTTTTGAATCGTCTGCTTTGTCCCGATACGACCGGTCCCATTGTGCGCGTTCGTAAAGGCACCATCGCGGCCCTAAACATGCAACGAAGGCCCGCCAAGCTGCAATGGCTGCTCGATCCCCGCATCCTGCGCGCCGTTCAAGCAATCTCTACGAAAAGATCGCGCGCAAAAACGGCACGGAAATAGCCTGCTTCTTTCCGCAGCGCCCACAATTCCAAATCGGCCCGTGAGCGCCCCTGTAGCAATTCCACGGTCACTCTTTTCACAGTCACTCGTGTACGAATGCGCAACACGGCGCTGGACTGGTCCTGATGCAGAGCGACGGCCATGCGCAACAGAACAGCGGCACGCCGTACATACGGATGCTGCTCTACGGGAATGCCGCGCATCACACGGTCCGCTGGCGTGGGACGCGATTTTCCCAGATAGCGGGCTATCGCTGAGACAATCAGTCGCTGCTCCGGGGTAAATCCGTACAACTCTGAATTGGCAATGATGTACTGTGTATGCCGGTGATGACCCTGATAGTTCATGAATTTGCCGACGGAATGCATCATCGCTGCCGCTTCCAGCCACAGCTTGTACTCTGGCGGCAATTGATGCACTTTTTTTAGATCGTCGAAGAACTGGCTGGCATGGCCAACAACCGGTTCCTGCTGTTTTGGCTGCACGCCATAATGACGGCATAACTGGAGGACGCTCTCCCAGCGGTCCTGCTCAAAGTGCTGGTGGGCAGAGGTGTTTGCGTCACCTTCGGCAAGCATAAGCGCCAGGATTCCATCGCGCAGCCCCATGGGAGAATAGCGAAATCCGGACAGATGAAATCGCTCTAATATCTCCGCGTACACATGCGCCCCCGCCACAATAATCTCGGAGCGTTTAGGACCAATTCCGGGAACCGCATTCCTCTGGACGAGAGACATTCGCTTCAATTTATCTGCAAGCTTACGGACCGTGACAGTCGGCGTCCGTTCCCATGCGCGGGCCTTGTTCTCGGGAACCGCCTTGCTGGTCTTTGCTCCGGTCTTGCTGCGCGATTTCGCGCCGATCTTTCCGCCAGCCAGACCTGCGGCAGCCAGTGCGGCCGCTGTTCCGGAGGTGGCAAACACAGCCGCAATCCGCTCCCCGCCGATGCGCTGTTCAGCCTTCCGCAGTTCGCGGCGAATCCAGTCCTGCATGCGGGCAACTTCTTCAGGAGTTGCCGGGTCGCGCCTCAGAAATTCCCGCGTCAACCGCACCGCGCCCAGCGGCAGGCTGACCATTTCACGAATCGCCGAGTGTTCGGAGAAGGTAATCTCACAACTACCTCCGCCAAGGTCGATCAGGAGGCACCGTCCGCGCGCCGCTGGCTCGTTCGATACAACTCCCAGATGGATCAGCCGGCCCTCTTCCAGGCCAGAGATGATCTCGGCCTTCCAGCCCGTCGCCGAATGCACCCAGGCAAGAAATGCCTGTTGATTGCGCGCATCGCGCAGCGCGCTGGTCGCCACCACGCGCAAACGGTCCACGGAGTGCGCCTGGACGGCGCGGCGAAAACGTCGCAACGCACGAATCGTACTCGCCATCGACTCCGGTGAAACCACCCCGCTTTCAAAGACACTTTCGCCCAGTCGCGTGACTTCGCGATCTTCATGCAGCGTCTTCAATCGGTGATTGCGCACGGCGGCAATCTTCAGCCGGACGGAATTCGATCCGATATCGACCGCAGCGTATGTCGTCATCTGTTGAACTCGAACAATGCCCACGCTTGCAAAATTACACGATTGGAGCAATAAAGTGGACGAAGAATAGACTGCTATCCTAATTTTGTTTGCAATGGATCGGCATGAGACCTTTGAATACTTCCGTCAGTCACGTATTTTCGAATCGGAATGCGCATAACGCGTCCGGCAATCTCCCTTTTTCGCGACGCGCAGAATGGATACTGGTTCTTACCATCTTTCTTGCTGTCTACTTTGCGGCCCTTTTCTCGCCTTCGCTGATCGACGATGCCGACGCCACACACGCGCAGGCCGCGCAGCATATGGCGCTCTCCGGCCACTGGATCACGCTGAAAGTAGACGGCATTCGCTATCTGGAAAAGCCTCCGCTTCCCTACTGGCTGGTCGCCATCGATTACAAGATTTTTGGTTTCAACGCCTTCGCCACGCACCTGCCGGAGGCGCTCGCAGTGCTGGGATGCGCCATCCTCGCGCTGTTGTGGGGCCGTCGGGCCTACACCGAGAGGGCCGCGTTTTATGCCGCGCTTGCCTTTCTCACTTCCATCGGCGTTTTTTTATTCACACGATATTTCATTCCTGAATCCATTCTGACGCTTCTGATCGCGCTGGGGCTTTATCTTTTTCTGACCGGTCTGGAAGACCGTCAACCGGAGCGCATCTATGCAACCTATGCGCTGCTGGCCCTGGCCATGCTCGCCAAAGGCCTGATAGCGCCTGTGTTTTTTCTTGGTGGAGTAATTCCTTATCTGCTGCTCACTGGCGAATGGCGGCGCTGGAGAGAGTTTCATCTGCTGACAGGGACCCTGCTATTTCTGACGATTGCCGCACCGTGGCATCTGCTGGCCGGACTGCATAACCCGGACCAGGGACATCCGATCGGCAATGTTCCCACCGCTGGAAATGTTCACGGCTTCTTTTACTTCTACTTCATCAACGAACACGTTCTGCGTTTTCTCGGCAGGCGTTACCCACATGACTACAACAAGCTGCCCGGCTATCTATTTTGGGGCCTTCATCTGGTCTGGCTATTTCCGTGGAGCCTCTATTGGCCTGCAACTCTGTATTCCGCGTGGCGTAAACATCGCGCTTCCAGCAGCAAGCTGTCCTGGAAACGCTGTAGGCACTTGAATTTTTCCGGGAAGACCACACTTCTGCTCGCTCTTTACGGCGGATTTATTCTGTTCTTTTTTTCGCTCTCGACGAATCAGGAGTATTACACCTACCCCGCCTACTTGCCGCTGCTGATCCTGACTGCCATGGCGCTTGCCAAACTGGAGACGGACGTTGCTACCGAATCGGCGGCAGAGCAGTCCGTGGACATGCGTTGGCTGGAGGTCTCGCACGCACTGTTCGCGCTCGTCGGACTAGGTGCAGCCGCGGCGCTTGGCTATGGACTCTGGGCCTCGCGACATTTGCCGTACGTTGAGGACATAGGGGCCTTACTGGCGCACCGCGATGTCGGCGGCTATTCGCTTTCGATGTCTCACTTCTTCGATCTTACCGGACCATCCTTTGCCGCATTGCGTCTGCCATCTGTCCTCGCTGCAATCACTCTTCTGCTGGGGCCAAGCCTGGCATGGTGGATGCGCGCCCGCAAACAGCACTTGAGCGCCACATTCACCACAGCCATGACAGCCGCAATGTTTCTGGTTGCGGCGCAAATTGCCTACACCCGCTTTGAGCCCATGCTTTCCTCGCGGGCCATCGCCGATACGATCAACGCGATCTCCGCGCCCAACAATGTGCTTTTACTTTATGGCGATCAGTCCTATGGCTCCTCCATCATTTTCTACACGCAGAGACGCGCCTTGCTGGTCAATGGGCGCACCAGTTCCATGGAGTGGGGATCGGACTACCCCGATGCGCCCCATATCTTTTTGGACGATGCGCAGCTACTGGCAATCTGGGGAACTGGCCCGCGTAAATTCCTCTTTGTTCCGCCAGATTATCGAGAACACGTCGCCAAACTTCTAGGAAAGCGAAGCTATCTGGTTCAGGAACTCTCCGATAAGGAGTTACTCACCGACCGGCCATTGAATCAGTACCTGGAGATAGATTTTGCGCCTATGAACAGCTCAGTTCTTTAAGCCCGTGCAGAATCTTTTAAAAGACACTGCTACACCTCTCAATAATCCGGGCCATTTCCCCGCTCCAAAAGCTGACAAACAATATTTCGTCTATAGAAATCTTTTTTCCATGGTTGTCGCTTCCGGTGCTGTCTCCTGAAAGGAATTTCTGGCGATTCAGCCTACAATACAGGGTTGGAGCGATGCGATGACTCGTAGCACCCATACCGCCCATTCTGTGCCTGCCGATGCTACTGCGCGCGACAGACGCACCGCATCGACGGTGTCCGGCCCTCCGACAGCTATCTCTGCCGCGCTGCAACGCTTTGCTTGGTTTGTGCTGGTGTACAACGTGCTCGTCGTCCTGTGGGGCGCTGTGGTGCGCGCAACTGGCTCCGGCGCTGGCTGCGGCGACCACTGGCCTCTCTGCAATGGGGTTGTGCTTCCACAGTCGCCACAATTCCATACCATCGTGGAATTTACGCATCGTTTGATGAGCGGCGGATCGCTGCTACTGGTGGCTGTATTGTTGATCTGGACATGGCGTTCCACTGTCCGCGGGCAACTGGCGCGATGGGCAAGCGGTGCAGCGATGGTGCTGACGCTGAATGAAGCACTCCTGGGTGCGCTGCTGGTCCTGCTGCGTCTGGTGGCGCATAACCAGTCCTCTGCGCGTGGCGTATATCTTTCCTTTCACTTTGCCAACACACTGCTACTGCTTGGCGCTCTTACTCTTTCGGCGGAATTTCTTACAAGACCGCGCAGCCGCGCCACAACAAGTCTGCGGCACGGAAAGATGATCTTTCCTACCCTGGGAATCGTCGCCACATTGCTCGTAGGTGTGACGGGCTCGCTTGCAGCTCTGGGAGATACGCTCTTCCCCGCCACATCCCTCGCCGGGGCCTTTCATCAGGACTTTTCTTCTACCGCGTCGCTGCTCTTGCGTCTGCGATGGATTCATCCAGCAAGCGCCATCGTCGCGGCAGCTTTTATCTGCTGGCTGCTCGTACAGTCTTTTCGCAACACTGCTGCCCCGCGGACGCGCGCTCTGGACATTGCCGTCGTTTCAACGCTGACCGTGCAAATCCTTCTAGGCACGCTGGATGTGCTTCTGCTTGCGCCCACGTGGATTCAGATTGTTCATCTGTTGGGCGCCGATGTCTTCTGGATATGCCTGGTCCTATTGACGGCGGACTATTGCCTGGTTGAGAAGCGGCACGATCCAGAAAAGACCACCGACAACAACTCTTCTCTGGCCGTCAGCGCTTAAACCTCCAGCACAGCGGGAGTGCGATACACGGAGCCTGCCCACTCTGTTTCCTCTATCGGCAAAGTCGGCGTTTTCGTCAGCGTTTCTATGGGGTCTGCTGGCGTCGGACCGGATTTTGTCGCGTGCTCCAATAGCAAAACCGTGTCCTCAATTTTGGCCCCCTGAACGCTGGGGTTCCAGGCGAACGCCTGCGAGTTGGCAACGATGTCCTTGCCTCCGGGTCGGGCAACCCATTCGCGCTCCACATAGCCGGTTGCGCCCCCTTGATGGTGCATCTGCTCCTCCCCCGGAAAACCCGCCTCGACGTACGCGGCCCGCGCAACGTGAAAGAGAGCGTCGGAAGCAGCGCCGGAGCGCGTGGCCTGGAGCAGGCGAGCATAAACTTGAGCTGCGGCGCGAAATTTATTGCGAAGGTCTTCCGGCATTTTCCCAAAATGCACATAACGAGTAATGGAAACCGCCAACCCCCAACGGCGCGCGCAAAGGTTCAGCATTCCGAATTTTTCCAGCACGCCATTGCGCGGGACAGCGTGACGATATTTCAGGATTCGCTGGTCCGTCGCCATCAGAAATACTGTGGGCAGTATGCCGCGAGCAAACAACGCCTCGGCAACCTGTGCCTGCATATCGGCTTCCGTCATGCCGGGACGCAGCCGCATCAGCAGCTCCGCAGTCGCCTCAGCAGTGTGTTTGCCCAGCCAGCGGTAACGTTCAATTTCTCCACTGGTCAACACCAGCCGCAGAGGTTGCAGCGAAACTACCGGCAGACCACTGGCAGCATGGTCGCCGACTATAGCGCCAACATCGATCCTCTTGCGTAAATCCGACAGCCAGTCAGCGTCATACCACGGCCTGAGGATGGGCTGGAAATCTAAATGCGAAAACTCCTCCGCAGCCAAGCGGGGGGCCTCATTTTCCGTCGTCAGATAATAACGGCCACCCGTCCGCGTAAAAAGAAGCCAGCCCACAGCGGTTTCATTGGGGATGGCAACCCGCATTTCTGCAATTCCCGCTGTGGACCATGCAATATTTTCATGACGCATCAACAACAGAGCATCTTTGTTCTGCCGATCGAGAAATTGTCGAATGCGTTCATGCTTCCCTGCTAGCTCTGACTTTCGCGCCGCCAACGGGAACAAACCTGAATCGACCGGAAGTGTCTTCATGTCCTGCAATCCGCTTCTCCTTTGTATAACGAATCATTCCAAAGATGAAACCCCAGAAAACTTATCTTAAAGCCTGTTGTGTCGTTCGGGAACAATCTTCCCGAATGAGCGCGCCGACAGGGTCTATTTTGGTGTAAGTTGGAAATCGCGACAAAAAATTCCGAATGGAGCCTGCCTTGAATCGCATTCGTAAAACCTTCGTGACTGCCATCCTATGGGTTTGCGCATTTGCCTTAATGGTGCATATATCTACTCTCTCAGCACAGAACATTTTGCCAAAGCGGTACTTGTTTACAGCCAATGCGAAAACAGTGATCGATCGTCTTGGGACTTTCGACGCCATCCCGGCGAACACCTGGCAATATCATCTTGGCGATGTGGCCCATGGCGAGCAGGTCGATCTCGATACATCCGGCTGGCAGACCGTTCATACTCCATTCACTGCCCCGCATGAGGCGGTCTGGTTTCGCCGTTGGGTTGAGGTGCCGAAGACGCTCCACGGCTACGACCTGACCGGCGCCCAAATCTGGTTCCAGATGCGGGCCAATGCCAATGGGCCGATCCCGATGATCTTGTATTACAACGGCAGACGCGTCGCATTGGGAGAAGATCTGGAGAAGCAGATTTTATTCAACAACGCCAAGCCCGGCGACAAGGTCCTGATAGCGGTCAAGATGTTGGTCACACAGGACAACAAGGACCTGCGCAGCGCGGACTTGCATGTCGTCTTCCGCAGCGATCGTCCGAATCCAGAAGATTTGCGCGCTGAACTTCTCTCCGCGGCCAACCTTTTGCCCGCCATCACGCAGGACCCGTCGACGCTCGCCTCGCAGGAAAAGATTTTGGAGGACGCAGCCACTTCCGTCAATCTTGGCGCGTTGGATGCAGCGAATCAGGCCGCCTTTGATGCTTCCCTGCAACAGGCGCAATCCAAACTTGAAGCGCTGCGGCCCGCGCTGCAACAATACAGCGTCCACATGACCGGCAATGCCCATATCGATGCGGCGTGGCTCTGGCCGTGGACCGAGACTGTCGATGTGGTGAAGCGCACATTCTCGACCGCGCTGCAATTGATGAACGAATATCCGGACTACACGTACAGCGCGTCAGCGGCGCAATATTACGAGTGGATGCAGCAGAAATACCCCAGCATCTTTGAGCAAATCCAGCAGCGCGTCAAAGAAGGCCGTTGGGAAATCGTTGGCGGCATGTGGGTCGAGCCGGACCTGAACCTGCCGGGTGGCGAGTCGCAGGTGCGTCAAATTTTGGTCGCCAAACGCTATTTCCAAAAGAATTTCGGCGTCGATGTGCGCGTGGGCTGGAACCCGGACACCTTCGGTTACAACTGGCAGTTGCCACAAATTTATAAAAAGTCCGGCATCGATTATTTCGTCACGCAGAAGATGGCGTGGAACGACACGAATCAGCTTCCGTTGAAGCTGTTCTGGTGGCAGGCCCCGGATGGCAGCCGCGTGCTCACTTACTTCCCGCACGACTATGTCAATTCGATTGAGCCGGTGCGGATGGCCAGCGACCTGGCCACAGCGGTCAACCTGAATCCCGGACAGAAGGAAATGATGCATCTGTACGGTATCGGCGACCACGGCGGCGGCCCTACGCGCGACATGCTGGACAGCGGTGTGCGCTGGATGGAACCGAACAAGGTCTATCCACATCTGGAATTCGGCGTATCGAAGACGTTTTTCGACACCATGGCGCAGCGCGTCGACACTGCCGATGCCCCGGTATGGAACTACGAAACACTGGCCGCGGGCAAAACGCAATTGCCTGCTGCTGCCGCAGGAAAAGTTAGCGTTCCGGTATGGAATGACGAGCTGTATCTTGAGTTTCATCGCGGCGTGTACACCACGCAGGCAAAACACAAGTGGAACCTGCGCCACAGCAGTGAATGGTTATTGAACTCAGAAAAATATTCATCTTTGGCATGGCTGGGCGGATTGAATTATCCGGGGCAACAGTTGACGGAAGCATGGAAGCTGGTCTCCTTCAACGGCTTTCACGATCTCGCGGCTGGCTCCGGGATTGGCGTGATTTACAAAGATGCGCAGAAACAGTTCGATGTTGTCCGTTGGACGGCGAACGACGCGACGCACAAAGCGCTCGCGGACATCGACAGCCACATCGATACCAGCAATCACGCAGGCGTTCCCATCGTTCTATGGAACACGTTGAGTTGGAACCGCAGCGACATCGTCGAGGTAAACGTAGAGATGCCACAGGCCGAGCCGGACGGTATCGCGGTGCTCGACGCAGAGAACAAGCCCGTTCCCATGCAGGTCCTCTCGCATGACAGCAATACGCATAGCTTTCACTTGCTGCTGGAGCCTAAGAACGTTCCCTCCATGGGCTACACCGTGCTTCACGCGGTCGCAGGCACACGCAAGGTAGAAAGCGATCTGAAGACGAATGGCACCACCATGGAAAACAGCGTGCTGCGTGTTGTAGTCGATCCGAAAACTGGTTGCATCGACAGTCTGTATGACAAGCAGTCGCACTTTGAAAGTATTGCGAGTGGCCAGTGCGGCAATCTTTTGCAGGCCTTCGTCGATACGCCAAAAGAGTACGACGCCTGGAACATCAACCCGAATTTTGCGCAACACGGAACCGACCTGACGGCAGCGGACAGCGTGCAACTGGTCGAGGTTGGTCCAGTACGCGATGTCGTTCGCATCACCCGACACTGGGACAAATCGAAGTTTACGCAAGACATCATTCTCTACGCCGGGATGCGCCGCGTCGATGTCGTCAACGACGTGGACTGGCACGAAACGCACATTCTGCTCAAGGCCGCCTTCCCCTTGGCGGCCAGTGGGCCGAAGGCGACCTTTGAAATTCCTTACGGCACCATCGAACGCCCGACGACGCGCAACAACTCCGTCGAAGACGCCAAGTTTGAAGTTCCCGCGCAGCGTTGGGCGGACCTCGGCGATGACGCGCACGGTTTCAGCCTGATTAACGACTCAAAATATGGCTACGATGTGAAGGGGAATGTATTGCGGCTCTCGTTGCTGCGCTCTCCGGTATGGCCCGATCCAAATGCGGACCGTGGCCATCAACACTTCCGGTATTCGCTCTATCCGCACGCGGGCACATGGCGACAGGCAGACACCGTGCTGCACGGCTACGCATTCAACTACACGCTGCACGCCATGCAGGCGGAAGCGCACACCGGCGAGTTGCCGCCGACACACTCCTTTGTGACCGTGCAACCGGAAAACCTCGTGCTGACCGCAATGAAGAAAACTGAAGATGGCAATGGACTGGTCCTGCGCTTCTATGAATGGGCCGGCAAGAAAACCAATGCGACCATCGCCGTACCCACGGGAGCAACTGCCGCCGTCTCAACAAACCTGATGGAACACCCAGAAGGCAGTCCGCTTTCCATCTCCGGCGACCATGTCACCGTTCCCGTTGGGCCTTACTCCATCAATACTGTCCGCATCGATTACTCGAAGCGCGGTGCAGATTTCTGGAAGACGCAGAAATAAAAAAACACCACTTTGAGAATTTCTCTTGTCGTTCTAGATGTGGATTGATGGCGAGCGTAGCTGAATGTTAAAAAGAGTCATTCTGAACGGAGGTCGCTTCGCCGCGGCGACCGACCGGCTCAGAATGACACATCCTATTTTCGATTACAGTATCTATGAATCCGCCCTAATTTCTCAATAGAGGCCCTGCACCATCGGAAGCGCGGGACAAATAAATCTCCGCGTGGATTCCAGTGGCCTGGAAATAACCCGCCCGAAGATTTTCCACAAACTTTTCAGAGTGCTCCGCAGCCACAAGATTCACCGTACACCCGCCGAATCCTGCGCCTGTAATGCGCGCTCCGTAGCAGCCGGGCTGCTTTGCGGCCAGTTCCACCAGGGTGTCCGTCTCCGCACAACTGGCAGCATAGTTGTCGCGCATACTATTGTGCGCTTCATACATGCGTTTGCCGAAGCTGGAAAAATCATGCTCCCGTAATGCTTCGGCAGCCTGTAAAACCCGGCGATTCTCCGTCACTACATGCAAGCAGCGGAGAAATACATGTTCCGGCATCTCGTTCTTACTGGCTTGCAATTGCTCCTCATTTACATCGCGTAGGGTCTGCATCTCCGGGTAGTAGCGCTTCAAAATTCGCACACCCTCTTCCACCTCGGCACGACGCTCGTTATACTCCCCTCCATCCGACAGAGAATGCTTCACCATGGAATTGCAAATCACCAACAACACTTGTTCTGGAAGCGGCAGCGCTTCGTAGTCCAGCGTGCGGCAGTCGAGCAGGAGTGCGTGCCCCTCCACGCCACAACAGGAGGCGAACTGGTCCATGATCCCGCTCTGCGCGCCGACAAAATTATTTTCTGCAAATTGACATAGTTTCGCGATCTCAGGCTTGGCAAGCTGCGCCCCTGCGCGATCCAGTACCGCAACTGCCACTGCGACCTCTACCGATGCGGAGGAGCTAAGCCCGGAACCGGAAGGCACGTTGCCAGCAAGCGTTAGATCAAAACCGCCGCATGTAATACCGCGCTGGCGCAGGCTCCACAAAACGCCCGTCGGATAATCGCTCCAATGCTGACGCGGACTTGATGGCAACTTTTGTAAATCGATGCTGACCTGCTCGCCGAAATTCTCCGAGTAGATATTAGCGGTCGAGTCGGTACGCGGACTTAGCACAGAGAGCGTGCGAAGATCCAGGGCGGCGGGCATCACATGGCCTTCGCTGGTGTCCGTATGCTCCCCGATGAGGTTGACGCGTCCAGGTGCCTGAAATACAACTCCCTGCGCGCCGAATCGAGACTGATGCATAGCGATGACCCTGGAGGCGTCAGCCATTTTTACGGACCTGCTCGATATGAGACATACGAAACATCCAGTAAAAAACCAGCATAAGAATTTGATTGTCTCTACCGCTTTTTTAACTGTCAAGTGCGATGGACGACTTCTTTTTGCGGGACCCAGAACGATCGCGTCATACTAGATCGAACACATAAAACATTTCTTCGCAAATTCCATGACGCAACGCACAGTCTCCATTTCGCTCTACAAAAATGAACTGCGCGCTCTCATCCATCTGGCGTTCCCTGTTGTTATGGCGGAACTGGGTTGGATGATGATGGCCGTCGTGGATACGGCGATGGTCGGTCGGCTGAATGCAGTCGCCATCGGGGCGGTTGGCCTTGGCAGCATTCTGTACTACACCATTGTCCTGTTTGGCTTCGGCCTGCTCTTGTCCATGGACCCTCTGGTGGCCAAATCTTTTGGCGCGGGCGATCTTGAGGACTGCCATCACACCCTGCACCAGGGGATTTTTCTTTCCGTCGTTCTCACCATTCCGCTAATGGCGCTGGCCTATGCGCTGCCCAGCCTGCTGTTTCGCCTGCATGTCAATCCCGCTACCGCTGTAGCCAGTGGCCCATTCATCCGAATCCTGTCCTGGGGCACGCTTCCGCTGCTGCTCTACGCATGTCTTCGCCGATATCTTCAGGCCATCAAACTGGCGCGCCCTGTCATGTTTGCGCTGGTCAGCGCCAATCTGGTGAACTGGCTGGGAAACTGGGCCTTGATCTACGGACATCTTGGCTTTCAAGCGCATGGCATTGCGGGCTCGGCGTGGTCCACTATCGCTTCGCGAATTTACATGACAGGCTTCCTCGCCATGGTCATCGTGCATCAGGAAATCAAGATAGGTGGCGGCCTGTTCCACATGCGTCCACGGCTGGATTTTGTGCGTCTGCGGGACATGTTGCGGATTGGCGTTCCCGCGGCGTCGCAAATTTTGATGGAAGTCGGGGCCTTCAGCGCGGCAACTGTAATTGCCGGAAGACTGAACCCTGTGGCCCTCGCCGCGCACCAGATCGCCCTCAACTGCGCCAGCGTTACGTACATGGTCCCGCTTGGTATCGGCTCGGCGACAGCCATCAGCGTGGGCCATTTGCTGGGCCGAAAGGACCAGGCTGGCGCGATCCGAGTCGGCTGGCTCGGCATCGGCCTGGGAACCGCCTGCATGAGCGTCGGGGCGATTCTGTTTCTTACCCTGCCAACGCAAATCATGCGCGTATACACAACCCAACCGCAGGTCATTACCATGGGAGTTTCCCTGCTGCTGATCGCCGCCTTCTTCCAGCTCTTCGATGGAATTCAGACCGTAACGACCGGCGCGCTGCGCGGTATCAGCAACACGGCGAGCGCCATGGTGCTCAATTTTCTTTGTTATTGGATGTTCGGGCTGCCATTAGGATGGTATCTCTGCTTCCATCGACATATGGGCGCTAGAGGCGTGTGGGTGGGGCTTTGCCTTGCATTGATTGTCCTGGCAGGCGCGTTGCTGTTGGTGTGGAGGAGAAAGAGCCAGCAGCTTGTACTGCCAGCTCCGACACATGAGGTCGCGATGTTGTAGGGGCAGGAGGATCAAAGCATTTCAAAGTTAGCGTAGACCGATGTTAAAAGGAGTCATTCTGAATGGAGGTCGCTTCGCCGCGGCGAACGACCGGAGTGAAGAATCCAGAGGAAATTCGCCTGGCATACGGAGCTATCACCTTCTGGATTCTTCGCGGAGTTTACCCTCGAGGTCGCTGCGGCGACCGAAGGGCTCAGAATGACTCCCTTATTTTCAGATACTGTATCTTTGAAGACCATTCAGCCGAAGCGTCCGGTGATGTAGTCCTGCGTTTCCTGCTTTTCTGGGTTTTGGAAAATCTGTTTGGAGCGATTCAGTTCGATGAGTTCGCCGGAGAGGAAAAATCCCACGTAGTCTGCGACGCGAGCAGCTTGCAGCATGTTGTGCGTGACAATGATGATGGTGCAGAATTTTTTCAGTTCGAACAACAGATCTTCAATCTTCGCCGTTGAGATCGGGTCGAGCGCGGAACACGGCTCATCCAGCAGCAGAACTTCCGGATCGACAGCCAGAGCGCGCGCGATGCAAAGGCGCTGCTGCTGGCCACCGGAGATCCCATTCGCAGACTGGTTCAGCTTGTCCTTTACTTCGTCCCATAGCGCCGCGCGGCGCAGGCTTCGCTCTACTTTGTCCGCAATCTCGCTGCGGCGCAGTCTGTGCTCCAGGTGGAGTCCGTAAGCCACATTCTCAAAGATAGATTTTGGAAAAGGAGTCGGCTTCTGAAATACCATCCCCACCACGCGACGCAAGGTGGTTGCAGGGATGCTGAAAAGATCTTTTTCGCCCAGTCGAATGCTGCCTTCCACACGTGTCCCAGGGACCGTTTCATTCATCCGGTTGAAGGTGCGCAGCAGGGTGGTTTTACCGCATCCCGAAGGACCGATAAACGCAGTGACGCGCTTGTTGGGAACGATCAAATTGATGTTTTTGAGGGCCTGCTGACGGCCGTAAAAGAAATTGAGATCGGCTACCGTGAACTGCGGCCAGGGCAGTTGCTCTTCCATGCCCTCGCTGCCCGCAAATCGTACTTCGTGGGCCTTCGACAACTGGCTCAGGTCAAATGGTTTCATCAAGGTCTTCATCGCGAACTTACCGATTACCCATGGGACAACTTCTTACCGCGAGCTAAAATCACGCGAGCGACAATACTGACCACCAACAATCCTGAGAGTAGCACGAAGCCAGCCGCCCATGCCTGCTGGTGCCACTCGTCATAAGGCGAAATTGCATAGTTGTAGATCACAACTGGCAGCGAGGATGTGGGCTGTAGCCATCCTGAGCTGTCAAACTGGTTCCCGAATGCCGTAAATAGCAGCGGTGCTGTTTCTCCCGCAACACGGGCCACATCGAGCATAATGCCAGTTATGATGCCGTAGATGGCCGCCGGGATGACGATGGTAAAGATCGTTTCCGACTTACTGGCGCCTAGTGCCAGTCCGCCTTCCCGCAGACTGCGCGGTACCGCGCGCAGGAAATCCTCAGTACTGCGTAAAGCAATTGGAATCATCATGATACCCAATGCAATGCCACCAGCCAGAGTGGAAAAATGGTGCATCGGCAGCACCACCAGCGTATACACAAAAATCCCCATCACCACGGAAGGCACGCCGTTCAACAGGTCCGTGGTGTAGCGAACGGTAAAAGCAGACCATCCTCCGGCAAATTCCGACAGGTAAATCCCTCCTAACAGCCCAATGGGGACGCCGATGGAGCTGGCCAGCGCAAGAAGTTTCAATGTACCGATGATCGCGTTGGAAACTCCTCCACCCGACTGGCCTACCGGAGCGGGAAGTTTGGTAAAGAAGTTGAGGTTGAGCGCGTGAACGCCATTCCACAAAAGATAGACCAGAATGGTCAGCAATACCGAGACAACCAGCAGGGTACACAGACCGGTCAGGCTCAGCATGACATAGTTGACGATCTTCCGGGACAGCGGCGGATACGAGGGCGGATTCGATGAGGAACGTGAAACGATCATCCTGTCACCTCATGACCCTTCATGGTCAACATCAGTAAACGTGCCAATGCGTTGATGATCATCGTGACCGCAAACAGCACAAGGCCGAGCTCAATCAAGGCGTGCAAATAAAGATCGCCGGTAGCTTCTGTAAATTCGTTGGCGATAACCGCCGCAATGGTATATCCGGGAGCCAGCAGCGAGGTGGAAACCTGCGCCACGTTGCCAATCACCATGGTGACGGCCATCGTTTCTCCCAGGGCGCGCGCCAGCGCCAGAAAAATGGAACCCATGATTCCCTGCCGCGCATAAGGAACAACCGCACGCCAGGTCACGTCCCATTTCGTTGCGCCCAGAGCCATCATGGCTTCGCGCTGCGAAACCGGCACAGCCAGCAGCACTTCCCGCGAGATTGAAACGATAAACGGGACAACCATGATCGCAAGAATGACGGCGGCGGAGAAGTAGCTGACGCCGTAAAACGTTCCGCTGAAGATGGGCAGCCAGCCAAATACTTTTTGAAAGTATGGCATCGCTGTAGTCAGGATAGGAATCAGTAGAAAAATGCCGACCAGCCCATAGATGACGCTAGGGACCGCAGCCAGCAATTCAACCAGAAATGTCAGCGCATCGGAGACTTTGCGCGGGGCCAGTTCCGCCAGAAAAATCGCTGTACCCAACCCGATGGGGATAGCAATGACCAAAGCAAGAATGGAGGTCACAATCGTTCCATACACGAACGGCCACGCGCCGAACAATCCATTGACGGGGTCCCATGTGCTGGTAAACAAAAAGCGCCAACCGAACGTGTGGCGGGCAATGGCCGAATAGACCCAGAGATGCTGCACCAGAAGTCCCGTGATTACAATGATCGACCATGCACCGGCAAGGGTGATGAGATGGACCACCTCATCACCCTTGCGCAGCCGTTCCAGCCATGTCTGTTTCTTTTCCAACCCCCTAGATTGCATCGGCACGCCGGGGGTGGAGAGTGCGGCATTGGCCATCGTTCGCTCCTGTAAACACCACAATAGAATTCGTCATCCTTCGGTCGCCGCGGCGACCGAAGGATCTCCGTATTGGGGAGGAAAGCCAATACAGAGATTCTTCGCCTGCGGCTCAGAATGACGCCCCCCTACCATAAACACAACCGGAGGGACGCTTAATACTGCAATTTCTTCATCTGCTGCAATTCTCTTTGCACCACAACATTCGGCAGAGGAGCATATGCCAATGGAGCTGCATATTTTTGCCCATCTGTCAGACCCCAGTGAACAAATGCCTTCAATGCTGCGCCTTTGGTTTTGTCGCCCATCTTTTCCGGAATCAGCAACCATGTGTACGTGGAGATTGGATACGCCTGGGCACCGGCTGGATTCGTGATCGAGACGCGAAAATCCGCTGGCATGGTTTTGCTTGCGCCAGCAGCCGCGAAGGTCACTGTATTCAGATCGGCCTTGATGAATTTACCGGAACTGTTTTCGACATCCCCGTAGAGAATGTGATTCTGAATCGAGTAAATCAGTTCAATGTAACCGATGGAGTTTGGAATGCGCCGTATCAATCCACTGACACCTTCATTCCCTTTTCCGCCCAGTCCCACTGGCCAATTCACAGAGGTCCCGACACCGATCTTGTTCTTCCACTCCGGGCTTACCTTGGACAGATAATCGACCCAGCAATACGTCGTACCCGAACCGTCGGAGCGATGGATCACGACGATATTCGCAGCGGGTAATTTGATGCCGGGATTCGTCTTCTGGATTTCCGGGTCGTTCCATTTGGTGATGTGACCGAGATAGATGCCAGCAAGAGCGGCAGGCGTAAACTTCAACTCTGTCGTCACGCCGGGAATGTTATAAGAGGGCACGTCCGCGCCCAATGCCGTTGGGAAATGCAGGATCGCCGTACCCCGCTTTTGTTGCGCTTCCGCCAGTTCTTTATCGGTCATCGGACCATCGGTCGCACCAAAATCTACCGTGCCTGCAATCAGTTGGCGAATTCCGCCGCCTGAACCAATCGATTGATAGTTCACTTCAACATTCGGATGCAATGTGTGATACTGGCTGGCCCAACTGGAGTAGAGCGGATAAGCAAAGGTGGAACCCGCTCCTGTAAGCGATATCTGCTGCGCGAATGCACTTGCTGTGGTCAGAACCGCCAGTGCTAGTAGTCGACGAATCATAGAGAATTCCTCTTCCCATCGAGATCGAAATTTGAGTACGCCTATTACACGGTTACTCTTTACTTTTCGGAGGCACTCCCACTTTAGAATACCAACGTGAAAGGACGATGAATTTCTCCAAACATAGCAGAAATGATATGTGGATTCTGTAGCTTACGATAGATTTGACCGTCGTTTGGATTGCGCGCGATTGGCGAAGTCGCAGGAACGCGGTAGACTGCGTACCAATGCCAACCACCACGACTGCCCCGACATTAGCGAAAACCAGCCGACTTGCGCTGAGCGAACTCTCCGCCGACATTATGCAATCCGAGATTCGCGCCATGTCCGTCGAATGCGACCGTATTCAGGGCATCAATCTGGCCCAGGGAGTGTGCGATACGGAGCCTCCCGCGCCGGTGGTCGAGGCCGCAATAGCAGCCATTCGCAGCGGCCATAACATCTACACGCGCCTGGATGGCATCGCTCCTTTGCGGGCTGCCATCGCGCAAAAGATGGCGCATTACAACCGGCTGACATGCAATCCGGAGTCTGGCGTGCTGGTGACTGCGGGAGCGACGGGAGCATTTTTTGCCGCCTGCATGGCGCTGCTGAATCCCGGCGATGAGGCCCTGTTGTTTGAGCCCTTCTACGGGTACCACCGTAATACGCTGACCTCTCTGCGCATCAAGCCCGTGACGGTCCTGCTCGACGCGCCCCGGTGGGAACTGGACGTCGATCGTTTGAAACGCGCCATCACCCCCAAAACGCGAGCGCTCGTCATCAACACGCCCTGTAACCCTTCCGGCAAGGTCTTTACGCGAAAAGAACTGGAGGCCATCGCCGAGCTGGCCCAGCAGCATGATCTGCTCGTCATTACCGATGAGATTTATGAGTATTTTCTCTGCGACTCCACCGAGCACATCAGCTTCGCCTCGCTGCCCGGAATGGCCGAGCGCGCCATCACCATGTCCGGCTTCTCCAAAACATTCAGTGTTACCGGATGGCGACTTGGCTATCTTGCCGCCGATCCGCGCTGGATTCCCGCCATCGGATACTTCCACGACCTGTCCTACGTGTGCGCGCCCGCACCGCTGCAACATGGGGCCGCCGCAGGGTTGCTCCAGTTGTCGGACGATTTCTACAGCGGCCTGGCAAAGGATTATCAAGGCAAACGCGATCAGCTTGTCGATGCCCTGACAGCAGCGGGACTGACGCCATCGATTCCCGAAGGTGCCTATTACATCCTCGCGGATGCATCGCGTCTACCGGGCGCGACGGCCAAGCAAAAGGCGCGCACTCTGCTCGCTAACTGTGGCGTCGCCGCTGTCGCCGGAAGCGCATTTTTCACAGAAGGACGTGGCGAAAATCTGCTGCGTTTCTGCTACGCGAAAAGGCCTGCCCCACTGGCGGAGGCTTGCGAGAGGCTGGCAGGTTTGAATTTCTAACTCGTATTTTTTCAGTCTTGGGAATTATGCCACTCGCTGGGTGTTCTGAAACGTTCCGACGTGTGCATCGTAGACCGCGAGCACTTTGCCCGCGCGTTCCGGATCGGTGGACCAGCTCTGCGAAACGGCCATGACATACTGCTCGCCACTGGTGGCATCGAGCGCCGCCCGATAGTGCGGGAAGGCGTAGCGCAGCCGTCGCAACAGGGCCATGCGCGCCGCAAAGCATTCGATCCAACCGGGAAATTTCGTCCAGTTCGCCAGCACCGTCATCCAGTGGTTGTGAAGGAATTCGCGCGTCGGCATGGTGACGGTTTCTGTCCCTGCAAGCGGCGGATGGCTTTGCTTCTGACCGAACAAATTATTGGCCTCGACGGCCAGTCTGGAGTGGCCCCAGCCAGACTCGAGCGCCGCCTCGCAGGCGGCATATTCCGGAAAGATATGTTGGGCGGCTAGCGCGGCGCGGTATGCGCGTGACAGAAACAGCGATTGGATCGACATGGAAACTCCTTAGAAAGGAAGACTCTAAGCTAAGTATTCGCGCATCGATTCATTGCATGCGCCAATGCATGTTCAAACATGTATTGGCGTATGGTCTTTTGGCATCTACAGGGATTCTCTTCTTACACAATGGGAGAAGAGTCATTCTGAACGGAGCGTAGCGCAGTGAAGAATCCAGAGAATCTTTCCCTGGTCAACCGTGTCTGGATTCTTCGCTTCGCTCAGAATGACTCTTCTCATGTTTCAACCACGTCTATACGAGAAGCGCGCTACACAACGAAATACTTCGCCTGTGGATGATGCACGACGATCGCGTCCGTGCTCTGCTCAGGCTCCAGGTGATAGCTTTCCGTCAGCCGCACGCCGATGTTTTCCTCCGGATGCAGCAGTGCAAATATTTTCGTCTGATCTTCCAGATTCGGGCACGCCGGATAACCAAACGAGTAGCGCGATCCGCGATATTTCTGATGAAACAGGTCGCGCACATCCGTAGCATCTTCCCCGCCAATGCCAAGCTCCGCACGCATTTCCTTGTGCATAAACTCCGCCAGAGCTTCAGCGGTTTCCACGCTGAGTCCATGCGTATAGAGATATTTCGTAAAGTCTCCGCGCTCGAACAATTCCTTTGTCAAATCGCTGGCGCGCTGGCCGACCGTCACCACGGAAAAACCAATGACGTCGAGCTTGGCGGATTCCAGTGGCTGAAAAAAGTCCGCAATCGAAAGTCCACGGCCCTCACGCTGGCGCGGGAAAGAAATACGTAACAGTTCCTGTTTCGTATTCCCTGGTTGTGCGCTCTCCGCGGAATACACGATGACATCGTTGCCCTCACTGTTGCACGGAAAGTAGCCGTACACGACCTTTGGCTCCAGCCAGCCGTCGCGTTTTGCTTCGACCAGCATCTCGCGCAGAATGGGCCGATATTTTTCATCGACCAGTCGGACATAATCCGTCGCGGACGCAGTCTTCAGTTGCCACTGGTTTTTGAACAACGCGGTCTCATTGATGTAGCCGAACAATGTATCGAGTGAAAAATCCTTTCGCACGCGCACGCCATAAAACGGTGGCTGCGGAATGTCCGGCGCGTCCTGAATAACATGCGAACGCTTCGTAGACACTGGCTCCTGCGGCCCCGTCTGCTCCTCTGGCAGAAGATTTTTACGCTCGAATTTCTTTACGGTGCGCCCATCTTCTATGCGTCCATCGCGCACGACTGTATCCGCATCGGTCAGGTCCCCGATGACATGCAGCCCCGCGAAGGCGTCCTCCGCGTAATACACCGGGCCAGCGTATTGCGCGCGGAGATCGTCTTCGACATACTTGCGCGTCAGCGCAGCGCCGCCGCAGATGACGGGAATCTGGCTCTCCAGCCGCTGCAGGTCCTGAATCACGTACTTCATTTCCAGCGTGCTCTTCACCAGCAGTCCGCTCAGGCCGATGGCGTCAGCCTTGTGCTGGTGGGCTGCCTGGATAATCACATCGGACGGTTGCTTGATGCCGAGGTTCACCACCTTGTAGCCATTGTTGGAAAGAATGATGTCCACTAGATTTTTGCCGATGTCGTGTACATCGCCTTTGACCGTCGCCAGCACAATCGTCCCACGTTGCGAACCTTCGACGCGCTCCATCTTCGGCTCCAGATACGCAACCGCGGCCTTCATGACGGACGCGGAATCGAGCACCGACGGCAATTGCATTTTGCGTGCTCCAAACAGTTCACCGACCGTCTTCATGCCATCCAGCAGTACAGTATTGATGAGGTTCAGCGGCGTATGGATTTCGAGCGCATCCTCCAGTAAATCTTCCAGCGACTTCTTGTTTGCGCCTGCGCCGACGCTGCGCTCGCCGCGAATAATCAACTGCTTCAGCTTGTCTTCGACGGTCAACGCCTCGACGGCTTCTTCTTCCGGCGCAGCATTCGGGTCTTTTTGCAGGCCTGCAAAGTAGGCCATGAAGACCTGCAACGGATCGCCTTCCGCAGTATCGCGAAAGATGAGCTTGCGGGCCAACTCCACTTCCCTTTCAGGAATTTTGTAGAGTGGATAAATCTTCGAATAATTCACAATGGCCATATCCAGCCCACGGTCCACGGCCTCTTTCAAAAACACGCTGTTCAGTACACGCCGCGAATAGGTGGACAGGCCGAAGGAAATATTGCTGACGCCCAGGATCGTTTTGCATTCCGGCAATTCCTGCTTCAGCAGTTTCACGGCCTCCAGCGTTTCCATGCCTGCCGTCCGATAGTCCTCCTGCCCGGTCGAAATCGGCAGCGTCAATGGATCGAAGATCAGGTCCTGCCCGCGCAGGCCATATTTTCGGGTTGCAAGTTCATAAATGCGCTGCGCTATGGCCAGTTTTTTCTGGGCAGTCAGCGCCATGCCTTGTTCATCGATCGTCAACGCAATCACGGCTGCGCCGTAGCGTCGCGCCATCGGCAGCACCAGCGAGGTGCGCTTTTCGCCGTCCTCCAGATTGATGGAATTGATCAGCGGCTTGCCGGGAATGCGCTTCAGCGCCTCTTCAATTACATCCGCTTCTGTCGAGTCCACCAGTACCGGCGCAGGCACCCGGGTGGCAATCTTTTCCAGCACTCCATTCATGTACGCTTTTTCGTCTTCGCCGACGATGGCGCAGCAGAGGTCCAACATCTGCGAGCCTTCCACCGCAAGCCGTTTCGACAGCGCGAGAATGCCGTCGTAGTCTCCAGAGCGAACCATGTCGCGAAACACTGGACTGCGCGTGGTCGTATTCATCTCTTCAGCGACGATCACAGGTTGTCCATCGATCTCCAGCGGAATCGCGGAAAACGCGCTGGCAGCGACGCTGCGCGGAACGGCATTCGTCACGGCTGGCGTGGCGTGCCCGACAGCTTCCACCACCGCGCGCAAGTGCTCCGGCGTCGTTCCGCAGCAGCCGCCTACAACGCGAACGCCATACTCTTCGACGAACTGCTTGTGGTAGCGCGCAAGTTCTTCCGGTGTCAACGCGTAGACTGCGTGGCCGCCAACATTTTGCGGCAAACCGGCATTCGGCAACACGCTGACAGGACGCGTCGCATTCTGGCAGAGAAAGCGCACCGCGTCGTTCATCTCGCGTGGTCCGGTCGCGCAATTCAAGCCGACAATGTCCGGCTGAAAGCATTCCAGCACCGCCAGCGCCGCGCCAATTTCGCTGCCCAGCAACATCGTCCCTGTTGCCTCCAGCGTCACCTGCATTTGTACCGGCAGGCGCTTGCCGGTTGCGCGCATGGCATCTTCACACGCGGCCAATGCGATCTTGCCCTGGAGCATGTCCTGACAGGTTTCGATTAGCAGAATGTCCACGCCACCTTCGATCAGCGCTTCAATCTGCTCGCGATAGGTCGCTGCCATCGCGTCGTAGGAGATATGGCCCAGCGAGGGCAGCTTCGTGGTAGGGCCAATCGATCCGGCGACAAAGCGTGGCTTTTGCGGCGTCGAATATTGCGCGGCCACCTCCTTGGCCAACTTCGCCGCGACGATGTTCAGTTCCCGCGTTTTGTCTTCCAGTTGATATTCGGCCAGCACGATGCGCGACGAACCGAAGGTGTCGGTCTCGATGACATCGCAGCCCACCTCGAGAAAACTTGCGTGAATGCCGCGAATGACATCCGGGCGACTCAGCACCAGCAGTTCATTGCAGCCTTCTTTGTCCCAATAGTCATCGACGGTCAGGTTGTGCGTTTGAATACTGGTGCCCATGGCGCCGTCGTAGACAATCACGCGTTCTTTCAAAACTTCTAAAAAGGTTTGCATGTGGCTTCCAATGTAACTTCCTGTGTAGAGGTCAGTATCGCTCTGCTTAATTGTTCGTTTTTACAGAAGGATCGATCAGCGCCATGCCGCTCTCCGCATCCATTTTCTTGCGCATCGCATTCGGATATTCCGTAACGATCACCTCCAGCGTCGGCCAGACGTGTGCGTCGATCAAATGGCCGCCATGCACGCTGCCATCCGGATATCCGACAATCATGTGCGCGTGGATCACGGGCTTGCCATGCAGCAACGCGATGTCACCGATCAGAGAAAGTACCTCCGACTGATGCGCAATAGGAACCAGGCGATACATTTTTCTTTGTGGATCAAGCCAACCCAGCATTGCGTCCTGGATCGCGCCAATGCCAGTAATTCTGCTGGCCCCAAGATGTTTTTCCTCTGCAAACTCCGTCAAGCCAGCGAGCACTTCATCTCCCTTACCAAAAATGACGGCGTAGGTTGTTTCCTCTTTGCTATGGTTCAGCACCTGCACCTTCATGTGGGGCGCCTGGCCCTTTTCCAGCTTGCGAAACGCTGGGCCATACTGCGCCGGCTGCTGTGCGATGCCGGCACTTGCTTTGTCGACAGACTGCGCCTGGGCATTAGATGCAAATGCCAACGCGCACGCCATGCCGATAGGTAAAAAGTGAGATCGAATCATGTTATTGATACCCTCCAAAAACAACTGACACAAAGCCCGACAGCATCCTTCGCGCAGGCTGGAAAGGATTTACAGATGGTGTGTTCAAAACGGGATGAGTCATTCTGAGCGCAGCGAAGAATCCAGAGGGTAATGGCTGAGATTACACCGCGCACATTGTCTGGATTCTTCACTCCGGTCGTTCGCCGCGGCGAAGTGACCTCCGTTCAGAATGACTCCTTCCCAGAAATAACTGTAAATCCGCTATTAGAGTTAGAAACAACCAGGTGCCTGACAGTCCTGCTGGTCTATCTTAACGACTGTACTGTTTACAATTTAGCGAGAGGACAAATCTGTCATGGCCGGGGAACCCGGCATCGGCGCCAGCATATCTTCTTTGCGCATCACCATGGTGGTGGCGTTCAGCGAGGCAAGTTCAAATCCATGCCCATGCGTAATGGCGTCCGTCGGGCACGCTTCAACGCAATAGCCGCAGAAGATGCAGCGGTTGTAATCGATGTTGTAGACCTTGGCGTAGCGTTCTGCGCTGGAAATCCGTTGCTCGGCTGTGTTCTCCGCCGCTTCAATATGGATGCAGTTGGCAGGGCAAGCCGCCGCGCATAGAAAACAGGCCACGCATTTTTCCAGGCCATTTTCATCGCGCTGCAATACATGGCGACCGCGAAAACGCTCTTCAAACTTTGCGCCGCGCATCGGACCGGGGCCATCGGGATAATTTTCCACCTCAGTGGGCTCGAATATCTCCCCGAAAGTGACACTCATTCCCTTGGCAACGGCTGCGATATCGCGGACAATCGACATGATTGCATTATACGACCCAAGCAGCGGAACATAATAATTCTGGTCTGCTGAAAACTCTTCCCATAGCGAGTCCCTCACGATAGCATCTGATTTTCTATTGGCATGCAAAATAGCATCGAGCGCGTTTTGATTTATCGGCTGGGCAGCCTCGGCGACACTGTTGTTGCACTTCCCTGCTTTCACCAGATTGCCCGTGCTTACCCCGATGCGGAACGCTGTCTGCTGACAAACATCCCAGTGCATAGCAAAGCACCGGCTGCGTATGAAGTACTCGACGGCTCGGGCTTGGTGCATGGCTTTCTGCGTTATCCGATCGGTTCGCGCAATGTTTTGGAACTCATCGATCTGCAACGCCAGATTCGCGCCTTCCGTCCGCAAGTGCTCGTTTACCTCACGCCCCGCCGCCAGGCCGGCGAGGTCCTGCGCGACGCCGCCTTCTTTCGACTGTGCGGCATACCCCGCATGGTCGGGCTTCCATTGGCCCGCGATTCCCGCGCCAACCGGCTCGATTCCGCAACTGGCTGGTATGAGCCGGAAGCAGCAAGGCTGGCCCGCCTGATGCGTGGCCTGGGAAAAATCGATCTGAACGACACTGCGAACTGGGACCTGAGACTCACTCTCGACGAGCACAAACGCGCCGCAGATGTGCTTGTACCCGTTCAGGATCGTCCCTTAATTGCCTGTAGCGTTGGCACTAAGGTGCAGGCCAAGGACTGGGGCCGCGAAAATTGGCGTAGCGTGCTCGATACTCTGGCAGCGGAGTTGCCGCAGCACGGCCTGGTCCTCATTGGGGCCAACGAAGAATACGCCGTCAGCGAATTCGCGGCCTCTTCCTGGGTTGGCCGTTCCGTCAACCTGTGCGGCAGCGTCACACCGCGGGAATCCGCCGCCGTAATGGCGCGCGCCAGGCTGTTCCTCGGGCATGACAGTGGCCCCATGCATCTGGCTGCCACCGTCGGAACAACCTGCGTGGTCGTGTTCTCTGCTCGGAATCGACCTCGAACATGGTTTCCCTGGGGCGAACATCATGAGGTGGTCTACCACCGCACCGACTGCTGGGGCTGCGATTTGGAGATTTGCATCGAACAGAAGAAGAAATGCCTGACGTCCATTGCGCCGGGCGAAGTGTTGGCCGCTGTGCATCGCGCGCTGGCGAAGGCTGCCTGATATTTACCTTTCTGTGAGGAAGTTGGCATCGCGAAGCGACCAGTTCCGTCGCATCGCGCCAAGGCAATTTAAGATACAAGGGAACGCATTATGATCCGCGACCTTCATCGTGTTCTCAATCTGGTTGAGTCTGGCTTCCAGCGCTATCGAGTTTTGGTGGTGGGCGATTTGATGCTGGACCAGTACGTCTGGGGCGACGTCCATCGCATCTCCCCGGAAGCGCCGGTGCCTGTGCTGCGCTCCGTGCGCCGCACCAACGTCGCTGGCGGCGCGGCCAACGTCGCCATGAACCTTGTCGGCCTTGGCGCGCAGGTATCGCTGGCGGGATTCCTGGGAGCGGATGAGGATGCGCGGACCCTGCGCGGGCTGCTCTCCACATCCAATGTTGCAACCGACGCCCTCTGCGTCTGGCAGCGTCCGACGATCTCGAAGACCCGCGTCATGGCTGGCCGTCAGCAGCTCATGCGTCTCGATGTCGAGACTCCAGAGCTACCCTCTGCATCCGAGGTGGATTCCCTGCTTCAACTTCTTAGCTCCCAGATTGCTCAGGCCGACAGCATCATCCTTTCCGACTACGCCAAAGGCGCGCTGCCGGAACGGGTCTGTCAGTACGTCATCGCCGAGGCGCGCAAACGAAACATTCCCGTTCTGGTCGATCCCAAGGGCAGCAATTTTTCGAAGTACCGGCACGCCACGACCATTTGCCCGAACCTTCAGGAACTCGCCACTTGCACGGGCGTCTCGACGTTGGATCACGATGTGCTGATGAACACGGCCCGTGCTCTCCTCGGGACGCTCGCGCTCGACTACCTCACCGTAACCATGAGCGAGCGTGGCATCCGCGTGCTGCGGGCCAATCCAGCCGAAGACGTGCGGGCCGCCGCGCAGGCGCGTGAAGTTTACGATGTCTCCGGCGCGGGCGATACCGTGATTGCAACGCTGGCCGCGACGGCCGCGGCGAGGCTCGATCTCGAAAGCGCGATTCAACTCGCCAATGTCGCAGCAGGCATTGTCGTCAGCCGCGTCGGGACGGTGCCGATCGATCGCGCGAATTTGCTGGCTACCCTGTCGAGCGAACTCACACTCAGCACGCAGGAAAAAGTTGTCGATCGCGCGGGCCTTATCGCGCGCGCGGCGCAATGGCGCAATCGCGGCGAAAGTATCGTCTTCACCAACGGCTGCTTCGATCTGCTGCACATCGGCCACATTACTCTGCTCGAAGACGCACATCGCATGGGCGACCATCTCGTCCTCGGCATCAACAGCGATGCGTCCGTGCAGCGGCTGAAAGGTCCGGCGCGGCCCATCGTCGGCGAAAACGAGCGCGCCCGCATCCTGTCCGCCCTGGCCTCGACCGATGCCATCGTCATCTTCGAGGAAGACACGCCGCTAGAAACCATCGAGGCCTTGCGCCCGGATGTTTTGGTCAAAGGCGGCGACTACACCGAAGCGACCGTAGTCGGCGCGGAGATGATTCGCAGTTGGGGCGGACGCGTGGCCATCGTTCCCACCGTGGCAGGCTTCAGCACCAGCAACATCATAAAAAAGATGACGGCCAGCGATGCAACCAATCGGGAGAAAGCATGATTATCGTCACCGGCGGCGCGGGATTTATCGGCAGCAATCTCATTCACGAATTGAACCGCATCGGCGAAAACGAAATTTTCTGTGTCGATAATCTAAGCACCAACAGCGCGAAATTTCTCAACCTGCAGAACGCAATTTTTTGCGACTACATGGACAAAACCGAGTTTCGCCGCGCCATCGGCTCCAATGCGCTCTCGGCCAAGCGCATCCGCGCCATCCTGCATCAGGGGGCCTGCTCGAACACGCTGGAAGACAACGGCGCATACATGATGGACAACAACTTTACCTACTCGAAGGAACTGCTGCATTACGCGCTGCAATATCACATTCCCTTCGTCTATGCTTCGACGGCTGCCGTCTATGGCCTCAGCAAGCGCTTCACTCCCATACCGGAAAATGAACGCCCGCTGAACATCTATGGATTTTCCAAATTGGTCTTCGACAATTACGTGCGCCGCTTGTTGCCGACCATCGAAAGCACCGTCGTCGGCCTGCGCTACTTCAACGTCTACGGCCCGCGGGAGCAGCACAAGGGCCGCATGGCGTCCGTCATGCACCACTTCTCGCAGCAGTTAAAAGAGAACGGCGTCATCCGCATGTTTCAAGGCTCTGGCGGCTACGGCGACGGCGAACAGCGCCGCGACTTCGTCTATGTACGCGACCTGTGCCGCATGAATTTGTTCTTCGCCGGATTAGGTGACGACGCGTTCCGCTCCACCATGGGCCGCGCGCAAGAAACGTATCAGGGAGTCTTCAACGCAGGCACCGGGGCCAGCCGCAGCTTCAACGATGTTGCAAAAGCTCTGATGCAGATCCATGCCAAAGGAAAGGCCAAGGGAAAGATCGAATATATCCCCTTCCCCAACGACCTCGCCGGACGCTACCAGCACTTCACCGAAGCCGACACGACGATGCTCCAGCAACAAGGCGGCTACACGCGACCCTTCACTACGCTGGAAGACGGCATTGCCGAGACATTCGCGACCGCGTAAAAAGCTACTTTTTCAGGTAGGATCGCCCGCGATACTCCGGGTGCCCCAGATGCGCCGCGCACTTTGCGGCTCATCTGGGAAACAGGTGTATGCTGTAGCGGGATTAGAAACGTCCCCACTCAAGCCAAACACGGCTTGAATGGGGCACCCGGCTCGATGTGTAGGTTACCCTAATCCTTAATGATTTAGGAGAGACAGATCAGATCAGGTTTGAACTTCCTGTTCCACCCATTCAACTTCATCGAAGCGAAGCAGGTACGCCGCATCTATTCCAGCTTTTGAGTAGGCAGGCTTAGTCTCCTGATTTGTGGCCAGCATTTGGTAAACGATCTCTCCGTCGTTTTCATCTACTAGATCGATTTTGGCAGAGATAACCTCACCATCCGTGCAGTGAAGTCGAACTACCTTATCGATGCTTCGACGCAGAAGTGCAACATCGTCTTGAGTCATTGCCCAACTCCTCCTACCATCTAACATGCAGGTTACTGCCAGTTGTTTCGCCGGGTGCCCCATTCAAGCCTGCTTTTGGCTTGAGTGGGGAAGAGGTTCCACGGTTGAACAAAGCCTTCCCGCAGTGCGTTCACGTTTTCTTGCCGTCCACTCGGATTCAATCTCCACGCGTCCTTCGACGCCCGTAGCATAGTGAAGGAAACTGCTCCACTGCCAGTCTTCCGGACGTTCGCACAATCCACGCTTCACCGGGTTGCGATGAATGTAGCGAAGCTTCTCCACGAACTGACTATTATCCCGAACGTTGAAATCGTAATAGCGCTTTTGCCAGAAGTGCTTGGCTTTCCCGATCAAGCGCCGCGACACTCCCTGCTTGAGGGACTTGATGACATCGGCGAGAGATCGGCGAGTTTCTCCCCCACTCAAGCCAACCCGTTCGGCTACGCTCAGGGTGGGCTTGAATGGGGCACCGTCGGGTTCGCTGACAAGTAAATGAACGTGCTCGGGCATGACTACGTAGCCGTAAACACGGAGACCGAAACTCAGTCGGACACGTTCCAGCGCGAGTTCGAAAACTCCTCTGGTTGCCGGTTCCGCGAATAGGGGATGGCGGTGGTAGCAGGAGAAGGTGATGAAATGGCTCTGGCCGGATTCGTGGAATCGTTTCAGCCTAGATGGCATGGATGCAGATTACTCTCTCCCCCACTCAAGCCAACCCGTTCGGCTACGCTCAGGGTGGGCTTGAATGGGCCACCCGGCCACACTACGTTAGCACACACGCCTGGGTCTCCGCGGACACGGTGCTACGCAGCTTGTTCCGCGTTCAGCGCAATAAATTTACAGCGGCTTGATCTCGATATTGCGGAACATGAGTCTCTCACCCGGTTTGCCCTTGGGTTCCGTTCCCTGCAGAGCAATATGGCCCTTGCGGAAGGTCCCAAAGCCAGGCATTTTCACAAATTTGCTATGCGCAACCAGGCCCTTCCACTCTTCTCCATTCAGGTCAGTGTCGATGACCTTATGCCCGTTCTGGAACAACTGAACGTGTCCGTTGTCGGCGATAATTTCGAACTGGTTCCATTCTCCGGCTGGCTTCACGTATTCGACCTTGTCCGAGATCAGATCGAAAATGTCCCCCGAGCGCTCCATCAAAATCCTGCTGTCGGGTACGGTGCAGGCCAGGTCCGCAATTTGCATCTCCGGGCCTGTGTTATAGGGCTGTTTATACTCCGGCGATTCGTGTACCCAAAACATGACGCCACTGTCGATGCAGGGTTTCGCCTTCCACTCCACTTTGAAATCGAAATTCGAAAACTCGTCATTCGTGACGATGTCCTGATAATCGGCGGAAGGATCGCTGTTCCGCTTGTTCAGCACGATCGCGCCATGCTTCACGGACCAGTCTTTCCCTACACCCTGCTCGTGATAGGAGTGCCAGCCATCCAGATTTTTCCCGTTGAAAAGTAACTTCCAGCCATCGGCTTTTTCCTGTGCGGTCAGCGTATTCGGCGCTTGCGTCTGTGCCACAGCGGAGAACAAGTATCCACTCATCGCTACAGTCGTCATCACTGCAATCGCCAGTTGAGAAAGTTTTCTATGTGCCATCCGTCGTGGTCCTTTGTGTAGGGTTTTGTTTTGTCGATGCAATGTTGCGAAGGATGCAGCGCAAGCGTCGAGACAACGTCTGTGCAAATCGTACTCAGCTTACTCCAACTGACGATGGATGGCCAAAATGGGCCGCGGTGCCCCTTCAAGCCTTGTCGCCGCGGCAACGCTTGCGTGGGGGAAGATGAAGTTCAACGGCAGCACAGAATCTCCCCTCTGCTCGCTCGCTCTTTCTGGAAACCCACTCCGATTTAATCTTCACGCTTCCTTCAAGGGCCATGGCGTAAGCGGCGGGATGGGATGTGCGGAAAACGGGCTGTTTTCGCACAAAAAGTACATGATTTCCACCGAAATAATTCCCCGGGAACGAGAAGTTCTCATGCAATACTCATTGCAACGGAAGAGAAATCTTTCAGAGAAGAAGGCGGAATCGAAGCTGGCTCGAGGATCGGCGACGAGACTCACTTCAGGCAACTGAAGACAGTCGGCGGACAGAAAGCTTTTACGACATGCAAGTACGGAAGAACACGGGATGTGCGGGTTCCGCTCGCAGGTCCTGAGGAATTCTGGAAGCGCAAGGTTGTGATCTGGTTCCCGAAAACAGATCTTCGAAAATTCGGATTGCTAAGGGCGAGTTCTCGCAAGAGAATTCGCCCTTTGGCTTTTCTACGGATATTTGAGTGGGCCATCTGCGACCTAGTAATCTGATTGCGATTGGTATACGCACTTACTGAACCTCGCATAATATAGTGACGATCTCGGGGCTATGGCGGCAAGTTGTAAGGTATGACACGATCCATTGCGCCGCGCCGGGACTTTCGAGCCATGCAGGAACGCCGCCGCCGCGCCGTGCGGCTGTTTGCCGCCGGCAAGCATTCACAGGCCGAAGACGGCGTGTCGGGCGGCATGGCGAGAGTGCGCCAATCCAAGCTGCCATTTTCTTTCCTGCACCACGCCGGGCTCTATTTTTGACCCATCGTGTCACCCCATTATGCGAGATTTAGTAGACCCTTCGCCCATTTATCTACGACCCTGGAGTCCAGTCAGGCGTAGCGGAAGTTGTGCCATAAGAAATGGCATGTGCCATAATAAATGGCATGAAGTTGCACATAGATAAATCTGGACGTGTTGTCCTTCCCAAACCTGTTCGTGTCCGTATGGGTCTAGTCGAAGGCGCGCATCTTGAGGCCACTGAATCCGCTGATGGCATCCTGTTACGGCCTGTCGCTCATCGGCCCTCTTTACTCAAGAAGAATGGGGTCCTGGTGCATACTGGCAAGGCGCCACGCGGCTTTGACTGGGAGCGGCTGACGGAGAGTGTGGAGGACGAGCGAATGAAGGACATTGTCGGCCTGTGAAGGTCTACCTGGATACATCCGTTTTGGTTGCCGCGTCGGTTGCGGACCATGTCCATCATCCCCAGGCATCTGCTCTGTTGCGGCAGGTGCGTGGCAAGAAACTCCAGGGTCATGTCAGCGCGCATGGGCTCGCTGAGTTTTTTGCCGTGTTGACCCGCGCGCCCTTTACCCCACCCATCTATCCCAGTGAGGCGTGGCAGTTGCTGGCTGAAAATATATTGCCCAACTTCAAAATCATCGCGCTCAATGCGAAACAGTATCGAAACGTCCTCCAGCAGAGCGCCAAAGAAGGCTGGACTGGAGGCCTGATTTGTGACGCACTGCACCTGGCAGCGGCCCGAAGCGTGGGTTGCGACCGAATCTACACCTTCAACCTCCGCCATTTTCGCCAGCTTGCGCCAGAACAGTCGGGGATTGTCCTTATGCCGTAGGATTGGTGGAGGACTTGTCCACCCAACTCTTTTTCTTTCCCGCAATACAAGGACGTATTTTCAAGTAACGGGATTCTATGCGTGCCATTTCTAAGCGAGTTGCATTAACGATAGTGATACTCTACGGTGTTTTTATATTTGTCGTAGTAGCACCAACGTATCTCTTCTCCTTTCAGCAATCCCAGCCATTGATTATTCGGCTCGCTGGAGGTGTCTACACTCTTACCCGCAGCTCTTGCTGGAATTCGCTGGGGAAAGTTTAGCGGCTCCTGGATGATTGGTGTAGCTGTTATAAGCGTTCTGGCGTTATGGGTCAATGAGATCTCAAGATATCGAGCCACCGACGGACTGATTAGTCTAATCGTGAGTCTCCTGTGGTGGGCGATCTTGGCTGCAGTTCCAGGTGTTTTGGGGATGATTTTTCAATTCTCAAGAAAAAGATAAAATGACAATGGCGGGTGGTTCAGGGCCGAGATAAATGTAGCGTTCGCGACCAGTTTTTCCCTATCCGATTTTGCCCCGCTATTCCGGGAAAGGCGATCCCAAACTGGCGGACAGTTTCGTTCCTGTCGATCCCTCTGCCCAGTAATTTTCTTTTTCCGGCCTTTTCGGGACATCTTCACGCTTCCTTCAAGGACCATGGCGTAAGCGACGAAAATGGGATAGATCGGAA
>JAKAYS010000147.1 GCA_021826695.1 Acidobacteriota bacterium | reverse complement strand
TCGGCACACTCGGCGCGACAGGAAATACATCAGGAAAGCTGTCCCTAAAGACGTGACAAACAGGCATATACGGGTTGCCATGAAGGTCACGCCGAACAGCTTAAAGAAAAGGGCCAGCCAATAGAACGTTCCCGGACCCGCGACCTCAAAGAAGTCGCGCGCGAAGACTTGGCCGCGGACGATCCTCACGGCGCCTTCAATTAAATATCCCTCATCCAGTGTCTGCAAGAGCAGCCGCATGAACGGGAGAAGGTACAGGCTGGCGCAGAGCGTGAATACAAGATATGGAATGTATCGCCGTCGAGAGGTCTCTCGAGTTGCCGCGGGTGTCTTCGGTGAGATTGTTTGCGTACTCATGTCGCCAGCTCAACTACGCAGAAGCCTCCTGAGTGGAGGGTGGATTTAGTGTTTCGCGATGCGCTGCGGTATTTCCGAATAGTATTGGAGAACTACTGTTCTTCCAGACGCGTTATACAAAGGTAGTTTGGCTACTCCCATCTTGTGCGCCACAAAGCCGGCCGTAGTTTTTAGCACGCCGATCCCATATTTCACGCTGCGTTTAAAGCCGATAGAAGAGGCTTCCTTAAAATATTTAGTCGGGCAGGAGATCTCACCGATCCGGAAGCCGAACATAATGGACTGAGCAATCATCTGATTGTCGAATACAAAGTCGTCGGAATTTTCAAGCAGCGGAAGGGTCTGCAAAAGTTCTCGTGAGAATGCGCGAAACCCGGTATGGTATTCGGACAGCTTCGCCCCAAGAAACAGGTTTTGAAATGCTGTCAGCAGGCGATTGGAGATGTACTTATACATCGGCATCCCGCCTTTCAGCGCACCGCCGCCAAGAATGCGCGAACCCAGCACGACGTCATACACACCGCTGGCGACCATGCCAGCCATCGCCGAGACAAGCAGGGGAGTGTACTGATAATCGGGATGGACCATGACCACGATGTCAGCGCCCGCCGCCAGGGCCTCCCGATAACAGGTCTGCTGGTTGCGCCCATATCCATAATTTGCGTCATGGATAAAGGTCTGCACCCCAAGCTTCTCTGAAAGGGCGGCGGTGTTGTCGTTACTGGAATCGTCGACGAGGATCTTGATGTCCACGGTGTCAGGCAGTTCCCGGACGGTCTTTTCCAAAGTTCTTTCTGCGTTGTAAGCTGGCATCACGACCGCTATACGTTTTCCGTTGATCATTGGCCACTCTCCTTGCTGCGTTCTTTCGCCATGCATCCAATCAAAATTTGCTTATCGCGCGCTTGCAGTTTGCTGGCAGACGGACGGGTACGGCGACACACTTGTTGGCGTTAAGTCCGGTTGTACCAGCCATGCCTTCCTGTCTTTGTAATACTGCATAAGTTCGCAATTATCGGCTGCGTCCATCTCCCGCGCCCAAATGACTTTGGAATGGTCGATGTCAGCGGCATTGTAGACCCATTCATCAAAAGGATTGTGATGAGAAGAATATCTCACGATCGCGAGTTGTTTTCCGGACAATTGTTCCAGACCGGTTACGATATTGGCCCGTGAAGCGCCGAACTGGGGGGCTGGGCCATACCATTCACAGTTCCATTCGGACGCTGGCCATTCGGGAATCCTGAGATGCAGAGGCCCTGCATATAACCGTACTCCAGTCATTACGATGCATACGGTAACGATCAACCGCACCATCCCAATCCCGACTGGCTGACCGCCCGGTTCCCAAACTCGCAAGTGGCGCATCGCCTGCAGGCCAATGGCATAGAACGCTGCCGTGAAAGGCGCCAGATAGTGAGGAATAAGAAATATCTCCACCAGCATGCCCGCAGCCAACACCAGGCAACATACGACCAGGAAACGAATACGGCGATCCATGAGCACGCGTCGCAGCATGATGAGGGGAGCGAGCAACAAGTTGCCAGTAAAGAACAGAAACCCTCGAACCGCTTTGATTAAAGTTATAGTTAAAAGCCCGGACGGCCTATGGATTTCCTTGTAGTCAGTCATCTCAGAGTGGGAATAAAATTCCCGCATCACTTTATAGCGGTAGACAGGCTCGGGCCGCGCTGACTGCCAGACAAAATAGGGCGCCACGGCGTATGTGGCGCGATCTATCTTGTAAGGAGGGGTAAGTGGGCTTCCGAAGGCGCGATAGTCGTAGTAGCCCATCCATGCGCCTGCGAATAGAACCAACACCAGTGGCGCAGCCGTACGGCGGAGCAACAAACCCATCGACGGTCTGTTGCTTCCGAAGAAGACCCATCGTCCCAAAACGAAGGCAACAGGCAGGCAAAGAAGGATGCCTTCATAAGGACGGCTGGTGGCGAGCAGGATGAGACCGATCGCCATCAGCAAACTCTCGCGCAGCCGTACCTTTTTCATAAACCGTGGGAAAGCTCCAAGCACAAGCGCCCCACCCATTGCCGAGATAAAGCCGCCGCTATGGTAGGTATTGATCCAGTAGCTGAACAGACCCAGTCGCAGCACCGCGATCATCCCGCCGAGGAGTGCCCAGGTTGGCGGCAGCCATGCTTGCAGCATCCAGCAGATGGCGGCGCACATCAGTGCGCTGGTGGCTAATACGCCGTACCATGTATGCCCCGCCAGCACCTTCCCCGCCGCCAGCACCAGCCCTTGCGCTGGAAAATACATCGACATATAGGTCGGCTTCATGGTGATGTGGATACTTTCGAAATGGACCCACATCGCGGGAGTAGGGTTGGTCAATCTCCCCGACGCGAAAGTGTCCGAAGCAAGCAGGAAGCTGAAATCATCAGGAGAGAATGGATGGGGAATTGGGAAAAGTGGAAGCATGGCGAGGCGCAGCAGAATCGCGGTTGCGCCGACGACAGCAACCGACAGGCCCTGTTTCCGCGCCAATCGCCCGAAGGCGCGCTCCATGGGAGAGAAAAACCAGGAACCAATCCTGGGTGAGAGGAACGCCAAAGCAATTGCAATCGCTGTCAGTCCACCTTCGAGGACCATCACCGAAATGCCTTGATCTGGAGTAGGGGAAGGGGTCATATCTCAACGGTTCGCATGAAGTCGCTTCATGCCCGCGCGCCAGGGAGCGGCTGGTAGGAAGGCGAGGCCGCCGGTATGGGAAGAGTGTGTTGCGCATCGTCGATCAGGACACGGCCAGATGGAGTAGCGAGATCATAAAGTATGACGGCGCGCGACACGGATCTTTGGGGAAGGGGAAAATTGCGTGCTTCCGTCACAACATATAGCGGCCGGTTTTTAACTTCTTCATAGTTTCTGGCAACATAATCGCCAATGGCTCCCAGGGCCAAAAGAATCATTCCGGAGAAGGCGCATTGCAGCGCGACGACCGAGGCCCATCCGGGAACCAGGGTAGTGGTCCATAACGCCAGATACACTGCACGCAACAGATATACAAATCCTGCGCCACTGAGGATGCAGCCAGCCGCGATGCTGATGCGCAATGGAAATGCCGAGAACGAAGTGACGCCGGTCCATGCAAACCGCAACATTTTGAGCAGTGGGTAGTTGGTCTTGCCAGCTGCGCGCGCCTTCCGTTCAAAGGGCAGGATGGCTTCCTTCAGGCCAAGCCATGCGACAATTCCGCGCATATACCGGTGTTGCTCGCGCAGGGAGCGGATGGCCAACACCGCCCTTCGGCTGAACAGACGAAAGTCGCCAACGTCGGGTATCAACTGCGTGTCCGCCATGCCTGACAAAACTCTATAGAACAGCTTGGATGTCCAGCGCTTGAACCTGGTCTCCGCCTCGCGTGATGTACGCTGGGGCGATACGATGTCGTAACCCTGCTGGAAAAGGGCCAACATGCGCGGCAATAATTCCGGCGGATCCTGAAGGTCGGCATCCATTACGGCGACAGCATCCCCGTTGGCGAAATCCAGCCCTGCCGTGACTGCCGCTTGATGGCCAAAATTTCGGCTGAAGCGAAGCAGCTTGACGCGTTCATCTTTGACAGTAGCGCGCTCCAGTATGCCGGGTGTTTCATCCGTGCTGCCATCATCCACAAAGATAACTTCCCACGTCACTTCACGAAGGGTGTCACGGAGGCGATCCAGCAGCAGAGGTATCGTCTGGGCCTCATTCAAGACGGGAATTACGATCGAAAGCAGCATGGCATGTGCATCCACATATAATGTGCTGGAAGAATAAGGGAGAGAACGCCGCGGAATGAATACGTTCCACGGAATCTCTCCCAGAAAGAACAACAGTGTTGACTTTGCAGTCCTGCTTCCTTAGGACAGCAGACTACTGCGTAGCGCTGCTTAATGTCGAGCCGATCTTTTCGAATGCATCGTTGATATCGGTTGCCAGCGAATTCATGCCTACAATTGCCGCAAAGGCGATCAGAGCAACCACCAGCGCGTATTCGATCAGGTCCTGCCCACTTTCGTCCTTGAGCAGTGCCCACTTTACCGACAGTTTGATAAGTAGATCTTTCATTTGACATTTTCTCCCGTTCATTATTTATTTGAATTCCCAGCCACAGGCCGGTAGTGTCCTTGTAAAAGCAAGCGAAGAACCATTCTTTGCTTGAATTTTTGCCTATAGTAATCAACGAGTTGCAAGCCACATCATGCGTTGCGGTGTGAACTGCTGTATACGGGGTTAATCAGACAGATACGCGGCGTATACACGCCGGGTAAATGACATTCTGAGAATCAACCAGGATATATGCCCATGTCAGCTATGAAAACAGGGTCCTTTGTCGCCATTGTCACATCCTCCTCCAGTCACACTTCCTCCGAGAGGCGCATAGAACTCGGGCCAAGCTGCATCGACCACACATACCAGGCGAACCATGCGGGACCCGACCAGACGTACCATGCGGAATGGGCTGACGTTCCGTGCAGCAATAGGACACCAGCTACTGCGAGCAATCCAAACAGAACCGCCAGGGCGATGGGGCGTGCTCGGTAGGCCGCGTAGAGGAGGGATGGGAGAAGGATGATCGCGTCAAAAAACCATGCGTAAGGCGCTACCAGGAGAGAAACCGGCACCAGGAGTAGACCATGCGTGTTCCAATCCCATACAGCGCGATGGCGTCGAAAATACCAGATCGCCCAAAGGCATCCAGCGACGGCCGGAAGGAATTGCATCCAGAAGGCATTTGGGTGAATGGCTATACGCAGGAACTCACTCAAGGTGGGGACCACTCCATTTTTTACCCCAGAGGTACGTGACATGGCGGCATATTGCCCATAGATGGATGGATCGAAAATAAGCGGTACAGCGCTGGAAATAGCGAGCGCGATAGCCGCGCCGGAAAGCAAGCGATAGGCCCTGCGTGCAATGGCCCACACCAGCAGCACAACTCCGAAGGGCAAAAAGAGATGCGGTTTCAGTGCGCAAAGAATCAGGGCCGCGCCCGCCAGCATGGGGCGTCTGCGATGGAAATATAAGAAGAGCGTCAGGCCGAGAAGCACGAACGCCGCCATCTGGCCCGAGAGAAAGCATGCTATTGCCGGAGCGAAGAAATAGCCGACAAAGTGAAGACGATTGCTGGGTCGCCCATTCATGACCCAAATCATGTGAATGGAACCCAGCCATGCGCCAAGGACGAACAGCGACCAGCACAGATATCCGGCCTTGGGGCGGACCATTCCAAGTGGGAGGGTCAGGAAAAGTCCCGACGGGGGATTGAACATAATGATGGGCAGCGGCCCATGCCAAAGGGCCCCTCGTTCGAGCGCGAATATTTGGTTCGCGTCATAAGGATTCGCGCCGTGGACGAGCTGCTGGCCAGCAGCCCAATATTCGATGAAATCGCGATTGGCGACGCTATCCGTGCTGGTCGTATAGCCCAGGAAGCAAATACTGAATGCGAGCAGCACGCCAGTGAGGACACCCTGCATAAGTTTTCGGGAGAAAGTGTCGGCAGATGACGTAGAGACTTCTGACGCTAGCGTGCTCATGTGGATTTACCTTCCTTGCAATAACGAGGGTAGCCGATTGGAGTAGGTTTCCCGCATGCGGAATAGGCGATCAAGACTCAATCCTCTCCGAGAGGCGCGTCGAATTCGGGCCACGACGCATCGTCCACACATACCAGGCGAGCCATGCGGGACTCGACCAGACAAACCATGCGGAATGCGGCGGTGTGGCGAACAGCAGGGGCACTCCGGCTAAGGCGAGCAATCCAAACAGGACCACAAGAGCAGTGGGGCGTGCTCGATAAGCCGCATAGAAGATGGACGGTAGGATGACGGTTGTGTCAAAAAACCATGCATACGGCGCCACTACGAAAGAAAACAAGATCAAAAGTGGGCCATGCACGCTCCAATCCCATACAGCGCGATGGCGTAGGAAATACCAGATCGCCCAAAGGCATCCAGCAACGGCCGGAAGGAACTGCAGCCAGAATGCGTTCGGGTTGACGGCTATCCGTAGAAGTTCGCTTAAAGTGGGGATAAATTCTGTTTTGACTCCCGAAGTGCGTGCCATAGCCGCATATTGGAGATAGATGTACGGATCGAGAATAAGAGGCACAGCGCTAGAGATTGCGAGCGCGATAGCGGCGCCGGCGAGCACACGGTAGACCCTGCGCGCAATGGTCCATACCAGCAGGACAGTTCCGAAAGGTAGAAACAGGTGTGGTTTCAATGCGCAAAGAACCAGGGCCGCGCCCGCCAGCATGGGGCGTCTGCGATGGAAATATAAGAAGAGCGTCAGGCCACAGAGCACGAACATAGCCGTTTGGCCGTGAATAAAGCATGCGACCGCCGGAGTGAAAACATAGCCGATCAGATGCAGACCATTCTTCGAGCGACCATTCATGATCCAGAGCAGATGAATAGATCCCAGCCATGCACCGAGGATTAACACCGACCAGAGCAGGTATCCGGCCTTGGGGCGGACCATTCCAAGTGGGAGGGTCAGGAAAAGACCCGATGGAGGATTACGCATAATCAGCCTCGACCCATGCCAGCCGACCGATCGTTCGATTGCGAATATGCTCTGTGCATCATAGGGGTTTTCGCCGTGGACGAGTTGCTGGCCAGCGGCCCAATATGAGATGAAATCGCGGTTGGCTATACTTTCCGTGCTGGTTGTATAGGCCAGGAACCAAATACTGACTGCGAGCAGCGCGCCAGCGACGATACCCCGCAAAAGTTTTCGAAAGAAGGTGTTCGTGAGCGGTATTGCATCCAGTGGCGCGAGTGTGCTCATTCGGATTGACCTTCCGTTGAACAACGTGCGTAGAATCGGGTGCCGATTGGAGCCGGCTTCCCGCATGTGGAATAGGCGATCAAGATTCAATCCCTTGCGAGAGGCGTGACGAACCTAGGCCGCTCCGCATAGGCCAGAGATACCATGCCAGCCACGCAAAAGCTGGCCAACAATACGCCCAATTTAGCGGGACAGAATATTGGTTAACCCCCCCCAAGAACATCATTTCGATCATGGACGCACTTGTCAGTGCGAGAATGGAAGTGAGAGATTTTCCAGAATACAGTCCCTGAAGCACAGCAGGCAGCAAAATCGCTTGATCAGCGAACCATGAATAGGGAGCCGCGAGGATCGAGACGAGCATCAGGAGCGAACCGTGCGTTTGCCAGTCCCAGTCCATGCGATGGCGTCGGAAGTACCACAGCGCCCACACACATGCTAATGCTGCAGGCAGGAATTGGAGCCACATGGCTTGGCGATCAAGCGCGAACCGCAGGATCGTGCCAAAGTCAGGCATGATTTCATTCTTAATGCCCAATCTGCGCACCATTTGTATGTACTGCACCCACACGGACGGGTCGAAGAAAAGTGGGATGACACAGCACACGCCCAACGCGAGCGCCGCTCCGACCAGTATGCGGTATGCCTTGCGGGTGAAGATCCACGCGAATAACGCAACAGCAAAGGGCAAAAACAGATGCGGCTTCAATGCGCACAGAGAGAGCGCCATCCCTGCTAGCCAAGGCTTAGAATCTTGAAGGCGCAGGAACAGGGCCAGACCTAGCAGCAAAATAATGCCCATTTGTCCCGTCGAAAAACATATAAGCACTGGGGCGAAGAGATATCCGAACAGGTGCAGTCGGCCCGCTGGACTGCCGTTCATTCTCCACATCATGCGAATGGATGCAGCCAGGCAACCCAGACCCAGCAACGACCATAGAATGGACCCGGCCCGTGCACCCACCAACCCCAGCGGAATCACCAAAAATAAGGCGGAGGGCGGATTGCGCATGAATAGTATCTTGTCCGTGTCTTTATATCCGTGGGCCCTCTCCAGAATGGATATCGCGCTTGCGCTATAAGGATTCGCGCCGTGTATTAGTTGCTGTCCAGCCGCCCAATAGGAGGTGAAATCGTAAACGCCAGCAAGCGTGCCCGTCAACACCACCACGCCGATGCCCAATACTGACACGACTGAAGTCAAAATGAAAATACAGAAGATGATCCGCCCAGGGACTCCATATAAGGAGGATTTATATGGCTGTGCCTCGATTTGTGACGCTGTACTCATTCTGCATGACCTCCAAATCGGTAGTCTGCGCTGTCATTCCCTGGGATAGCAGAGCAAAATTCCAGCTTGTCTCCGCGTTTGGTCTGTGTTTTAAGGACCGTGCCTGCGGGCAGCTCGATCACAGAATGTGCCGAGAGACATGCGGACAGTCGCCAGCAAGGCACGTCGCTCCTGACTTTTACCACTCGCTGGCTGCGATCCAGATACACAAGATCGATGGGGAATTGCATGCCGACGGTGTGGACAGCTTCACAGGGTACAATCCACAGACCTTCTCCGGCAGGGAGGCGATCGCGTCCCAACAGACCTTTTCTGCGCTTTGCGCCCCGGTCGGCCACCTCGACGCAACTGGCGAGCACAGTTTGGCGGGAGACATTCGTGATCTTCAACTGGATACTTGGTTTCGCCGGTCGACGCAGGGTGAGGCGATCTAGTATTTTGTGAGTCAGATTCATCCCGTCGCCTTAAGTGCTATTGTCGTGATAAATGCTTGCTGAAAGACCCTCGGAACAGGAAGGCCGCCCCGAAGAGCGGCTTCCGTTGCTTCGCAATTTAAGGACTGCTTCAGCCATGTCGCTAGTTGTATCCAAAATCACTTAGAGCCTGTTCACGATCTTCTGAGCAGGAGGACGAGGAAGGCGAGGTGAACGAACTGCAAGCTGGTATTGAGTTTCCGTTCGCAGTTCTTCCACAGCCTTCGGCACTTTTCCA
>JAKAYS010000146.1 GCA_021826695.1 Acidobacteriota bacterium | reverse complement strand
CCCTCTTCCTTGCTCAACACGTAAATCTCCGCCTTGAACTTGGTGTGCGGCGTGATCGATCCCGGCTTGGCCAGCACCATTCCGCGCTCCACATCTTCCTTCGGAATGCCGCGCAGCAGCAGCCCCGCGTTGTCCCCCGCCAGGCCTTCGTCCAACTGCTTCTTGAACATTTCCACGCCCGTTACCACCGTCTTGCGCGTCTCGCGGAAGCCGACGATTTCCGTCTCCTCGCCCACCTTCACCTTGCCGCGCTCAATCCGTCCCGTCACCACCGTGCCACGGCCCGAGATCGAGAAAATATCTTCGATCGGCATCAGGAACGGCTGGTCGATGGCCCGCTGCGGCATCGGCACGCTCTTGTCCACCGCCTCCATCAGCTCGTCGATCTTCGCTTCCCACTCCGCCTCGCCATTCAACGCGCCCAGCGCCGAGCCGCGAATTACCGGCACATCGTCGCCGGGGAACTGGTACTTGCTCAGCAGCTCGCGCACTTCCATCTCCACCAGATCGATCAGCTCCGGATCGTCCACCGCATCGCACTTGTTCAGAAACACCACGATGTACGGCACGCCCACCTGACGCGCCAGCAGCACGTGCTCCTTGGTCTGCGGCATCGGTCCGTCGGTCGCCGCAACCACCAGAATCGCCCCGTCCATCTGCGCCGCGCCGGTAATCATGTTCTTGATGTAGTCGGCGTGGCCCGGGCAATCGACGTGCGCATAGTGCCGGTTCTTCGTCTCATATTCCACGTGCGCGGTGGCAATGGTGATGCCGCGCTCCCGCTCTTCCGGCGCATTGTCGATAGTGTCGAAGGAACGAAACTTGTTGTTCGGGTTGTGCTTCGACAGCACCTTGGTGATCGCCGCCGTCAACGTCGTCTTGCCATGATCGATGTGCCCGATCGTCCCTACGTTCACGTGCGGCTTCGACCGGTCAAACTTTTCCTTCGCCATTTCAATGATCCTTCCGTTCGGTTTCTTGAATTTTCTTGCTACTTAAACTTGTTGGGCGAACCTGCTGCGTTCGCCATCTCTCTAAGCCTTGCTCTGACTCCGTCCAATGATCTCGTCGCTGACCATGCGAGGCGCTTCCTCATACCTGGCAAAGTGCATGGAATACGTCGCGCGGCCCTGCGTGGACGAACGCATGTTGGTCGCGTAATTGAACATTTCCTTCAGTGGCACGCTCGCTTTAATCACCTGCGAGCCTGCCAGATGCTCCATGCCCTCGATGCGTCCGCGACGAGAATTGATGTCGCCGATGATCGTTCCCATGTGCTCTTCCGGCACTGTGACTTCCACCGACATCACCGGCTCCAGCAGCACAGGGCTGGCCTTGCGAGCGGCATCCTTGATGGCCAGCGAACCGGCAATCTTGAAGGCCATTTCGTTGGAATCGACATCGTGATAGCTGCCGTCGTACAGGGAGACTTTCACGTCCACCATCGGAAAGCCCGCCAGAATTCCACCTTCCAGCGCTTCTCGGATCCCCTGATCGATGGGCTTGATGTATTCCTTGGGAATCGAGCCGCTGCGTATGTCGTTGACGAACTCGTATCCCTTGCCAGGATTCGGCTCAATGCGAATCTTGCAATGTCCATAGTTGCCCGAGCCGCCGGTCTGGCGAATATACTTGCCTTCCGCCTCGGCGTGCTTGCGGATGGTCTCGCGGAATGCTACCTGCGGCGTGCCGACATTGGCTTCCACCTTGTGCTCGCGCTTCATGCGATCGACGAGAATTTCCAGATGCAGCTCGCCCATGCCGCTGATGATGGTCTGTCCGGAATCTTCATCGGTGCGGACCTTGAACGTTGGGTCTTCATCGGCCAGCCGGGAGAGCGCCATGCCCATCTTTTCCTGGTCGCCCTTGGTCTTCGGCTCGATCGCCACCGAGATGACCGGCTCCGGAAACACAATCGCGCCCAGGGCGATCGGAGCATGCGGCGTGCATAGCGTATCGCCGGTCTTGATTTCCTTCAGGCCCACGCAGGCGCAAATGTCGCCCGCATAGATTTCCGTAATGTCTTCGCGCTTGTTGGCATGCATCTTCACCAGACGCCCGACGCGTTCCGTTTTTCCCGTGCGCGGATTCAGCACGGTATCGCCCGTCTTGAGCGATCCCGAATAGAGCCGGATAAAACTCAACTTGCCGAACTGGTCGTTGATCAGCTTAAATGCCAGCGCGGAGAATGGCTCGCCATCTTCCGGCTTACGCACATGTGTAATGGATGGATCGTGCGGATCGATGCCCTCAACGGGGTCAATATCGACCGGACTGGGCAGATAATCGACGACTGCATCGAGCAGTGTCTGCACACCTTTGTTCTTGAATGCGCTGCCGCAGAGTACCGGGAAGACCTTCATTGCCAGCGTCGCCTTGCGCACAGAAACCTTCAACTGTGCCGGGGTCGGCATCTCCCCTTCGAGGAACATGTGCAGCATGTCGTCGTCGTACTCGGCGACCGTCTCAATCAACTGCATGCGGAAGGCTTCGGCTTTTTTCCGCAGGTCGGCGGGAATCTCTTCCACGGAATACTCGGCGCCCATGGTCTCGTCATTCCAGACAACCGCGCGCATCTCGACCAGATCCACCAGGCCCTTGAAGTTCGCTTCCGCGCCAATTGGAATCTGAATGGCCACCGGACGCGCGCCCAGGCGCTTGCGGATGGTCTCAATGACATGCTCGAAGTCCGCTCCGGCCTTGTCCATCTTGTTGACGAAGCAAATGCGCGGGACCTTATACTTGTCGCCCTGCCGCCAGACCGTCTCCGTCTGCGGCTGCACGCCGGATACGGAGTCGAACAGCGCCACAGCGCTATCCAGCACGCGCAGACTGCGCTCGACCTCGGCGGTAAAGTCCACGTGCCCGGGGGTATCGATAATGTTGATGCGAATGTCGCGCCAGGAGCATGTCGTCGCGGCGGAGGTGATGGTGATGCCGCGCTCCTGCTCCTGCTCCATGTAATCCATGGTGGCGGTGCCTTCATGCACTTCGCCAATGCGGTGCGTGATGCCGGTATAAAACAGGATGCGCTCCGTCGTCGTCGTTTTCCCGGCGTCGATGTGCGCCATGATCCCGATGTTACGGCAACGATTTAACGGTACTAGACGGGCCACAGTGCTATCTCACTTCGCGGGAACTCCCGCAGGTTACTGTTACGATTCCAGGTTTCTGACTGCGTACTACCAGCGGTAATGCGCGAAGGCCTTGTTGGCCTCGGCCATGCGGTGTACATCTTCCTTCTTCTTCATTGCCGCGCCGCGACCATTGGCGGCGTCCAGCAATTCATTCGTCAACTTGTCCACCATGCCCTTTTCGCCGCGGGCGCGACCATACGTCACCAGCCAGCGGATCGCCAGCGAAGTCCGGCGCTCCGGATTCACTTCGATCGGCACCTGATAGTTCGCTCCACCGACGCGGCGCGTCTTGACTTCGAGCAGCGGCTTGCAGTTCTCCACCGCCTTCTTGAACAGCTTCAGAGCTTCATCGCCGCCGCGCTGCTCCAGGTTCGTCATGGAGGTATAGAAAATCTTCTGCGCGGTCGATTTCTTGCCATCCCACATCATGGAATTGACAAACTTCGTGACCAGCGTGGAGTTGTAAATCGCGTCTGGCACGACTTCCCGCTTCGCAATGTGACCTTTTCTCGGCATAGTTGCTTCAATCCTTTTGCTTACTGACACTACAGGTGCTACGGGTGCCCCATTCAAGCCGTTTTGTGGCTTGAGTGGGAGGAAAACAATCTCCTACTTGGCTGCGGCCTTGGCGCGTTTCGCGCCATACTTCGACCGACTTTGTTTGCGGTTGGCCACGCCGACGGCGTCCAGCGTGCCGCGCACCACGTGATACCGCACCCCCGGAAGGTCCTTCACACGGCCGCCGCGGATCAGCACAATCGAGTGCTCCTGCAAATTGTGGCCGATGCCGGGAATGTACGTCGTCACTTCAATGCCATTGGTCAGGCGGACACGGGCCACCTTGCGCAACGCGGAGTTTGGCTTCTTGGGGGTCTGCGTATAGACGCGAGTGCAAACGCCGCGCCGCTGCGGGCAACCCTGCAGGGCCGGGCTCGCGGTCTTATATCGCGGCGCCGTCCGGCCTTTCCTGACAAGCTGACTGAATGTAGGCAAGAACAATCTCCTTTATTGCGGTGCTGCTGGTTCCAAACACAATTTCAACCGCCGGTCCCATCACGCGGATTGGCACTCCGCAGGCGCGCGATTCCGCGCAACTTTAGGAGTTGGACCCAAATTCTTTTAGTCTGACTGAAACAACGACGGTGACCGGCTCTTACCGCTTGCCCGCTCCGTTTCGCTGTTCTGCCCCGCATAGCCCGCCAGGGTGGCCGGTGTCGCAGGTGCAAAAGGACGAGTATCGAAATCCTGTTACAAATTGCTCGGAATCAATGCAATCCGCTGTCGACTGCCAACGGATGTGGACGGGCACACCAAGGCGCACTTCCGTCCCTCGCCAAACTTCACAAGAATATCAAGGGATCCCCGCAGAGTCAACAGCAATGGCAGTCGATGCCCCCCAACCCTTTCGACATCGACCAGTTCTACACGTAAAATACGTGCTGCACGTCACTCTCTCTGGAGGGAACGATACATGCCCCAAACCCAAAAGCAAAACCTGACCGTAAGCCTCAACACGCAGACAATACAAAAAGCAAAAGTTCTCGCGGCAAAACGCTCGACATCGATTAGCGGACTTTTGGCTGGACAGATCGAAGCCTTGGTGGATGCTGAAGAGACGTACGAGAGCGCGCATCGCGCAGCGCTCGATCTGATGGAGCGCGGATTTCATATGGGCGGAACCCACTCCATCCATCGAGATGCATTGCATGAGCGCTAAGACCTTTGTCGACACAAACGTTTTGATCTATGCCCACGATATCGACGCGAAAGAGAAACACGCAATCGCGATGGACACCTTGGCCGAACTGTGGGCCACTCGCACCGGCATTCTCAGTACTCAGGTTCTTCAGGAGTTCTATGTCAATGTGACCCGAAAACCGACCAGGCCGCTGGCCAGGAAATCTGCCCGCGTCATTGTGGACAAGTACGCGAACTGGTGCGTGGACACTAGTTCGGCGCAGATAGCCATTGCCTTTCGCATCGAGGACGAAGCCCGCATCGGGTTCTGGGATGCCCTTATCTTTGCCGCTGCGGTGAAGGCCGGAGCGGAGCGGATTCTTTCCGAAGACCTCAACGCGGGACAGAAAATTGCTGGCATTCGCGTCGTCAATCCATTCGCGCACCTTAAGCCGAAGTAAGCTTGGCATCAACGCAATCGGCCATCAACTGCTAACGGATCTCTCACGGCGCACACCAAGGCGCACTTTCGTCCCTCGCCAAACTTCACACGAATATCAAGGGATGCGAGCAGAGTCAACCATGGATATATTTTAGGTAGTGGGTCAGTTGCCTTCCACAGTCAGGAAATTTTTCTGGTGTCCAAACACAGCTAGACTTCCAGTAAAGCATGATGTCCTCGCGAGAACGAGAACATCATGCTATGCAACTCTTGAGTCGAGCAGCTAAATATGCAGAAAATCTATAAAGCGTCCGCCGTAACTGTAATGGTCGGGGCCGGTTGTCTCAATTTTTCCGCCAATTTTGGATCAGTATTGCCAAGCACCCTGAACTGCATCTCCTGTGTCACAACGGTCGGCTTGCCAATTACTAAATCGACTGTTCGTTGAAATTCTCCATGCTGGTGTCTGGCCGAAATGAGACCCGGAATCGCCGGAGCTTCACGGTCGGACTGCATTGCGATATTCAGAGCTAAGCCCGTAGAGGTCGCGTGAACATTACTGCACTCGAAAAGCTGCTGAACAACCGACTGAGCATCCCCCTCACTCCCTGCGACCAGATTCACCCGTGCAGCTCCGGTCTTGCCCGGAGCAACGGGGATGTCGAGCACAAAGCTTTGTTTCCCAGCTTTGCCTTGACCAGAATCGACCACGACGGTCAGCCGGTAATGTTTGACTCCGGATTCAGAGCTTTGGACCGAAGACTGAGCGAATCCCGCTGAGGAGATTGCTAGGGCAAGGGCAACCGTAAAGTATTTTGACATGAGACCACCTTCCTGGAAATGATTTGTGCGCGAACACACACAAATGAGACTACTATCGAGTGACTTCGGTGAGCTACGGCTACCCGTTAAACGTGTCAGCAACCAGCTTCAGATACGTAAAGTTGGCGTCCGTTGTCAGTTGAAATTTGGTAGATTCACTGCCTTGGCTTGGCTGCTCAGTGAATCCTCGCGCAAAAAAGAGAGTCATTCTGAGCGTAGCGAAGAATCCAGACGAAATTCGCCTCGACTACACCGCCATCACCTTCTGGATTCTTCACTCGTCGCCGCTGCCTTGACAGATACAAGAATGACTCTCCGACAGGCGGGTTATTCAAGCCGTTCTTTCGGCTTGAGTGGGGTAATTACACGAGCAGCATTCAAGCCCGCTTTCGCTTCGCCTCAAGGTCTCTCAGCATCAAGCTGCGCAGCAGAGCGTTCAGCCGGGACTGATATCCCTCCTGCCCCTGCTGGCGCAGCCATGCCAGAATGTCCGCGTCGATCCGCAGTGTGATCTGCTTCTTCACCGGTCGGTAGAAAGGATTCGGCACGGCGTTCCGCCAGAATTTTTCCGTCAGCTCCGGCAGGTCGGAAAGATCGATCTCATCGTCCGGCATCGCCGCAAGCTTCGCTAGCTCTCGCTTGCGTCCCGGGGCTGCCTTGCACTCAGCCAACGTTTTTCTTACGATTTTTGTCATAGTATTCGCGCTCTTTCCTTGTGGCTTTTCGCGCTGTAATGATGCGGATAATCTCATCCTGGCCTTGTTCCCGAATCGTGTGGCCCACGAAAACAACGATTAAGCCTTCGACGGACCCAATTGTCTGCCATCGCTCTTCGTCCCCTTCGATGCGATCCTGCTCGGCCACCGCATAAGGATCGTCAAAGACCTCCGCAGCAAGGTCAAAGCTAACGCCGTGTTTGCGGCGATTGCTCGCCGCTTTGGCTTCATCCCACTCGAACAGAATCATGCATGTCAATACTATACTTCATTTTTGTAACTACAGTTTTATCATTAAAGGACGCGTCCAATTTGCATAAACCGCCGCCAAAACTGAGCGGTTCTGGATTCGTAACAGCAGCGTGGCGGGTGGCCCACTCAAGCCGATCTTTGGCTTGAATGGGGTAGATTCACTGCCTTGGGCTTGGCAGCTCAGTGAATCCTCGCGACAAAAAAGAGAGTCATTCTGAGCATAGCGAAGAATCCAGACGAAATTCGCCTCGACTATACTTCCATCACCTTCTGGATTCTTCACTCCGCTGCGCTCCGTTCAGAATGACTCTCCGACAGGCGGGCCCACTCAAGCCGTTCTTTGGCTTGAGTGGGGTAGATTCGCTGTCTTGGCTTGGCCGCACAGTGAATCCTCGCGCAAAAACGAGAATCATCCTGCACGAAGGGTCCCCCACGCAGGCTCCTCTAGGGCTTGGGCGTCTCCACCTTCTCCGCTTCCTTTTCCCGTCTGCGCAGGATTTCCGCGATCGCTCCCGGCTTCTTCCGCGCCTCGAACAACTCCTTCATCTGCTCCTCTGTCGGGTAGTCCGACTCTGGTTTCTGCGGCATTTGCTATCCTTTCATCGCGCAACCGTTTGGCCACGCCAACTACGTGCTTTAACTTCCAATCTCCACCACCTTACACTGTTCCTCATTGCCAGATTGTAATTTATAAGTTACACTCTCCACTGTGATCGAAATCCGCCGCTACACCACCCGAACAGGAAAGGATGTTGTCGGAGAGTGGTTAGCCGGCCTGAAAGATGTGCGAGCGCGGGCGAAGATTGCTATCCGAGTCGCGCGCGTTGCGGCTGGGAACTTCGGCGACTCCAGGCGATTGAGCCAGAGCCTGTACGAACTGCGAATCGACTGCGGACCAGGCTACCGAGTGTATTACGGAATGCTGGGCCGCGCCTGCGTGTTACTCCTGTGCGGCGGCGATAAAGGCAAACAAGCCGCCGACATTGAACGGGCGCACAAATATTTAAAAGATTATCTGGAAAGGACCGACACAGAATGAAAAAGCCAGCCAGCATCTCGCACAACGAGTCCATCATTCGCGAGCTTCGCGACGACCCGAAATTTGCCGCCGAGTATCTTCGTGCCGCGCTCGAAGACGAGGACGATCCGCGAGTGCTTCTCATTGTTTTGCGACAGATTGCCGAGTCCAGAGGCGGCATTGCGAAAGTCGCCAAGGCCGCCGGAATTGAGCGTGAAAGCCTCTACCGCGCCCTGTCGGCCAAGGGCAATCCTCGCTTGTCGACACTGGTCGCCGTCACCAAAGCCATAGGACTCAAGCTCACTGTCGAAGCCGCGTAGACACCTCTCAAGCCCGCTTCGCCTCAAGGTCTCGCAGCATCACGCTGCGCAGCAGATCGTTGAGCCGGGACTGATGGCCCTCTAAAACATTTCATCTTTCGTTGCGCGAACTCGGCTTCACCCGGCGGCGAACGGAAAGTATCTCGTCCGGGTTTGCAAATGCGAACGCAGCGAAGCAGAACGCCAGCACCGAGTGGTCGAGCGATGCCCCGAAGTATTGCCAGAAGGGCGCGTGCGGTCCCGGGTAATTCGACGAAAACAGCAACGCCAGCATATAGAGAAATCCAAACACACTGGCGGGTCGGACCATGATTCCGAGCAGCAGCGACAGGCCGATGGCCAGCTCTCCGTAGGCGACGAAGAAGGCCAGCACATGCGCGTGGGGCAGAACAAAGTTTCTCAGGACCGGAACCATGCAAGGGTAAGCCCCGTCCTGTAGAAAGCGACGGACCCACATCTCCATGCCTCCGCCAAGCGTAAACTGCGTGCCCAGGACTTTATATTCCGCGAAGATGAGAAACAGCACGCCGACCGCCACGCGCAGGCCGACGAGAGCTGCAAAACTGGGCGGAGTGTTCGAACGTTTGGCAGACATATAGGATTTCAATGTGGGAGATACAATCGAAATTCTACGCCACAAAAATCCGCGCGCAACTCTAGCTGGAAGCGTCGAGATTTCTGGAGCTCAAGGCAATGGATGAGGCGTTGGCCACGGACAAACTCCAGCTTCGTAATTGAAGAACAAGTGTTACAAACCAAAGTAGGATGGCGATGCGGAAAAAAGAGATTGCAAACAACGTTCCGCCAA
>JAKAYS010000145.1 GCA_021826695.1 Acidobacteriota bacterium | reverse complement strand
ATGGCCACCGATGCCAGCAGCTTCTTCGTATCGCTGGGCGCAATCGCCACATAAGCCTGAATGATTCCTTCCGGCAGTCCACCGCTGAGTTGCTTCCATGTCGCGCCACCGTCTGTCGACTTATAAATGCCGCCGCGCGTTCCATTCCACGCTGCGTTCTCCCACGGACCTTCGCGCGCCTCCCAAAGCGCGGCGTAAACGATCCGCGGATTGGCGGGATCGATTTCCACATCGTTGCCCCCGACGTTTTCGTCAATGCCGAGGACCCTCTGAAAACTATTGCCACCGTCAAGCGAGCGATAAATACCGCGCTCCGGATTGGGGCCATAGGGATGACCGACCACAGCAACAAATAGGCGGTCAGGATTGCCGGGATCAACGGCCATCATCGAAATCTGTTGTCCGTTGCGCAGGCCAAGATGCTTCCACGTCTTGCCGGCATCGACAGATTTGTAAATTCCATTGCCTACAGAGAGATCAGGCCGATGCAGTCCCTCGCCGCTGCCAACGTACACGATATCTGGATTCGATGGGGCGACGGCAATCGCGCCAATCGAACTGGTGGATTCCTTATCGAAAATGGGATTCCACGTCCGTCCGTAATCGTCGGTCTTCCAGACGCCACCGTTGACTGCGCCAATGTAAAACACGTTGGGCTCGGCGGGCACACCGGATACGGCACGCGTGCGACCTCCGCGAAACGGGCCGACATTGCGCCAGTGCATAGTACGCAGCAAAGCCGGATCTATGGTCTGCGCATTGGCGTGGCCAGCAGCGCTGTTCCCTGGGCCTGCAAAAAGAACTCCGAAGGCAACCGACAAACAGATAGAAAAAGGAAACCTATGCATGCAAAATGTCCTCCGCAAATTTAGCCGCCAGCATCTACCGAGGGGACTTGAAGAGGCAAATCAAAGGAAAAAACGGAGCCCTGCCCTACCTGGCTTGTCACTTGTATGTCGCCCCCATGCGCTTCCACAATGGCCTTGGCAATTGCCAGTCCCATACCCGTTCCATGTACGCGGTATCGCTGTCCTATCCCACGGTAGAACTTGTCGAAAATAAAGCTCTTTTCCAGCATGTCGATTCCAACTCCGCGGTCCGCTACGCTCACCACCAATGCGTCTTTCGTCTCTTCCGCGCTGACAAAAATCGGATTTCCCGGAGGCGAATATTTCGCTGCATTTTCCAGCAAATGATGAAGCACCTTTTCCACCATGCGCAAATCCAGCAAGGCCGGCTTGAGATTCTCGGGCAGACGCACGCTCACTGGATGGTCCTGCACGATTTCCTGCGCGTTCTTCAACGCCTGATCGACCAACTCCTGAACAGAATGAAGTTGGCGATCCAACTGCACTTCATGTGCATCCAACTGGGCCATCTCTACCGCTTCGCCAATCAAACGATTCAGGCGACCGCTCTCTTCGTCGATAATGCTCAGCAGTTCCTCTTTTTGCTGTGGGTCCAATTGCAGTTGAGAACGCAGGCTGGTGATGGCGCCGGTAATGGAAGTGAGCGGTGTACGCAGTTCATGGGTGACGGAGTCGAGCAGTGCATTGCGAATGCGTTCACTTTCGCGCGCGGCCTCTGTCTTACCCAGTTGCTCGACGGCGCCAGCGCGTTCGACAGCGATGGCGACCATACTTCCCAGGGCTTCCAGGTTTTGTCGAGATGGGCAGTTTCCCACCATGCCAAGCGCGCCGATCGGGCGCAGTCCCATCATGAGCGGGACCAGGCAAATAGCGGTATTTTCATCTCTCTGGATCTCGCGCTGGCTGGCGGCGGCGCGGAGACTCTCTTCACTGATCTGTTCCCTGCTTCTACCGGAGTGGTACACACGCCCCCGGCTGTTGACCAGCAGAGCCGCGCCTTCGGTAAGGAACGTTGCTGTAACCAGTCGGGGAATGGAGTTCAGCAGATCGAGAATGTTGTCCGTCGTCAACAATTGCTGGCTGAAGTCATATAGGCGCTCAATTTCCAGCCGTTGGAGTTTTGCCTCCTTCGCTTCATCCCGCACCCGGTTGGAAAGTCTGCTGGCGGTGATGGCGGTGACAAGAAAGGCTCCCAGCGAAACCCAGTTTTCCGGATCGGCAACGGTAAATTTCCCAATGGGCGGTAGAAAGAAAAAATTCAACACCACGGTGGAAAGAATCGAAGTATAGACTGCATTGGAAAGCCCCCACCGGCTCGCGACAAAAAGGACATACAACAGCAACGTAAGCGCGACTGTCGTGTGGTTCACATGCAGGAAAGAAAAATAAATCCAGACCACGAGCGCTACAATGAGCGTCGAGGCAGCATAGCGAGCAACATGAGGTGTCTTGAGTTGCAACATCACTGTGATTCTACTCAGAATGTCTAATTTATGAGTTCCCAAACTGGAAACGGAAGTCCGGCGAAAACTCCGGAGCAATGGCTGGAGGCGGCTGCCCCGGAAAAGACCGCAGGCATTTTGAAGGTCTTTCTGGGCTATGCGCCAGGAGTAGGCAAGACCTTCAACATGCTCAGCGAAGCCATTCGACGTCGTAAGCGCGGCGAAGATGTTGTCGTTGGATTTGTGGAGACCCATCGCCGACCTGCCGTTGTCGAGCTGGCGGCGCAGGTCGAGGCAATCCCTACCCGTCGAGTGGAATATAAGGGCACATATTTTGAAGAACTCGACCTGGAGGCTGTTTTGGCAAGGAAGCCACAGGTCGTGCTGATCGACGAACTGGCCCACACCAACATTCCCGGCAGCAAGCATGAGAAGCGCTATGAAGATGTGCTGGAGCTGCTGGAGAATCGCATCGACGTCCTTTCCGCGTTGAATGTGCAGCACATTGAGAGCCTGACGCCGACAGTCCAGAGCATCACCGGCATCGTTGTGCGCGAGACAGTTCCAGACTGGGTGTTGGGACGCGCGGATGAAGTTGTGCTGGTCGATGTGACGCCGGAAGCGCTGCAGACGCGCATGCGGCGCGGGGACATTTATCCCGCGGAGCGGGTCGAACGTTCTTTGGCCAATTTTTTTCGACGCGGGAACCTGCTCGCGCTGCGGGAACTGGCGCTCAAGCACGTGACCCACGCAGTCGATCAAAATTTAGATGCCTATCTACGCCGCAAAAAGATCGGCGACAACTGGGTCGTCCATGAAAGGGTGGCCGTATGCATCAGTTCCAATCTGGCTTCGCAGCAGCTCATCGCGCGGGGAGCGCGCATGGCGGAAGGCATGGACGCCGAGTTTTACGTTCTTCACGTAGACCTGCCCGACGATGCGGATGAAGAGAAACGACGGAACCTGACGTCCAATCTGCGTTTTGCAGAAAATCTTTCTGCCCGCATCATCCATTTGCAAGGTTCGAGCGTTGCCAGTACTGTTGCCGACTTTGTCCGAGAGCATCGTATTACCCAAATCATCTTCGGGCGGTCGGCTGTCCATGGATGGCGCAAGTATCTTTACTACATGGCAATCCAACGTCTGCTGCGCGAGGCGCCGCATGTGGATGTCCATATCGTTACGCAGGAGCAGCATTGAACCCCGTTACAAGCCGTGAAGGTGTCAGCCGTGAAACGCCTGAAAAAACGAGAATTCTCATCGTGGATGATGAACCTCAAATCATCCGCGTTCTGACTATGACATGCATCGCGCAAGGCTACAGCGTAAAGTCCGCGACGGACGGCGTGGCCGCTCTCGATATTCTTAAACACTGGGCCGCGGACCTGATCATCACAGATCTTTCCATGCCAAACCTTGACGGGGTTGAATTGTGTCGCACAGTGCGCAAGTTATCCAAGGTCCCCATCCTCGTACTTTCCGTGCGCGATCAGGAAAAGGTGAAAGTGCGGGCGCTGGATGCAGGCGCGGATGACTATGTCACCAAGCCATTCCAGATGAATGAATTGCTCGCGCGTGTGCGGGCAGCTCTGCGCCGAGCGACCTATACAATTGCAGAAGAGAAAGATGCTTCCGTAATTCAAGGCGATTTCCGCCTGGAACCCGCATCCCATCAGGTATATGTGCGCGGGCAGGAAATACATCTCACCCCAAAGGAATTCGACCTTCTGCTAACGTTGTCCAGACATCCTGACCGCGTGCTCACTCACCGTACTTTAATGACCAGTGTCTGGGGCGCGTACAACATAGATCAGCAGGAATCTCTTCGTGTTCTGGTGGGGCAACTGCGCAAGAAAATTGAGCCTGGTGAAAAGCCATATTACATCCTGACTGAACCCTGGGTGGGGTATCGCTTCTTGCCAGAAGGCTCACCGTGAGCCTTTTTTCTTATAAATTTTTTACGAACTCCTTATGCACTTTTTATGCCCGCTAATGTGAACTGATCGCAGGTCGGAAACATTCCGACCCGGGCAGGCAATATGTTGATCACAATTTTTGACGTGTCAGGCTGCATAGTGGCAATTGTCTTTTTACTGTTTTGTTACCGTGGCTTTGCTGGAACCCAGGCTGCAAATCGCTCTAAGAGAAAAATCGTGAATGTGTTTCCGCTGAGCCACCCAAAAAACATTGTCCCTAAAAATGGAAGGCCATTGTTGGCTGTCCTCGTACTGGGTTTATTTCCCGCTACGGCAATGCGCGCGCAGACGAGCACGCAAGCCGCCCAGGACGCCAATGCCAAACAGTCCGGTGCGGCTACCACGCTGTCAGCACCCCCGGTTGAGACCGCACCCGTTGCTCCCCTTTCCTCTCCCGCGATGGTGGGCCCGCTAAGTACTGCTTCTCCTAGATCATTCGACGCGGGGCCATTTGGGAAACTGGACGTCACAGGCATTCTAAGCGGCTTCGGTTATTGGCAAAGCCGTCCCGCTTCCAGCGACCAAGCCGCGCGCGCGGATGTCAGCAATGGCCAGGTCTTCATTCAGAAAACGAATGGACTGGTGCAGTATTTTCTTCAGGCGGGCGCCTATAATCTTCCAGCATTGGGCACTCCATTTCTCTCCACTCGAAATACCGTCAGCGATTATTTCGGTGCCTTGCCGCAGGCGTATCTGAAGTTGGCCCCGAAAGGAAATTTCTCTTTTCTCATCGGCAAATTGCCCACGCTGATCGGTGCCGAAGATACATTCAGCTTTGAAAATCTGAACATCGAAAGAGGACTGTTGTGGAACCAGGAAAACGATGTCAACCGCGGAATGCAGGCAAATTACGCGAAGGGCAAGCTCAGCGGGTCACTGGCATGGAACGATGGTTTCTATTCCAACCGCTATAACTGGCTTACCGGTGAATTGACCTACGCGCCGAATGCAGCCAACAGCCTGGAAGTCGTGGCTGGCGGGAACCTGGGACGCACTGCTTATTCGAGTGTTGCCACGCCGCTGTATCAAAACAACAGCGACATCTATGACATCATCTACACTCATACGGCCAAGCGGTGGATGGTCCAACCCTATTTCCAATACACTGACGTTCCTTTGGATGTGAAAATTGGCGTGCGTCGGGCGACAGCAACGCAGGGCGAAGCGGTGCTGGGTAGCTATAACGTCGCGCCCGATCTGACGATGACTGGACGCGTGGAGTACATCTCCAGCACAGGCAACACCCATAACGGAGCTGTCAATCTGCTGTACGGCCCCGGTAGTCAGGCATGGTCGCTCACCTTGACGCCAACGTATCAAAAGAAAGCATTCTTTGCACGAGGAGAATTCTCCTTTGTGCAAGCTGTAAACTCTACAGCGGGCGAGGCGCTCGGCCCGCAAAACTCGAACTCCAATCAGACGCGAGGCATGATTGAAACAGGATTTATGTTCTAACCCTTGCGCATGGCACCAGGAGACACACAATGACGGACATCTGGATGGTAGTTGGAACTATTTTGTTCTTTGCGCTGGCAATTGGATACACGCTCGGATGCGAGCGTTTAAGGAGATGACGATGCATACTGAGACAGCAATCATACTTATCATCTCGGTATTTTTACTGGGTTATCTGATCTATGCACTTTTACAGCCGGAGAAATTTTAACCATGACTGCGAATGGATGGTTTCAGATCGGTCTTTTCTTTGCGCTGATTCTCCTGATCGCGCACCCGCTGGGTGTCTATATGGCGAACGTGTTCGAGCGCCGCAAAACGTTTCTCGATCCAGTCCTTGGGCCGATTGAACGGGCGATTTACAAGCTCAGCGGCGTTGAAGCGGACAAGGAGATGCACTGGACCGCCTACGCGATTGCGATGCTCCTGTTCAGCGCCGTCTCCATGCTGGTGCTATACCTGATCGAACGAGTCCAGTCCTGGCTGCCTTGGAACCCGCAACATCTCCCGGGGGTGCCCGCAGCTCTGGCGTTCAATACGGCCGCATCATTCACTTCAAATACCAACTGGCAGTCCTACGTGCCGGAAACGACGATGAGCTATCTGACGCAGATGGCCGGGCTGGCATACCATAACTTTACTTCCGCCGCCGTCGGCATTGCGCTTGCAATTGCATTTGTTCGTGGCATCTGCCGTAAGGAAAAGAACACGCTGGGGAATTTCTGGGTCGATGTAACACGCGCCATCTTATGGGTGCTGCTGCCCATCTGCATTGTGTTCGCACTGGTCCTCGTTTCGCAGGGCGTGGTGCAGAACCTACGCCCCTATGACACAGCGCACCTGATACAGGCGCAACAGATCACTGCACCGGACAGCAGCGGTAAGTCCGTCACGCAAACCATCGCTACGCAGACCATCGCACAAGGTCCAGTTGCTTCGCAGGAAGCCATCAAAATGCTGGGTACCAATGGTGGTGGCTTCTTCAACACCAATAGCGCGCATCCATTTGAAAATCCCACACCGTTTTCCAATCTGCTTGAGATGCTGGCCATCTTTGCGATTCCAGCCGGACTCACGGTCACTCTAGGCCGCATGACCGGCTCACCTCGCCACGGGTGGGCAGTCTTCGCAGCCATGGGAATTTTGTTTGCCGCGGGCGTAACCACCGCGTATTGGGCGGAAGCGCAAGGAAATCCGCTGATGCATGGCGTCAACCAGCATGTATCGGCGACGCAGGCCGGCGGCAACATGGAAGGTAAAGAAGTTCGCTTCGGGATTGCCAACTCCGCGCTCTTCGCTACGATCACAACAGACGCAAGCTGCGGGGCCGTGAACTCCATGCACGATTCCTTTACTCCGCTGGGAGGCTTGGTGCCGCTCGCCAACATCATGCTGGGAGAAGTCATTTTTGGCGGCGTAGGCGCGGGACTCTACGGCATGTTGATCTTCGTCATCCTCTCGGTCTTCATTGCCGGATTGATGGTCGGGCGAACGCCGGAGTATCTCGGAAAGAAGATTGAGGCCTTCGATGTGAAGATGGCGATGCTCTACGTCCTGATCTTTCCTATGTTCATTCTGTGTTTCAGTGGAGTCACAGTACTGTTGCCACACCTTGGACTTAGCAGCCTGGCCAACACCGGCCCGCACGGGCTTTCAGAGATCCTTTATGCCTTCTCGTCCACTACGGCGAACAACGGCTCGGCGTTTGCAGGACTGAACGCCAATACGAATTATTACAATCTGACTCTGGCCATCGCCATGCTGGGCGGGCGGTTTCTGATGATCGTCCCGATGCTGGCTGTTGCGGGCAATCTTGCGCGTAAAAAAATCGTCCCTCCTTCGGCGGGCACCTTCCCCGTAACCACACCGCTGTTCACCGTGCTTCTGATCGGGGTCATCCTGATTGTCGGCGCGCTTACTTTCTTTCCAGCGCTCACACTGGGTCCGGTCCTTGAACACTTTCTGCTGTACGCAGGAAAGACTTTCTAACTGAGGCTCTTTCGGAAAATCGATATGGCAAAAACATCGAATACACGGTCTATCTGGGATGTGAAAATTGCGCAGCGCGCATTCATCGATTCCCTGCGCAAACTCAACCCCGCATACATGATGCGAAATCCTGTCATGTTTGTCGTCGAAATCGGCAGCATCCTCACCTCTTTGCTGCTGCTGGAGGATTTGCATCGGCACGGGGCCTCCTTCAGTTTCGATTTGCAGATCACGCTCTGGTTGTGGTTCACGGTCCTGTTCGCAAATTTCGCCGAAGCAATGGCGGAAGGACGCGGCAAGGCACAGGCGGACGCGCTGCGTCGAGCTAAATCGGAAACCATGGCGAACCTCCTCAACGAAAGGGATGGAACGATCGATCAGGTCCCGAGTTCGAAACTGCGTTCTGGAAACATTGTCCTGGTGTCCGCAGGCGAAATGATTCCTGGCGATGGAGAGATCATCGACGGAGTCGCATCCGTCGACGAATCGGCGATAACCGGGGAATCGGCTCCCGTCATTCGCGAAGCCGGAGGCGACCGCTCAGCAGTCACGGGCGGCACGCGCGTCCTTTCCGACAAGATCAAAGTTCGCATTACGTCAAACCCTGGAGAAACCTTTCTTGACAGGATGATCGCCTTGGTCGAAGGCGCCGAACGGCAGAAAACGCCGAACGAAATTGCGTTAAACATCTTGCTCGCCGGGCTCACCATCATTTTCCTGCTCGCGGTCGTCACTCTTCAGCCGCTGGCCATCTACTCGCATTCGCCACAGACAGTTTTCGTTCTCGTCTCGTTGCTGGTTTGCCTGATTCCCACTACGATCGGCGGGCTTCTTTCCGCCATCGGCATTGCCGGGATGGATCGCCTTGTGCAACACAATGTACTGGCGATGTCGGGCCGCGCGGTGGAAGCCGCAGGGGACGTGGACACTCTTTTGCTCGATAAGACCGGGACCATCACTTTAGGCAATCGGCAGGCCACAGAATTTCTCCCTGCCCCGGGAGTGAGTAAAGACCAACTTGCCGATGCGGCCCAGCTCTCTTCCCTTGCGGATGAAACTCCGGAAGGCCGATCGATTGTCGTCCTTGCGAAAGAAAAATATGGGCTGCGTGGACGCGATCTGACGACAATGCACGCCGAATTTGTACCATTCAGCGCTACCACCCGCATGTCCGGCGTGAATGTCGATGGCCGGATCATCCGCAAAGGAGCAGCGGAGTCGATTGCGAAATATCTGAAAGAGTCTGGCGGGATGATGGTCGATGAGGTGCGCGCCGACGTGGAAGGAATTGCGCGCACCGGCGGAACGCCGCTGGTAGTAGCGGAAAACAACCGCGCACTCGGCGTGATTCACTTGAAAGACATTGTCAAGGGAGGCATTCGCGAGCGGTTTGCTCAGCTTCGCGCTATGGGCATCCGCACCATTATGATTACGGGCGACAATCCCCTGACCGCCGCCGCCATTGCCCGCGAGGCTGGGCTGGATGATTTTCTGGCCGAGGCGAAACCCAAGGACAAAATGGACCTGATCCGCCGCGAACAAGCGGAGGGCAAGCTGGTGGCAATGACGGGAGACGGTACCAACGACGCCCCGGCATTGGCGCAGGCTGATGTCGGCGTCGCGATGAACACCGGCACGCAGGCCGCCAAGGAAGCCGGCAATATGGTGGACCTCGATTCCAATCCCACCAAATTGATT
>JAKAYS010000144.1 GCA_021826695.1 Acidobacteriota bacterium | reverse complement strand
GGCCAGTGACATAAATCCGGTCGCCAGCTTTCGCGCCCGAGCGCAGCAAGGCCCGCCTGCGTGGCGCGCTCCCGACCAGCACGATGTCCGCCAGCGCCCAACCTGTAGACATGGAACCTTGCGTTCTCTCTATTGGGAACAAAGGAGATAACGCCGTATCTCCACCTGCGAGAGGCACGCGATATTTTTCCGCAAGCGCAAGAAATCCAGCCAAAAAACGCTCACGCCAGGCGAGTTGACCGCGCCGGGGTTGAACAAGCTCCGCTGGAAGCGCCAGGGACAGAAAGGCGGCCAGCGGCGCGGCGCCCATGGCGGCCAGATCACTCAGTCCGCGTGCCAGACAGCGATGGCCGACCGACTCCGGGGTATGCCAATCGCGGCGAAAGTGGATAGTTTCCAAAGAAAAGTCGGTGGTGACACAAATCCGATGGCGCGGCGGTGGCTGAAGAATCGCGCAGTCGTCCCCTATCCCCAATTTCAGTCCAGCCCGCGGACCATGTTGGTCGGCAAGATGTGTCGTCCGCGCTCGAAGTGACTGTAAAAAGGCGCGTTCCCCGAGATTGGGCCGTGTTTTCGCCATCGATTGCCAGAATACAACCTTGGAGTTTCGGGCGCGACAGGAGACGGTCAAACGCCATTTTGATAACAACTTGGGTGGCGGAAGGGATCGCCGACTGCCCTTTTCTAAGATTGACGCAGGGTTTCTCCTTTGCTAGGCTTATGGTTCAAGCCAAAAGTTATTCAGTTCATTACGTATCTCCCCCGATGCGTAGTTTAAGATTTGCAAGCGCGAAATTTTCTGATCTAAAAGATTCAAAAGAATTTTTCGGGGGGTAGCTGGGATCCCACCGGACCTGACGGTACGGGACGGATCGCAGATTTGGAAAGGGAACAACTCCCAAAGTGCAGAAACGTCGATACATTGTTTACGTAAGCCGAGATGAGCAGGGCCAACTCCACAAGTTGCCCATTCCGATGCGTTATGCATACGCTTTCATCGCGGCGGCGGTTGTGGGTCTATTCACCATCACAGGACTGGCTGGCTCCTACGGCAGGATGTTGATGAAGACGGAGCACTTCAATCAGGTGCGCAGCCAGCAGCAAATTCTCCGCAAACAATATCAGCAGCTCCAGCACGATACCCAGCAGAAGGACGTTCAGGTGGCCTCTCTGGGGTCCCTGGCCAATGAGGTTTCCGCGCTATACGGTCTGCGGCAGAGCAAGCTGGTCGCAGCCAGATCATCCGCTCTCACAGGAACGAACAATACTTCTTCCGATGACAGCACGTACTACAATTCGCTGGATCGCTTTTATGCTCTTCGGAACACCGCCATGTCTGGAGTTGCAACTCGGGCCCTTTCTTCGGGAATCCGTTCCGCCTCCACACTGACAGATTGGGTCCATCTGGCCGACGCGCCGACACTATGGCCGATTATGGGCCGCGTCACCAGCTCTTTTGGAGAGCGCACAGACCCACTCGATGGTGAAGGGGAGTTTCATCGCGGCATTGACATAGCAGCTCCCAGCGGCACGGCCATCCACGCCACCGGCGACGGGGTGGTTGCATTTGCCGGTTGGGCCAATGGATATGGCCGGGAAGTGACTCTGAACCATGGCCAGAACATTACAACGCTGTACGCCCATATGGCATCCATGGTTGTGGTCCCTGGCGAGACGGTCACGCGCGGTCAGGTGATCGGCTATGTGGGACTCAGTGGCCGCAGCACCGGCGCGCACCTGCACTACGAGGTCCGCATTCACGACGCACCGGTTAACCCGCATCGCTATATGCGGGAAACCATGGCCCAGATGGCCGAGACCGTGGTGCCGCAAAACAGCGGTCAATAAGCCGATCAGTCCGAATCCGTCGAAACATTTTTTCGCATGCCGTGCAAAAACCCACCGCAACAGATGGGTTTTTTCTGTTTTCCAATGATTCTGAATTCTTTACGCCTTCTCTCTCCATATTGCAGAAGGGCCGCTATGAAACATTCACGGCGCCGGTTCGACAGGTTGGCCGTTTGGTGAAGGTCCCTCGCTCCCGTTTTTCGTTGCGGCCACCAAGCTGCGTACCAGGCTGACGGGGACCACCGCGCGTAAGATGGCGCGGTTTCCCTTCTGTTCCACACTGGCGCTGCGCAGCATGGCCTCCCAGTCCCTGACAGTTGCATCCTGTTGCCCAACTGGTCCAGCGTTGACTTGCGCGGACCGAAGAAATCCCAGCGCGACGTTTGCAACCCCGACCGACATCTTCGCCACCTGCGGCGAGGGCGCAATTTCTTCCAACCGCACATGTAACGCTCCCAGATAGCGGATGGAGGCGATAAAGGTGGAATCGATCGGCACGGGTAAGGAAAGGCCGAAGATCTGAAAATGCTGGCCCGAGGCAAACGGCAATCCGATCTCGCCAATTCCCCAAACCTCCGATAGCAGTGGGACATCGGAGTAGTGCCGCGCGAGTAGCGTATCTCCAGTGAAAGGTGATGCAGCCGAATGATAGCGGTCGACGATGGAATGAATCTGTTCCGCGGTTGGCGTATTCGACACCGCAACCAGATCGTAACCCAGCATGACAACACGCACCGTGCGCCCATCGTGAGCCAGCGAGTAGATTTCGTGGCCCGCGTAGCGCTCCGTGCTCTGGGCCTGGGCGGCCAGATATGTGTTGAGACGCTGCCCGTTGAAGTGACCGGAAAAGACCTCTGAGAATGCAACCGGGCCGTTGGGGCCGTTGGGGTCCGCCATGCGATGGACGGCAAAGGCGGCCTGGTCAAGATCTCGTTCCAGTTCGATACCCGTTGCATCGATAAAGGACTGATAGTCCGCATCGTGCGCCACCGGATGCTGGTCGAACCTGGTGATGGCGCGCAGGGGTTGCAGGTTGAAATAAACGATGGCATCGGCTTCGGGAAGCAGTCGGGCAACTTCCGGCGGGGCTTTTTTGCGGAGATATACCGTAACCAAAAGCGCGGCTACGACCGCCGCAACCACAGCCAGGCTCATCCATGTGCGTCTACGCATGATCTGTGACGAACCTCATGCGATGGATGCGAGGGCCGCGAGGGAAAAATCTTCGGCCTGTAGAGTCAGTTTCTGTTGAGTCAATCATGGGTCTTGCATTACGCAACTTCGATCCAAAGGAGAATTCTGTACGTTCGGACAGCAGTAGCGAAATGTGATTACGAGGATAGCACCGATCCAGCCGATAGCGCGTAAATCTGCTTGAGCGTGAATCTGTGCTCGACGACATTCAGGCTTGAATCGCAGCATGTCTCCTCGACTCGACGGGCGGCGCAAAGTAACGCTTGCGGAGCCAGAAGGCAACGTTGACCAGACCGATAAGCGCCGGAACTTCAATCAGAGGCCCGATCACTCCGACAAATGCCTCGCCGGAATTCAAACCGAAGACGGCCACGGAGACTGCAATCGCCAGCTCAAAGTTGTTGCTCGCCGCAGTAAAGGAAAGAGCGGCGGTTTGTGCGTAATCCGCGCCCAGCTTGCGGCCCATCCAGAAACTCACCAGAAACATGACGATGAAATAAATCAGCAGGGGTGTGGCAATCCGAAGCACATCGAACGGCAGCTTCACAATCATATCGCCCTTCAGACTGAACATCACAACGATCGTAAACAGTAGCGCGACGAGGGTCATGGGGCCGATGCGCGGAATGAACCGCACGCGATACCACTCTTCTCCCTTGGCGCGAAGAAGGAAAAAACGCGTCAGAATGCCAGCGAAAAATGGAATCCCCAGATAGACAAGGACGCTCTGGGAAATCTTGCCGATGCCGATGTTCACCACCGCCCCTTTCAAGCCCAATAGTGGCGGAAGGACGGTAATAAACACCCAGGCGTACAGGCTGTAAAAGACCACTTGAAAGACGCTGTTGAGCGCGACCAGTCCGGCAACGTAATCGGTGTCCCCCTCGGCAAGCTCGTTCCACACCAGGACCATGGCAATGCATCGTGCTAGTCCAATCAGAATGAGGCCGCGCATATACGCAGGTTCCCCGCGCAGGAAGACGATGGCCAGCAGAAACATCAGGATGGGGCCGATGATCCAATTCTGTAGTAACGACAGGCCGACAATGCGGCGGTTGCGGAAGACCCGACTCAGCTTTTCATAGCGCACTTTCGCCAGCGGCGGATACATCATGAGGATGAGTCCGATGGCAATTGGGACATTCGTTGTGCCAACTTGAAAGCGATTGACAAAGGCCGCCGACCCCGGAATGAAATGACCCAGCGCGACTCCGATGGCCATGGCCAGGAAAATCCAGAGTGTGAGGAAGCGGTCGATAAAGGACAACTTCTTGCGCGGCATGGGTGAGTACACCTGGCCTTGAACCTGTGAAGCGCTGGACATATTTACCTCGACAAAGAACTCGTGGCTGGAGCAATAACCTTGGGCCGCGGCGCGCCCTGCAACGCAACAAACTTCCGCGGGCTACAGCAGGCTTTGGCAAGTCGCGCCCGGTCTGCCTCCATGATGCGCTCTTCCCTGAGCCAGGCGAGGGTCTGTTGCAGGACCTGGGTCGCGCCAATGTGAGGAGGCATCACGATGCGATAGTGCATCCACTTGCCTTCGCGCCGCGCGGTGACAATGCCAGCTTTGCGCAGGTAGGCCAGGTGGCGGGATATTTTCGACTGGGGCTGGTCCAGAATCTCAACAAAATAACAGACACAGACCTCGCGGTCTCCCATGAGGTTCAAGAGCCGGAGGCGAGTATTGTCGCCGAGGGCGAGAAAGAAGCGCTCCATGCTGAACGCTTTTTGTTTCGTTCTCATGAGTGCAAATTATATTCGCATTGACAGATATGTAAAGAGGACCATATAGTCGTTTTAGCGAATATGTTTGGAGGGAGCCATGTCGGAAGAATTACTCGAATCGGTGCGGTCCAAGTACGGGGCAGTGGCGGAGAGCGGACTGTCGAATGAACATGCAGGGGTAAAGGCGGTCGCGGAAGCCTTCGGTTATACCGAAGCGGAACTTACATCCATCCCCGCCGGGGCCAACATGGGCCTATCGTGTGGGAATCCGACGGCGATTGCCTCCATTCGCCCTGGCGAGGTTATCGTGGACCTCGGCTCCGGCGGCGGGCTGGACGTGTTTCTTGCCTCGAAGCTGGTTGGTCCGGAGGGACGCGCCATCGGGATCGACATGACGCCTGCAATGATTGAGCGCGCGCAAGCCAATGCGTTGGCTGGCGGTTACAAGAATGTTGAATTCCATCTCGCGGCGATCGACCATGTCCCGCTGGCGGACGCGTCTGTCGATTGCGTGATCAGCAACTGCGTCATCAATCTTGCCCCCGACAAGCCGAAAGTGTTCCGAGAAATCGCCCGTATTTTGAAGCCCGGCGGGCGGCTTGCAGCCAGCGATATCGCGTTAAAAGGTGAGTTGCCAGCAGCAATTGCGGAAAGCATGGCCGCGTATGTCGGCTGCATTGCGGGGGCCATATCCATAGAAGCGTATCGCGAGGGTCTGCTGGCCGCGGGCTTCGAGCACGTAGAAATTGTGGACAGCGGCGCGGACCTGAATGCGTATGCCAAGGTGGAGAACCAGTCTGGTTGCTGTTCGCCTGCCATGGGCAATGTTGCGGACAGCGGACAAGCTTTGCCAGTTGTCAGCGCCTCTTGCTGCTCCGTAGAGGCAAATGGGGAAACGAATGCGTCCGCGAATCTGCACGAAGAACTGGCGGCGCTTTTCTCGCAGTACGACATCAATGCGGCAGCAGCCAGCGTGAAGGTCTACGCAGTCAAGCCTCGCGCTTAGCGTCAACGAGGGCTCCCATCATGCACAAACATTACAACGTTATGTTTCTCTGTACCGGGAATTCGGCCCGCTCCATCATGGCGGAAGCGATCATGAACCACAGAGGCGCGCCCATTTTTACCTCCTACAGCGCAGGTAGCCATCCATCCGGGACAGTCCGACCGGAGGCGATACGGCAACTGAAAACTGCGCATATCGGCACAGAGGGATTGCGTAGTAAATCCTGGGATGAATTCTCGCAGCCGGATGCGCCGAAGCTGGATTTTATCTTCACAGTCTGTGACAATGCCGCACGGGAAGTTTGTCCTGTGTGGCCCGGACAGCCCATCACGGCACATTGGGGGATTTCTGACCCCGCCGCCGTAAAAGGAACGCCGGAGGAAATCGAGCGGGCTTATAGTCTTGCCTTTGCCACTTTGGACAGAAGGATCGGCCTGTTTCTTAGCCTGCCGCTTGCATCGCTTGAGACGTTTGCGATTCAAAAGCAAATTGACTCCATAGGGCGGCAATAAATATCGATCCGACCTAATTGAATGAACCAATTTTCTCCCACCCTAGCCGCAAACAACGCGGCGAGGGTGGGCACCCGAATGCAAGCCTGGCTTATCCGGCGATGCGGGTGATCTCCAGTCCCTGGCCGATGGGTAGTGTGACGGACTCGACTCCTGGCAACGAGCGCACATGGGTCACATATTTCGTCAATCGATGCGAAAGGATGTTGTCGGCAACGACGATGCAGCCGGGATGCATCTGTAGCATGTCGAAAAAGCGAATGTAGTCCTCTTTTTCGCAATCGATCAGGACGAATTCCAGCGCGGTCAACGTGGGCAGCACCGCCGCTGCGTCGCCAAGGCGAAAATCTACGAACTCGTCGAGATGCAGCGTGGCGATTGTATTCTTCGATTCCGCTTGACGCATCGGCTCGATTTCGAGCGAGATCAGTTGGCCCTGTGTCCGCTGGGCCGCGCTTGCCAGCGCGATGGTCGAAATACCGCTGGAACCGCCGATCTCCAGCAGTTTTTTGACGCCTGTACCGACCACTAAAGAGTGAAGAAATTCCGCGCTGACGGGTTGAAGATTGCGATGCCGCTGGGCCATAGGAAGGCCCTCGGCGTCCTGGTGCTGCTTTCTGGTCCACAGGCGGTCGATTTCTGCTCGTTGTTGCGTATTCATTCCGCAAATGCCTCCAGTCGCAGAATACTCTCTGCCGAGCGCGTCGATTGTGATGGTCCAGCTTGCGATGCGCTGCGCCGCATGATAATTTGAGACTTGTGTGTGACGGGCGCTCGCCGCGGCGAGTGCGTACTTTAGGTTTCAGAAGTGGCAAGTAGGGCTGGCGTAGCTCAGCTGGTAGAGCATCTGATTTGTAATCAGAGGGTCGGGGGTTCAAGTCCCTTCGCCAGCTCCAGCAAAGATTTCATTGGGCGCAGTAAAATAGCTAAGGTTCGGTTCCGTCCCTCATCGACGCGTCTCCTGCCAAAAAGCTTGCGATTCACACGAAAGCAGTGCAGGCAGAAGTGTATCGGCCTGCCGGTGTGAGGGCAGCGGCGGTTCGCAACAGATGGGGATGGATCGAGGGTGTGCACAGGTGGCCGAGCGGTTAATGGCAGCAGACTGTAAATCTGCCGCTCCTTGCGAGCTACGGAGGTTCGAATCCTCCCCTGTGCACCAGATATTTGAAGTTTTCGCTGGCGCGGCGGTTTGCCCGATCCGTCAGAGTGGTTGCTGGGGTCGATGACCTCGTCGGCGAAGGCGCTGGTGGCGTCGGGAACGTTGCTGGGGCTGATGGGGCTGGCGTGGTTCACGCTGGAGGCGGACAAGATTCGGACCATCGTATTGATCGTGCTGGGACTGTTTTTATTTCGCGTGGTGATGCACGCGCTGCGTTCGCGATACGATGAATAGGTAAGGTCCGGCAGGGCTGATGTAGCTCAGTGGTAGAGCACTCCCTTGGTAAGGGAGAGGTCATGGGTTCAAGCCCCATCATCAGCTCCAGAAATGCAGCTAGACCGGATTGATAGGTAGTGTAACCGGATTTGAAAAGGAGTCATTCTGAACGGAGGGCGTTCGCCGTGGCGAAGCGACCGGAGTGAAGAATCCAGAGAATATTTGCTTGGATTGCGTTGCCATCACCCTCTGGATTCTTCCCCTTCGGCAAGCTCAGGGTCAGAATGACACACCTTATTTTCGATTGCAGTAATCTGTAAATCCGCTCCAGTAGCGAAGCGCGGGAGTAACTCAGTGGTAGAGTCACAGCCTTCCAAGCTGTTGGTCGCGGGTTCGATCCCCGTCTCCCGCTCCAGATTGCGATTCCAGGTTTAAGCGGACTCTTATGGGAAACATGTTTCAGCAGGCGGCCATACCGGTCGAAAATCCGGCGGTGTTTGAAACCGTGAAGGCGGCGATTGAGGCGGCGTTTGCGACGCCCTCGGTTGGCAAATTTTTGCAGCGGGTGGAAAAAGCGAAATTGCGCGTGCGCCACTTCGAGAAGATTCTGGAGCAGGGATTGTTAGGCGATGCCGCGAAGACTGGCTATGCGCAGTTAGGCGACAGCGACCGCGGTCAGATTCGGGAGATGTATTTGCGCGCGGTCGAGCAGGTTGCGCTGGAAGTTCGCGGAAAATTTCTGAAGGTGTATGCGTACTACTGAGGGTGGATCGATGAGCGATGTCAATATCGTTGTGAATGGATCTACGGTTTCTCTGGAAGATTGGTCCGTGGCGAAAAGGGCGAATACGGAAGAGCTGCCAGCGTTGAGCGAAATGCAGCGTGAGGTCGCACGGAAACTTGGTGTCTCCGCGGACGATTATGCGCGATCGCTTTTAGCGCAACAGTATGGCTCTCATCGCATGCGAGCCAGAGCGGAAGAATTTGCTTCCCGGCTCAATCGGGTACTACTAAGAAAAGGTGTTGTAGGTCAGGTTGTTAAATTGGAGCGGCGGCCTGGCGCGCTGGCATGGACTGCGGATATTGGGACACAGGCCAGAGCTGTTTCCATTCAGGTCCCGTTCGAGTTGTTTGATGATGTTGTCGATGACGCAGGCGACAATTCAAATTACACGGATTGGCTTCAGGCCAAGCTTAGCTCCTTGGTGCAACAGTCTTTGAATCTGGGAGACGTCGCTTGACCTGGCTCCAGAACTGCGTTGTAACGTTCCGTCTGTCCTCATTGGGAAGGCAAGAATTGCAGGATATTTTCGAGGAAACTTCGTTTTCCGCGTATGTCGCGGATGCGAATGAAACGGGTGCGTGGATCATCTTCGATGGTACGGACGATAGCAAAACAGCGCCTTCTTTTCTGCTGAAATGGGACTACGTCTCGACTGCCTCGCTCGAAATATCTCTTGCCGATGAAGATTCCAAGGGTGCCCGACGGCAGATTGGATTTAGATAACAGGAAGCTCGATACCGTTATTTGCTAGCAAGAAAATTTCAAGAAACCGAACGGAAGGATCATTGAAATGGCGAAGGAAAAGTTTGACCGGTCGAAGCCGCATGTGAACGTAGGGACGATCGGGCACATCGATCATGGCAAGACGACGTTGACGGCGGCGATCACCAAGGTGCTGTCGAAGCACAACCCGAACAACAAATTTCGTTCCTTCGACACCATCGACAACGCGCCGGAAGAGCGCGAGCGCGGCATCACCATTGCGACCGCGCACGTGGAGTATGAGACGAAGAACCGCCATTATGCGCACGTCGATTGCCCGGGCCACGCCGACTACATCAAGAACATGATTACCGGCGCGGCGCAGATGGACGGGGCGATTCTGGTGGTTGCGGCGACCGACGGACCGATGC
>JAKAYS010000143.1 GCA_021826695.1 Acidobacteriota bacterium | reverse complement strand
TACCAGAACGAAGGCATCCGCCTCGGGCAGAAATTGCTCTGTCGTCCGTGTATTTTCTGGAATCGATGAGCCCAGCCCAGGACTGTCGACAAAGAAAAAGCCACGCCGCAATATCTCGACGGGCAACTCAATTTCGGCATACGCAACGTGTTTGATATTGGCAGGGTTCGATTGCTGGGTTACATATTCGGCCAGTTGCGAAAGCGGCACCTTGCGGCGCAGGCCAGAATCGTTGAAGTTAAGCACAACTTGCTTTTGGCTGCCATATCGAACAGTTGTGATCACTGAGGTGAGAGGAACAATTCCGGTTGGCAGGTGATCGCCTCCCAGCAGGGCGTTCATCAGTGTCGACTTACCTCGGCTGAACCTACCCACAACCAGCAAATTGAACCTGTCCTCGGCTAGACGCGTGAGAAGATCCCGGCAGTCGGAACGCAGGGCATCATCTTTCGTGTCGATAGCCTGCGCGGAACGGATGATATCGGCGATCGCGAATTTCTGTTGCTCGTACTCTTTAAGATCCATGAGAAAGGCTCAATTCCATGATTTGAACTACTGCGGGTGCGTAGGTTTCTGCTCTATTGTTTTCTCTGATGACGCGCCAGGCTTACGGAGAAAATCGTAGTATTCCACCGACACTCGATCTTGAGCATTCATGGCGCCGTCGCACTTCCGTTATCCAACTCATGGCCCAGTACATGTCGCAATATTCTCCAGAGTGGGGACATCCAGTTCGGATGTTCGCCGCTTTCGGAGCGATGCTTTGCTATTTGCAGAGCAGCTTGCCGCGCGACATCAGGGTGTGCGTCCAGAAGTTGCAAGGCATCTGCCTCCTGGACCCAGTTGAACTTATCGGCGACTCTCAGTAAGGCAACCACGATCTGTGGCCAGTCCGATTCCGGTGCAGCCATGAAACCGAGTTGTGCAGCGGCAATCACCGTGCCTGGATCGTCTTCCCATAAAACAGTGCGAAGACATTCCCAATCGCTCGAAGCAACGCCTAATTGAGCCAGGAGTTGAAGCACCGCGCGTCGTCGTACCAGCGCGGAGCGGCCTTCGAGCTGCACATCGATGAATCCAAGAATCGCGAGGATGCCGTAGTGCCGGGCGGCGTCGGGAACCTTCCGCAAGCTTTCCATGGCCTCATCTCTGCACAGATCGTCTTCCAGGACCTCGACCAGCAATGGAATGCTCTGGGGTCGATGGAATTCACCCAACGCGAGAACCAACCCTGCGGTGACGCGCTGTCTGGCTGCGTCGAGCAAGACGTGGAAAACCTCGTCGGATTTCCAGCGCGCAAGCTCACGAGCTACCGCGCTTCGGACCGCATCCTCCGCGAACAGGACGGCCGCATCCAGGGGGCGCTCATAGTCCCTGAAATACGAGAGCAGCACATTGCAGGCCCCCAACTCGCCCAGCGCTCGTGCAGCACGACAGCGAGGCAATGAGATTGTCCTGGGAGGGCCTTTCAGCAGGAAGCACGCAAGAAAGGGGATGGCACGCTCTCCACACGCGACGAGCATGTCAACTGCCAGATCGCCGTCTTTTAATGAATCGAGTGCGCCGATCAGCCGATCGATCTGCTGCCTAGACATCTCTGTCAATGGATTCGTCATACTTCCACCTTCTCGCTAAAGAAGTGGTTCAGCGAACGTAACTCATGACCCAATCGCTGCCGCTTTTGAGGAATCGTCGAACGGAAGCTCGCCGGTCTGAAGCACGGCGATCAATGCGTCCTGATCGACGCGGGAGATTGGCATTTTACGGATATGCTGAATGGTTTCGTCTACGGGGTATGCGTGTTCCTTGAAGGAGATCCGGCCATCTTCCCAAAGCGCGTAACACGCCAAAGGGCGTCCCGTCTTTGGTTGACCGAGACTGCCGGGGTTTACGATGGTCGTCTTACCGACGATTCGAATGAAGGGCGTGTGTGTGTGACCAACAATGAGCACGTCGGCGTTGGACCACTCAGCTTCCTTCGGCCATCGCTCAGAATGTTCAGGACAATATCCGAATAGCGGATCTGTAGGGCTGGAGTGGACCAGATAAAAGCTAGTTGAGTTCACCGCGATCTCGCGGTGAGTAGGAAGATTTCGCAGAAAATTCAGGTCTCGCTCCGTGCAGACTTTTTGGGTATATCTCAATGTCTCAGTCGCAAGCCGCCTGAAGGGCGCGGAACACTGGGGATCCACGGAGAACCCGGCTGCATGGTCATGATTGCCGCGAACAGTAATGGCAGCGTTGTTCCTCACCCACTCGACGGCCTCGTGGGGTCTTGGTCCATAGTCCACCAAGTCTCCGATACACCAGAGTTGATCGAAATCTTTCTCGGGAAGTGCATTCAGAGCGGCTAGATTGGCATGAATATCCGAAACGATGACGATTTTCACAAAACCCCTTGGTCTATGGCACACAAACGCCTGCATCTTCTGCGCCTGTGTTCATCCAGATTTTTTTGCCGAGGATTTCGTGAGGGCAGGAGACTCCCCGACGAAACCTCGTCAGGGGTCATCATCCGCCCATCCATTTCAATCAAGGATGGAGCAGCACTTTAGGCGAACCCCTTCGCCTTGTGCACCAAATGTGCCAGATGCACGTTAAAGTCTAACATCTTCCGAAAGACCATACTTACTCGTTACCTCTCATTGAAGAGTAATTGTTTGTACTTTTCGCCATGCCGAATTCAGATCAAAACAAATTCTCGGTAGCGCTTTCGCGCGCCTTATGTCCACTTCGTGCCGCTCCGGTGGCGGCCCAGCGCATAAAACCGCGCTGAACGGGCCTTGCTGAGTCCGTTCGGGCCAGCGCCGTCTGCGCGCCAAACGATGGTGCGTGTTTGGCACTTGCCGCGCCCACCCTCCAGCCTCCCACCTCCGCTGCCCTCGTTCCGCCTTGGTGCCCGTTCGTCCGGGTTTGTCCGCTGCGCTTTGTGAAGGACAAACCGCTCCCGAACGGGACACCAAGGAGAAAAACAATGTTATCTACCAACAACAACCGCAACCGCAGCAGCAGCAGCAGCAACGGCACGTCGCGCAATGAAAACGCGACGCAGAAACTCATCCGAGAAAATGTCGATTTCCTCATCCAGCAGCTTGAGGCGGGACAGAGTGACGCACTCACGGCCTATCTCACGGCCATGAGCCACTTTCACAATTACAGTTTCGGAAACATTCTCCAAATTGCACGCCAAAAGCCAGATGCAACCCACGTTGCTGGACTCTACGCATGGAACCAGTTTGGCCGCCGCGTGAAGAAAGGCGAGAAAGGCATTCAGATTCTCGCGCCCATGCTCGGCGTCAAGCGTAAGAAGGATGCCGAGGCAGAGCAGGACATCACAAAACAAAATGTCCCGGTACTGGTAGGCTTCCGTGCGTTGCTGAATCTGGAGGAGCCGAAATACTCCATCGAACAGATTGCCGCGAAGACAGGAAAATCGCCCGCCTATGTCGCCCAACGCCTCAAGCTGACGGAACTCTCTCCGGCAGTGGTCGAGGCTTTCTATAAAGATGAAATCGGCGTGGGCCACGCACTGCTGCTGGCGAAGCTCCAGCCAGCCGAGCAGGAACAACAAGCAACGCGATTGGCCGGAGTACAAGACCTGCAAATCTACGACCGAGGCCATCATCACGGAAGGCACGGAGAAAGGCGAACTCCGCAAAATCTGTGCCGATGCGAACTGCCCGGTTCACCACCCCAAACAGCACAAGCCAACCGCCAATGCCAGTGGGAAGGCCGAGCAGGAGAAGCAGCGCCGCGAGGAAGCACTGGCCCAGACAACGGGCTTGCGCGTCCTGAATGCCATCGTCGCCGCCGTCCCCGTGCGGCTGATGAAACGCGATCTGCTTTTCATCGTGGAGCGGGTTGCAACCATGCTGGACGAACGGCGGCTGGAGGTTGTCGCCCGCAATCGTGGCATCAAAAAGGCAAAGGACAGTGACTCAATACCGAAGCTGCTATCTGCCTACATCCGCAAAGCCGAGGAAGGCGAACTCGGACGGATGCTGGTGGAGATGGTCATTCTCCACACAGCACGGACACAACCCGATGCTGGCAACGCACTCAAGCAAGCCGCCGAGCATTACAAGGTGGACACCGACGCCATCGCCCACAAAGTGAAGCAGGAGTTCACCGCGAAAGAAAAGGCGCAGGCCGCAAAGAAGTTGCGTGCTGCCGCTCCGCGCCAGGCCCGGTTTTGCCCACGACGGGCAAATGTGAAATTCCCAACCCATGCACGTCTTGTCATACGCTGAAATCTATTGGTTGGGCAGAAAGCAATAAACTACCGATGAGAGCGTACCGTTGAGACTTCATCAGGGCTGCACCGAAAACTTAAATCTCGCATTCGGCTCACGCATCTCAGCACCTTATCCATCAATCGCCTTCAAAGGTTTCCTTGCTCCGTGATAGATACGCAACACGGTCACGGTGCTTTCATCGATGCGGAAAATAATTCGATGAGAAGCATAGATGAGATGCCGCATTTCTTGATCAAAATATTTCTGTTCTGGAATTATCGGACACCTTCTCGGCAGCGTTTCAAGAGAAAGAATCTCATCAACCAGACCGTTCCACCACTGTTCAGCGACTATGGGGTTCTGACGGTTATCTCTGACGAAGCGGACATAATCTTCCGCGTCGGTGAGAGCAGCTTGGGTAATCTCAACTCTGAATTCCAAGTTTTGCCCCGAGGTTCTTGAGAGCTTTTCGCGCTGGCTGCACACGGCCTTCGTTCGCATCTTGCAAGCCCACACGAATTGCGGCTACTGTTTCCAACTCTTCCAGACGGTTGAGCAATTCCTGATAACTGGTGGCATCCTGAACGACGAGTTCGGCACGACCGTTGACTGTCAGCACAAGCGGAGTTCTGGAATCCTTGATTTTGCCGACATACTCTTTAGCGTTTCTCTGGAACTCGGTAACGGAGCGGACTTCGCGGAGATCGATCATAGACACCTCGACATGAATAAAGCATACTATAAGCATGATATTCGATGTCGAACGGATTATGCTCGAACTTCGGTAAATCGGTATTCAGTTGTTGTCCACGGCCAAGTGGCAGTATCGGTAACCTCGTCAAATTCTTGGTCAAATTGTGCGCCGTAGGGACTCCAAAAACGCCTCTCGGCTCCAAGCTATCCTAAAGAAAACACATGTGCTCCACACCCTACACATGCCCTGTTAACCGAAGGGTTGTAGGTTCGAGTCCTACCTGAGGAGCCAATCTTTTCAATGACTTACAAGTAAACCCAGAAAAACTTCCCTGCAACTGTAGTCATATTTGTAGATGCTGTATTGCTCTAGGTATCTACTGGATCATTGGATTGTCCAGTATGGAGATCGCCTGTCGTTTGGCTTCCGTCCGGGTGTGGCTGTACTTCTCTTTCATCTTCACGGACAAGTGACCGGCCAACGACATGATCGTGGCATCGCTCACCTGACCCTCAGCAATCCGGCTGACGAAGGTATGCCTCAAATCGTGCCAGCGACACTGTACCCCAGCGGCTTTCTTCGCTTCCGTCCAAGCCGTTTTCCAGCTTCCCATGGGAACGTCCGGGCGCACGTCGTAGGGCTGGAGCGTGCCCCTCTGCGGCCCATCCCCGCCAGCGAAGCCATACCGTTCGGACGGGAACAGGTAATGCCCCGGCTTGGCTTCCGGCCATTGGCTACGCCATTCCTGTATACAGCGCCATGCCGTATCGGACAGGGGCACTGTGCGGCCTTCGCCGCCGGACGTTTTGCTCTTGCCGACAATAACGTTACGCTCCAGCATGTCCACTTGCCGCCAGCGCAGCAGGCGCAATTCCTCGTTGCGTAGACCCGAATGGATGGACAGCAGGACAGCAGGATACAGACTGCGGCTGCGGCTCTTGCGGCAGGCCGCCAGCAGGCGCGTTTCCTCGTCCTGAGACAGTGCCCTGCCGATGTCGGTTCGCACTTTCAGCATTCGCACGCCCGGCTGAATGTTCGCCCACAGTCGCGCCTTGCGAAGGATGCAGCGAAGCGTGGCGACTTCATTGTTGATCGTTTTCGGCGAAGCGGCTTCCTTCTTGCGGCGCACCTGATACTCGCTGATGTGATACGCCTTTATATCGGTGAGCAGCTTACGGCCAAAGTGTCCCACCAGATGCCGGACGTTGTACGTCTCGATTCTGAGATTCGACTCGCTCCAGTCCGCATTGCCTTCCAGATATTGTTTTGCGCGGACACTGAAAAGCTTGGGCCGCTTGTCCGTCTTGTCGAGATTGTTAGTGCCCTCAGCTAAATCCGTGCGCCGCTGGCGTTCCGCTCGGACTGCCAGATTTCTTGATGTGGAGCCGGTGCTTTCCTGTATGCGTGCCCCACGAAACCGGAACGTGTACCACCAAACATTACCGCGCTTGAAAACGCTCATTTTTTGCCGCCTTTCTGTTTTGCCCTTTCATGTCGCCACTCAATACCATGGGACGCCCACCATTTCGCCTTTGCCTGGCGCTGTGCCCATCCTACGCACACATCCGAGCCGCACAGCTTTTGGCCGTTACGCTTTGAAAAATAGTACGGCGTAGCGCATTCTGGGTTCTCGCAGACAGCCATTTTCTCGACTAGTTTCACACTGTCAAGAAGCACTTCGAAGGTGTTGGCCAGCCATGGCGCACCCTCGTTCTGTAGGTCGCCAATGGGAGTCGTGAAAGTCATCTTAAGTATCAGTGTGAGGATTTTCACTATGCCCTGTTTCCGCCGCTCAACCGGGCTGCCCCATATTGTGCGGATCAAGCCAGCAAGTTCCAAAAGAATTTCATCCGGCGTTCCTTCCGCAATCTGAAATCGCCGTCGCAGACGCCCAATACCACGGGGGTCTACGTTGGCCAGTTCCTGCATATAGTCCATGACCGTTCTGCTAGATGTCTTCACGCTGTCCCTCTGCAAGAGTACGTTATAATAATTGATAATCTAGCAAAACAGGGATACCCTGTCAATAGAGGGTACCTAAAGCAACACGGGTGGAACTCAAGTCAAGAGGTGGGCGCAAATGGCAAATCGTAACAAACTAATGAACGGCATGGAAGAGCAGGATGAGCGTCTGGTTGACGTGGCCGGGGCTGGATTAGTTCTAGGGTTTCCGAAAAAAACGATCTATAACCTTGTTCACCAGCGGCGCATTCCTTTCGTCAAGCCGTTTGGGAAATCACTCCGATTCAAAATGTCCGACTTACAGAAGATAATCGACGATTCGACTATCCCGGCATTAGAGGCGAAATGAGCACCGCGCCACAGTCCGCGCCGGATACTTTGCCGATAGAGATCGAGCGCCTGATTTATGAAGGCTATCGCGTTTTGCCCGTGAAGTCCGGCCAGAAGTCTCCACCGCTGATTGACGACTGGCCGCACGCTGCCAGCTTCGACCTTCAGATCGTGGATACTTGGGCGCGGCAATGGCCTGCCTGCAATTGGGCTGTATGCTGCGGCGGTGAGTCTGGCATCTGGATTTTGGACGTTGACGGAGATGCAGGGCTGGGCACTGTAGCAGACTGGGAAAACCAAGGCTTCGCGTTGCCTGCCACGCGGACTGTGCTGACAAGCAAGGGCGGCAGACAACTTCATTTCAAATATCCGGAAGGGCTGGAAATTCGCCCCTCAGTTCGCAAGCTTGGCGCCGGGTTGGATGTGCGAGGCGAGGCGAGTTATGGAATGCTGCCACCTTCACTCCATCCGTCTGGCTGGGTTTATCAGTTTGCGGACGACGACCAAAACCCCGTGCTCTCGGCCCCTGAATGGCTTCTTGCAAAAATTAGAGAAGCAAGCCAGCCAGCACCAGCCGAACGCAGTACAGCCGCACCAGCGCAAGCGGTAGCCAAAGGCGGGCGCACCGACATGCTGGTAAGTTTGGCGGGAAGCATGACGCGGCGCGGAATGACGCCAGCCGCAATTGAGGCGGCCTTGCTTGCCGAGAACGCGGCGAGATGTAATCCGCCGTTACCAGAATCGAAGGTGCGCAAGATCGCGGCTGACATCCCGGCCCGGTATCCAAATGAACCGTCCGCGCTGTCCGTGCCCACGCTCGCACTGACGCACCTAAGCGCCATTCTTGACGCGCCGGACTGTCCTATTGACTACATCTGGCAGGGAAGGCTTGTCGCAGGCACGGCCAGCATCCTAGTTGCAAAACCGAAGGTAGGAAAGTCAACTTTGGCGCGGAATCTTTGCCTGTGTGTGGCAAGGGGCGACCCTTTCATGGGATGGCTATGCAAGCGCGGCGCTGTCGTTTATGTCGGCCTGGAGGAACGCTCTCAGGATATTGGCCGTGATTTTCGCGGGCTTGGCGCTAAGGGCACGGATGAAATTTATATTTGTGACGATGGCCGCGCCAGCATCGCAGCCGTGTGCGAGTTGATAAGAGAAAAGCGGCCCGTGCTTTGCGTTATCGACCCACTGCAAAGGCTCACACACGTCAAGGACGGCCAAAGCTACAGCGAGAATTACAACGCGCTAGGAGCCTGTCGGGGATAGCGATTTTCAGGCTCGCGGTTTGGTTTGTGCCTGAGTTTTCGGATTCCTCATCGCTTGGGATTATGTGGGTAAAATTGCAGGCTGCGTATGCGCGGGGAGGCCGAACAGGCTTCCCCGCGCATTTCAGGCAGCTTGTGGCACCCAACCGGCTCGGAAGAGCTTGAGCAGGTTGGCGGTTGCGCATACCAGCTTCCACTCTGCTCGCACGTTCTCCAGACCGCGCAAGCTGAAGCGGCGGAAGCCTCGCTGCTCCTTGATCTGGCCGAAGACCGGCTCGACGATGGCCTTGCGCATCTTGTAAACGGCGTGCCCGGCCTCGGTGCGGAGCTTGTGCTGCATGGCTTGCTTGGGCGTGGCTGGGTCCGGCGGCGGCCCGTTTTCCATCGCGATGGTTTCGCCGTGTTTTATGCGGCCGGTGGCGATATGCAGGTCGATGCCCGCCACGTTTTCATCGGTTGCGTCGGTCTCGCTCCAGTAGCCCGCATCGGCACTGACCGCGTCCGGTTTGCGACCCATGTTAGCTTCCACCAGCTCCAGCATCGGCACCAGTTGACGGCTATCGTTGGCCTGCTGGGTGATCTCGGCCGCCACGATCACCTGGGCCGTGGAATCGACCGCAGCCTGCGCGTTATAGCCCTGTAAAAAGCTGCCCTTGTTGGCCCCGTCCGGCATGATGCGGCTTTCTGGATCGGTGAAGTTACGCTGTGCCTTGGCGTCGGGATGAGCCTGCTCCGGTGCGGGAATTTGCGGCTCGCGGCCACGCTGCTTCTTGCCCGTCTTCTCTTCCTTTTCCTTGCGCGGCAAGTTTGGCTTCCACTTCGGCGCGTTCCTGCTCGGCCTTTTCCTGGGCCTCCTTCTCCAACTCCGCCTTGGCCTGCTGAATCTTTTTCAGCCGGCTCTCGCGCCGCGACAACTCCTCGGGCAACTCGTCGCCGCGCTTGTCCTTGCCATACTTGGCGTCCTCGGCAGCGTCGGTCTCCTCGGCCTGCTGCAGCAGAGCTTCGACCTCCTGCTTCAGCCGCAGTTCGGTCTCGCTCATGCGACCGTAGCTCATGGCCTTGTGCTTGCTCGCGTTCGCCTTGATCTTGGTGCCGTCGATGGCCACATGGCCCAGCTTCACCAGACCCGCCTTGGCGCACAACTGCAAGGCCT
>JAKAYS010000142.1 GCA_021826695.1 Acidobacteriota bacterium | reverse complement strand
TTCCGATCTGGATCGGTCCCAACCCCCGCGATGAAGAACGGCGACTTCAGCCATTTTGTGGATGCGGCGGGCAAGCAGATTCCCATCTACGATCCGACGACCGGAAAGCCATTTCCTGGAAATATCATTCCTGCTAACCGCATCAACCCGCTATCAAAAGCAGTTCTACCGCTGATTCCCAATCCGAACAGTACGGGAACAGTCTTCGGCTTGCAAGATAACAAAACTCCAGCCGTTGCGTCTGTGCCTGTTATCAGGAACGTATGGGGTTATACCCTCGACCACAACATAAGCCAGTCGCAAAGCATCCACTTCTCGGAGTGGCGCAACAGCGAATCGCAATCCAACTTTACGAAACCTCCAATCGTTCCTACTACAAACGAGTTACAAAGCGGAATGCATGGAATAGAAAGTGGAAACGCATTTTTGCTCAACTACGTAAAAACCGTGACCCCGAACCTGGTAGCGACAGCAGGTATCTCATGGGTAGAGCAAGCCGATGGCCAGTTTAATGCTTTAACAAACGTGAATTTTCCCGGCGTGCAGAGCGGCACAATTTTCCCGGGTGTCTCCTTCGACGGCCAAAACGCGGACACGCCCTGGGGAGTTGATCTCGGCTGGACACAGGATGTGAACCGTACTTTGGGAATTGCGATGGTCAATAACTGGCTCTGGACAAGGGGCCGCCATACCTTCAACATCGGTGAAGAATTTCATCGCGGTTACCAGGATTCCGATTCGTGCGGGCAATGCGGTGGCGCTTTTCACTTCAGTCAGGCGACTACATCCACTCCAAATTCTGGCGATCCACATTTCAAAACTTACGGTAGTTCCTTTGCCAGCTTCCTGTTGGGAGAAGCAGATTCAGGCAGCCGGATTCTCTCAAATGAACTCAAACTCCGCAATTTGGATTTTTCTCCCTATATCCAGGACAACATCAGGGTCAATCCGAAATTGACAGTGAATCTTGGCCTGCGCTGGGACATCATGGTTCCATTCACGGAAAACCATAATCAAATTTTGTTTCTTGACAAAACCGCCCCAGATCCGGGAGCCGGAAATTTGCCAGGCGCGACTACTATGTTCGGCCATTGTCCCGGCTGTGCGGGCTATGACCGGGCGGCCATTCATTGGGGAAATTTAGGGCCAAGGCTGGGCTTCGCATACAGTTTGAACGATAAAACCGTCATCCAGGCCGGAGCTTTCATCGCCTACCTGAACGGCGGCGCTTACGAGATGGGATCCAGCAGGGTCGCTCAAACTATGGGTACGCTGCTTGACGGTGAATTTACTCGTGTCGCAACCGGTAGCAATGTTCCCGGTTACGGAAACTGGGCCACAAGTCCACTGCCTGCACCGCCCCCGGTGCCCTTCAATCCGTCGATGGCCAATGGGCATCCCATCTATTATTTCAACTCAAACGCTGGGCTGGCCCCGTACGATCAAGCATGGAGCATGAACCTTCAGAGGCAACTTCCATGGGACATGTTCCTCAACGTGGCGTATGTCGGCAACCGCGTTGTCCGCCTGCCGTCTGGGATGAATCCTATCAATCAGCCGAATCCATCCATCCTGAAATATGGATCTCTGCTTACTGATAACATCAATTCGCCCGCAGCCAAGAAAGCCGGTTTCACATCCCCGTACCCAGCCTTTGCCAGTGAATTTAGGGGTGGCGCGACGGTTCTTCAGGCATTGCGTCCGTTCCCACAATATTCATACGTTGGGCAAGACTACGATATGTCTGGAACCACCTTCTACAACGCCATGCAAGCCCAGGGAGAAAAGCGGTTTTCAAATGGGCTAAGTTATCTGGCCTCATTAACGCTCGCCAGAATCATGTCAAACACCGACACCGGACAGGGACTCTATGACCATGCGCCATTGAATAAGTACAACCAGAAAGCCGAATATACAGTGTCGTCACTCGATGATAAGTACAGCGTAAAAATTGCCACCACCTATGAACTTCCAATCGGCGTCGGGATGAGATATCTCAATTCCGGCGTGCTCGCAAAAGTGTTTGGCGGTTGGCAGGTGGCCGGAATCTTTCTTTATACGGGTGGTCATCCACTCGGCGTGACCGAGAGCGGTATTGGAATCGATGGCTTCAATCGACCGAATGTTGTTCCGGGGGTGAAGATGAAAACTTATAACTATAACCTGGTAAAAGACTATTTTCTAGGCAAGCTTTCAGCACCTCCTAAAATGTTTACTACAAATGCTTTTGTCCCGACGGCAAATCAGTTTGTGCTGGGCGATGCTGTCCGTCAATATTCCGCCCTGCGTGGACCATCCTATCTCAATGAAAATCTAGATGCCATGAAGTACTTCAACATCACGAACAGAGTGAGGGTTACTGTACGCATGGATTATTTCAACGCCTTTAACCGTCATATTTTTGGTGGCCCGATTACAGATATAGCTAACCCAAACTTTGGGGAAGTCATCGCTGAAAATGGCGGTGGAAATCGACAGGGCCAACTTACCTTACGAGTGGAATTCTAGGTATAGCGGCCACGATCAAGGATACCCCTCCAAACCTTTGGAGTCGGAAGTAAGGCTGGTGTTATAGGGCTACTGTCCCATAACACCAGTCGGCATAACACTGTACACCCGAAAGAACCGGCCGAGTTGTCGCGTCAGATAATTCACTCGCCAGTGTCAGAATTACCGGACTTCCACCATGCTCCGGTCTGGCTGGAAGCCGACCATCCGCATGGCGTGAGAGATCTCGGTATTGCGCATGAAATACTCCCACAGAAAGCCAGTGCGCACATTTTCCGCCATTAGCACGCTGGCGCCAACGTCGATGCACAGCACATCCTCCGCATACCAGTCAGCCTGCGGCTGAAATGCATCGACGAAGCCATAGCGCGACCATGCTTTCTCGCCATATTTCTGCCGGATGTTCAATAGAACATGCCCACACTCCGCTGGCAAGAAGGGAAGTGATCCGGCGGTGGCGCATGGAACGATGGTGCCATCAATGCGGCCACGCGCCGGAGGCCCGCCCCAGACGCGATAACCTGTGCGCGATTGGGATGCGGAGATGCCCCATAGGTCCTGATCGATCCAGGGGAACTGGCGTCCCAGCGTGAGACAGAAGAGTTGATGCGCACGCGTGGCGGCGATGGAATTGATGAAGTAATTGGCGTAGCGGTCGTGGACGCCGCGAAAGTCACACCACGCATGCGCGTACTGATGGATAAAAATCGGTGCGTGCCCGCTGATGTACTCAATGCCGCCAAATTCAATGATCGGCCGCTGTATAGCATCCCATGATTTGGCAGGAATCGGATGGCGGGGTGCACCGATCGCCATCAGATACATCGTCATCAGCTCGGAATAGGTTTTCCAGCGGGACGGGCTAAAACCTTTTTCTTGCCAGCGGTGTTTGATGAAGCCCCCTTCCGGCCGCCAAGCCATCGCGAGAGTGTCGCCACCGTTCAGCATCCACTTCCAGTCCACGCGTTCGTACAACTTGGTTGCCAATGTCTGGATACGGCGGTTGCCTTCGAAAAATTTGCGGCAGAGAAGGACGCCACAAAGCAGGAGCGCGGTATCGATCGAAGAGATTTCAGCGCGCCCGGCGCGTTCGCCGCTTTCAATGTCCATAAAGTGATACATAAAACCATGCATGTGCGGACATTTGTCGAGCAGAAAGGCCATTGTCGTTTCGATGCGCGCTTCGCACACTGAGGGTTGCAGGTAATGCCTTTGCGCGGCGATGCATAGAGCGCTCAGGCCAAAGCCGATGCCCGCGATGCTGGACATCTGGCTCGTCGGATGGCCCACAATTGCGGGCGCGCGGTTGCGCACCAGGCCTGTTTCCGCAGGAGCCTCTTCAAAGAAGTAGGCACATCCCCGTTCCTCCATATCGTCGAGCAGCCTGTCGACCTCGGTTGGGATCTGCGTGAATGGGCGGTTGATAAAAACGCCTGGAGGATGCGGATATTTACTGGCGATGACACTTTCCGGTGTGGGAGTGGTCTCTTCGGGCGGTCGCGTTGTCGGTACCTGGTGTTGGGCCTGGGCAAGTGTAGTCGCTGGAAGCCCCCCGAGTGCCAGGCATCCGACCGAGGCACCGACGTTGCGCAGTAAGTCACGGCGTGTTACGTTATGGTTTTTCAATTTGGATTCTATCCTCGCTTGGTAGTAGAAAGGCTTGGAGGTTTCTCCCGCCATTCTGGTTGGTGAAGTTGTAGTTGAACCTGGATACACGCATGAAGATCAACGATGCGTCCTGCGTCGTCTCCGGGCAGCAGTCCGAACGGAGTCATTCTTTTTGAAGCTGATTCAAGTGATCCGAACGGGAGGATGGACAACGTATGACCTGCAACAGGTGACTCGCAGGTCGGCACCGAATCGAGAGGTTCCATGCGCCGAGGGTTGGCATCTGCTCTGTCAAAGAACGTTGTAACTCCGTTGGGCAAAGGCATCGTGCCCACGCGTGTGTTGAAGTTGCCAAAGAAGGTCGTTGGTGGGGGGTGCTCCCATCACAAAAACGGACTGAAATACGTTCGACGACGTCGAGTTCTGCTGTCCACGATTGGCGAGTTCTCTGTGGCGGTTTTCGGCGTTAGTGAACCTCTGTACAAGTAGTTGAATTGGCAGCAACGCAACCCAACCCGCCCACTTTTCAGTGGGTGGTCGTTTAGTTGCTTCCAACAACATTATTAAACGTATATTTTGTCTTTTGTAAAGACATTTAAATCGAAGCCCCAAGCTGATGACTCGTCTACGTTTGCGCTACTCTAGAACCTTCTCCTTGAAGGCGCTTAGAATGCCGACAAGGTTTGGGTATTTTCGATAGATATGGGCCGGACGACAGTCTTTCTGAACGATACCCAGCGATTGGACGATTCATCCAGAGCAGAACGCTAAAGCTGGCCAGTGGCGTTATTTCTAAAATTATAGCGTTAATCGCAACATGAAATTAAGAACATTTAAGGTCAACCCCCAAGGAAGCCTGTCTGTCCCGAAATGTTTTTCAAGAGAGGAGCGCGGTCCGTGCCCCATTGGCGTCCGATCCTGATCCTCGTTCATGACCACATCCAGCCGCCAGTGTCCGCCGCGGCGGATTTTCCACGCCCCAGTGCGGTCGAACCACTTGGTTGAGCCGCTCCGGCGACAGGACTCGACTGAGCAGGCAGTAGGCAGTTTCGGTGGTGGTTTTGTCCGCCGTCTCGCGCCTTCGAACCACTTTGCCGATGGCTTTCAGGCCCGGCCATCGGTGCTGTTTTTGTGGACTGCCCGGCGAATTTTGAACCAGAGAATAAGAGAGAGAAACTGGTACAGAAAGAACTGCGAAAATGGCTCGCCGATACGGGAGCAAATACGTTGACACGCTCCGAACCGCCAATTAGGGATGCAGGTGACGTTTTACAGGCGTGAAATTATCGGGCTTCCGCGTAAGTCTTTGATGAATATGGTAGGCACGAGGAGACTCGAACTCCTGACCTCTACCGTGTCAAACTGTTAACCCTAAGCAATACAAACACATACAAGGCCCCAGCCGCCGCATAAGTCCTTGTAAGCCGTGTAAGACGCGGAATTTTGTGCCCTTTCTGTGCCCTCGGAGTCTGAGTTTTTGCCCTTTCCATATCCGAACCGTAGTGGGGTACGAGTCAGCGGTACAGCTTTGAATAAAAATGAGGGTGAAAGCCCCCACAAGTTACGGTTATTGACGGTGGAACAAATATGGCTACTGTACGCTGTAGTATCAGCATCGTCATCGACCGGGAAAGCGGGCCATATCATAGAGATCCCGGCTGTTAGGATATGTAAAAGTCCCGAGTACGCCGTCCGGTCTGATGTATCGTCCGCCGATACTGAAGGAAACTTAAGTTGCATATAGTGTCACTATATGCAATCATGTCTTCTTATGGTAGAGCGCCATTATTGGATAAGTCGCATCGAGGAGGCTTGGAAAAAGCGGTCAGTCGTCTGGCTCGCTGGAGTCCGTCGCGTCGGCAAAACTTACCTTTGCCAAAGTCTCCCAGCAATTGAGTATTTCGATTGCGAGTTGCCCCGAGTCCGTCGCATGATGGAAGACCCGGAAGGATTCCTGGACACGTTACGCGGAAAACGCATTGTCCTCGACGAGATACATCGTTTGGAGAATCCTTCCGAGCTACTCAAGGTTGCTGCGGACCACTATCCGACCACTCGTATTGTTGCCACCGGTTCTTCTACGCTGAGTGCGTCGAGCAAGTTCAAGGACACCCTTGCGGGACGCAAGCGCGATCTCTGGCTCACGCCTATGTGTCTGCGTGACCTTTCCGACGCGAAACAATTGAACTTGGAGCACAGGCTTCTGCGTGGAGGTTTGCCTCCGTTCTTCCTGGCGGAAGATCTTGAAGAGAGGGATTTTCAGGAATGGATCGACGCCTATTGGGCCAAGGACATCCAGGAACTCTTTCGGCTGGAACGGCGAGATTCGTTTCAGAAGTTCACCGAACTCATCCTCTCGCAGAGTGGCGGCATCTTTGAGGCAACGCGGTTCGCTGGCCCTTGTGAAGTAAGTCGTCCGACCATTGCAAATTATCTGCGCGTTTTGGAAGCTACCTTTGTCGCCCACGTCGTTCGCCCCTTCAACTCACGGAGGCCGACGGAAATCATTTCCGCGCCAAAGGTCTACGGCTTCGATACGGGTTTCATCTGCTATTACCGCGGTTGGCAGGATTTGCGGCATGAAGACTTAGGGATCTTGTGGGAACACTTCGTGCTCAATGAAATGATGGCGAGCCTGCAGAGCCGTGAAGTTGGTTACTGGAGAGACAAACGTGGACATGAGATCGATTTCGTCTTGTCTGGACGTCGCAAGCATCCGATTGCCATCGAGTGCAAGTGGTCTGCAGACAAGTTCGATCCAGTCAACCTTGAAGCATTCAGACGGCAGCATCCGGTAGGGGAGAATGTCGTTCTGGCCGAAAATGTGAAGCGGGCATTCACTCGGAACTACGGTCCGCTGACAGTGCGCTTCGAGTCGCTGGAAGCTTTCACCGATGAAATGTCTTGAAGGCAGTCGCGAAAACAAATTGGCACGATAAAGCGGGCACTCACGCACTACGCCGCCGCACAAGTTGACCGCTCGAAGGCTTGGCATTCCGCCAAGCCGGTTCCCGAAAATCTCGCGGCTGGAGCAGGCGATTGCCGAGGCGGTCCAGTTGGCCTCGCCGGAGTTGCGGCAAGTGATCCGCGGCCTGCAGGCGTTGCGTGGCATCGCGCAGATTTCGGCGGTGTGGTTATTTGTGAAAGGGAGTCATTCTGAACCCTTCGGCTTCGCTCAGGGTAAACTCCGCGTAGCGGAGTGAAGAATCCAGACGATATGCGCCTGGTCATTGCCGCCGTCACCCTCTCGATTCTTCGGTCGCCCCTCCGCGGCGGGCAGGCGCGGCGACCTCAGAATGACTCATCTCATTTTTAACCACAGTATCTGTAAATCGGCTATAGGAAGGAAGAAATCGACACGGGATGTGCAACGGTTGAGGAGAACCTTCGCGCTTATAGGCGTCTCCCCGACGCGGCTCAAGGGGTGGGTCTACGCCGGTTTCGCCATCACGCTCGTCTCGGCACTGATCGCCTACCTCGCCGTCGGCGATGGGGTCGAGGCATGGGGCTGGGCGGCGGGAACCGGGGTTCTCTGGGGCGTGTCGTACTTCTTCTGGCGCCTCCTGCAGACCGGCGCGTCCGCGATCTAGTCGGTGGCGGCCACCGCTCCCACTCAAGCCAACGGAAGGCTTGAGTGGGGCACCTGCTTGTCGTTTCGAACCTTCCCGGCTTTGCTGGGGGTAGGTTCTGATGGCGGGCTGGTGGCTGCTGCAGACATAGCAGGTCCCTCCACTGCGGTCGCTGCGGCGACGAAGCGACTAGGATTGGGGAACGCGATTGCGCTGTCTTCGATCGCTTACATGTTGGCGGGAATCCTGCTGCTTCTGGCCATGCGGTACTTCTTAGATGGAGACATCGAACGATTGCGGCTTGACTGCAAGACCGTTTCCTAGCCGTTATTGCCGCGGAAAAAACTGGGCAGCCGCCGCACGCGGTCCACACACAACTCCGGCGCTTACGATACGATAAATCGGGGCGATCGATTCTTGTGTTTCGTCAATTACGCGCATTACCCAACCAACTCACGCTGCTTCGGCTGTCGATCATCCCATTTATTGTTCTGGCAATTCTGGATTCCCATTATCACCGCGCCTTTGTGTTGATGGTGGTTGCCGGCGTAAGCGATGGGCTGGATGGCACACTGGCGCGCATCTTTCGCCAGCGTACCGAGTTGGGTTCCTATCTGGACCCGATTGCGGACAAACTTTTATTGAGCACTCTTTTTCTGGTGCTGTTGCATGTCGGACTTGTATCCATGCGCATCACGGTCCTGGTCTTCAGTCGCGATGTTGGCATCGTGATCGTCGCGGCCCTGCTGTATGCCACCACCGGCACGCGCGACTTTCACCCCAGTTGGGTAGGGAAGGCGAACACGCTGGCGCAGATTCTGGCCGTCAGCTCCGTCGTCCTCGCCCAGACCCACGCGGCGCGCTGGGTGCTCTGGGTGCGGTATTGGTCGTTGCATGCGACCCTGTGGCTGACAGTCCTGTCCGGCTTCCACTACCTATGGCGCAGCGGGCAACGATTGGGATCGCCGGTCGAGGACGGTCCCAGACTCGGCAATTGAATTTTCCTGGCTCAAGGCTTCATTCATCCTTAGAGGGGTCGAAGTCCTTCCGGTTGCGCTCTTCGATGGCCATATCGGTGAATTCGTGCGAGTCGAAGACCTCGCCGCATTCCAGGCATTCTACAAATTCAGCGTCTTCTTCGCGCGTCAACACGCGCACACGGGGGTGCTTGCAGGCTTCCATGGCTAAGGGTTCAGGTGCGGTCGCTCCCAATGGCGCAAGTGTCCCGTACTCGGCCACATTTGTCAAAACAAATTTTGTGGGTGGCTCTGCTGAGGGGTGTATACGCCGGAAAGCATTAGCTGTCTTTGCGGTAAAGGAGGTTGCGCATTGCCTGCCTCCGGGCCTCGTTCGCTTCAGCCACAGACTTGCGCTCGTCGGCGTCCATGCGAGGTTTCGTTGTGGGGCCAACGGCTTCGGGGGCGCTGCACCCTGGGCAGCGGTTGGCGAAACCGGGTTTGTCCGGCTTCAGTTCGAACTCTTCCTCGCAGACGACGCAGACTTTGATCGGGAATGCCATTTCTCTCTTATGATACGACGCTCATAACGGAAGAGAACGCATCCCGGCTTGCCTCATATTGCAGTATCTGACATCCGGTGCGGGGCTTCGCATTGTTGCTTACGGATTGCCGTCAATCCGTAAGCAATATGCCGGGTGCCCCAGATGCGCCGCGCACTCTGCGGCTCATCTGGGAAGCAGATGTATTCTACAGCGAGGGAATGAGGCGGTGCCCATATCTCCCCGGACAAATCGCGGGTTCGCCGTGGCGAATGGGGTACCCGGCATAATTGGGATCAACACCTTAGCATTCATATATTCCTATTCCCTAAACTCCTATCAAAAGAGCCTCACAATTGATGCATTCAATGGCCTGCGTGAAGTACATACTTCCGTTTTAAATCTGCTTCCTGCATTTAAGAACGCGCGACCCGCAGCCAATTGTCAGCCAACCTTGCATCATCGGCATCTTGCAAATACGACCAAAACAGTCCTATAC
>JAKAYS010000141.1 GCA_021826695.1 Acidobacteriota bacterium | reverse complement strand
TCCTTACGGCAGCGGCAGTGATTTCCAACAGCATCCAATCGGCACCGGGCCGTTTCGCTTTGTGTGGCAGGAGTTGGACAAGGAAGTAGTGCTGGAGCGCAATCCGCAGAGTTGGCAGATCGTGCCGAAGGTCCATCGCCTACAGTTTCACGTAGTGCCGGATGCGACAACACGCGCGCTGGAGTTGCAGAAAGGCTCTGCCGACGTGGAGCAAAACGCGCTCACGCCGGACATGATCTGGTCGATGCGCAAAAACCAAAAACTGGCCACGGCAACCGTACCGGGAACTGAGGTGCAATATCTCACCTTCAATCTTCGCGATCCTTATTTGCGCGATACGCGTGTGCGGCAGGCCATTGCGTTTGCAATCAATCGTCCACTGATTATCGAGACGCTCTTCCGTGGACAGGCGGTCCCCGCAGATAGCCTGCTGCCTCCGAACCACTGGGCCTATACGGGAGATGTGGCCCACTACAATTTCGATCCGCGGAAGGCGCGCGCGCTGCTCGACACCGCTGGATACAGGGCTGGCAGCGATGGCATCCGTTTTCACATCACGATGAAGACCTCCACCGATGAGACGACGCGCTTGATCGCGATGGCGCTGCAACAGCAGTTGCGCGCGGTCGGCATTGCGCTCGATGTGCGCAGTTTTGAGTTCGCCACATTTTATTCCGACATTACGCATGGCGCATTTGCGATGTACGCGCTGCGCTGGATCGGTGGCAATGAAGATCCGGACATCTTCCGTTACGCTTTTGCCTCTTCCAGCTTTCCGCCGCGCGGGGCCAATCGCGGGGCCTATTCCAATGCGGAAGTCGATCGACTGATCGAGACAGCGGGGATGGAATCCGATCCTCGTCAACGTCGTCTGGCTTATGTGCGCGTGCAGCAGATCCTCGCCAGCGAACTGCCCAGCCTGCCACTCTGGTTCATGAATTCCGTGGTCTTGTATAACCGGAGGTTGAGTGGAGTTGAAGCTTCTTCTTCCGGCAATTTTTATTTTCTGGAGACCACTGTTCCCTATGCGGCGCGGTATTGATCCGACCCTATTCGAATGGGCCGATTTTCCCCGCCCTGGCGCAAACAACGCGGCCAGGATTGGGGAACCCGCGACCATTGATACGCTACTCTTGAGTCTGTATTCCTAACGGTCATTCACAATGGAAAATTTTCGCCTGAAAGTATTTCGTACAGTTGCCGCGCACCTGAATTTTCGCCGCGCATCGGAAGAGCTATCGCTGACGCAACCGGCGGTGACCCAGCAAATCCACACTCTGGAAGATGAGGTTGGCGTCGCGCTCTTCGACCGCACAGGTGGACGCGTCCAGTTGACGCCTGCCGGAGCGGTCCTGCTGCCTTATGCGGAGCGGCTTGCCACCTTGTCGGAAGAGGCGATGGAAGCCGTGGCTGCATCGAGCGACAACACTGTCGCCGAATTGACCGTCGGCGCATCGCAGACCAACGCGCAGTATATTCTTCCGCGCGTGCTGGGGGCATTTCAGCGCGAGCATCCGAAACTCAAGGTGCGGGCGCTGAGCAACAACACGGAGGATGTGCTGCAGGCGCTGGCGGAACGGCGCATCGGAATCGCTTTGATTGAAGGCCCCTCCCTGCGGCGGGACGTGAAGACACAGGCATTTATGGAAGATGAACTGCTGCTGGTGACGCCGCCGGACCATCCCTGGGCGGGGAAAGAAATCGCTGCGGAACAACTCCGGCAGGCATCGCTGCTGATGCGCGAGATTGGCTCCGGCACTCGGCGCGTCGTCGAACAAGCATTGCAAAAGGCCGGGATTGCTCCGCGTCAATTGCCGATCGTCCTGACTCTGGATTCGACGGAGGGACTGGTGAGCGGCGTCGAGGCGGGCCTGGGAATCGCGTTCGTATCGCAATGGGCGGTTCGCAACCAACTGGCGTTGCGCACGCTTGCGGTCGCTCATTTGAAAAATATACGCATCCTGCGCGTGCTGTCTGTCGCCTATCCGGCAGGCCCGGCGCCCGGCGGAACGGCTGGCAAGTTTCTACGATTTATGACCACACGCGCCGGCAAGGTGCTTTTGGACTCTCTGCGCCTGCATGAAGGGAAAGCTTCCGCGCGCCCAGCACAAGGCAAATAGAGATGGAAGCAAGCTAGACTACAGTCGCCGCCTTCGCGTTATGTTCCGCTCGACCTTAATCCCACTCAAGCCCAAAGACGGCTTGAGTGGGGGAAGGGCTTGTGATTCCCAAAGCATCAAAAATCGAGACAAGGGGCAACCGACATTCATTCAAAGATGCCGGGTGCCCCATTCAAGCCTGCTTTTGGCTTGAGTGGGGGAAGGGCTTGTGATTCCCAAAGCATCAAAAATCGAGACCAGGAGCAACCGACATTCATTCAAAGATGCGTTGATTCCACGAATTATTGACGCTATTGGTGCCCGGAGGGGGACTTGAACCCCCATGACCCTTTCAGGTCTGCGGATTTTAAGTCTGTTTTTGGCAATTTTGCATCGCTTCGCAATGAGCCGCAGATATCCGCATAAGTCCCTTCTTATCAGATAACTACGAGCGCTGTTCGGCTTGCAGTACATCGCACTGAAATGCACAAAAGTTGGAAACCAACAGCCATCAAAACAGCCACTGAGCAGGTTCAGCGGATTTTCCTTTGTGAATTGTGATGATTTCACTCATTTTGGGGCGATCTGGTGGCTGTTCTGATGGCTGTCATGCGCTCCAAATATCTGAAATTGGAGAAGTTATAACTGCGCGAAATTTTGGTCGTTTTTTGAATAGAAATGCGACGTCTTGAGGCAGTGGCTATTTCGTCCGATGAAGTGTTCGCTTTGCCATATTTCAGGAGCAGTCCCGCATTCAGGTACACACCCAAGAATCCAGTCATTTCGCAGATTTCATCATGATCGCGATCCTTCTGCGTGCGGCCTCACGTTCTGGATGCTCGAACGCATCGACGAACGGCTCCAGTTCGCCATCGGTCATCCCAATGGCGCGGCCCTGCTTGCGCCAGTCTGATACCGCGCGCTCGACATCGCCTAAAATCTCCTTTGCGCGCGCTCGGGAAATTCTGAAGTAGGCGATCACTGACATAAGGGCGTCGATGGTCGCCTCCGGCCCCGTGTCCTCGGAAATCCAGGTCTTCAGTTCGCGCACGCGTTCTGGGAACGGATTGATGTCGAACGCCGGTGCGAGCCGCCAGAGTTCGCGCTCCTGATGCAAGAACCCGTGATTGCGCAGATGGTCATCGACGTTCGTGATGAGGACCGAAAAGGCAATGCGACGCCATAGCTCCTCGATGTCGGCCTGTGCGTCTGCGCTGTGCACGCGCATGGCATCCACGATTTCGGTATAAGAATGATCTTCTGGCTCTGACGCTTCGACACCAAGCATCGTCGCTGCCGAGACGTACATAACCCGCTGGCCGTTTCCAAGGCGGTCAAACCGACGGATCAAAGCGACGGGTGAGCCGTCGCTGTCTATGAGCCTTGCATCAGCGGCATTGATCCCTGCATCTTTCGCGAGTCGCAGCGCCAGAACTTCGCCTTTAGTCACCGCGCGTTCGTCGGCAATGCTTGGAAACTTTCCAATAGACAATCGTTCGCCTTCATCGATCACGGTGCATTTGGGACGCAAACCACCAAGCGACGTTCCTCTGCCCCGCAAATATGCAAGGTCGGCCACAGTCTCAGTATTGCTTTCGACGGCACGGGAAGCGCTGAGCAACGCGCCTAGTTCGATCAGGGGCGGAGCCGTGCGGCGTCCCTCTTCTGTCGCCCGCTGAAATATGCCTTCTTCGTCGCGGAAACGCAGCGCGCCTATACGGCTCGCGTCGTCAACGGCCAGAAGAAAGTCGAGCGCATTGAGCGGCGACAAATCTTCTCTTTTTCCGGAACGTCGCTCCTCTTGTCGCTGCTTGGCATGATCGCGCGCGATCACGCGACGACCCCAGCCATCCGGCTCGGTGTCGGCAAGCGCGGCATGAAAAAGAGAGCCATTGGGCGACTTACGATGAAACTGCGGCCCAGGCACAAGCGGAAGCGATGGCCCAAGCGCGAAGCGGCTCAGGTCGCCAAGCCAATTGCCAGCGTATTCAAAGGCGGCGTTTTCCCGCCTGCGCTGCAAATCGTAATGCAACGTACCAACCTGAGGTCCATCGCCGAGAAAAACATCTATCGTCCGTTTCATGGTGTTGTCCTGAATTTCTTCATCCGGACGCGCTTCGGCAGGCGATCTTCATCGAGCATCAGTCCGGTATCGTCACGGCTGGAGTCGATGAGGTCGCGAAGCGCCTCTCCGAAGCCCAGGACGAAGAGCGCCATGGCGTAAATGCCAAGTGCGACCGTGGGATCGCCCTTCTCAACGCGAAGATAGGTATTCTTGGAGACGCCCATCCGCTCGGCTACAGCCACAGTCGTAAGGCCGCGTTTCCGACGCGCCGTAGCAAGATCAGCACCGAGTTTGGTCAGGGAGCGCTTAACGGCGGACGGCAAAACATCGAAAACACTAGAACGCATATAAGGCTCCATACATGACGCCTTAATGCGTCATTAGAACCCATATATAGCACCTTATATTGGGATTCGTCCAGAGATTTGTTGCGCCAACTAGACCACGATGCGTTCGGGGTGGTCGCCGCGCGCATACTTACGCAGGTCGGCCACAGGAATCAGAACCCTTCCGCCGATTCTTCTGGTCGGCAATCGCCGGTTCGCTATCAGGTAATCCAGCCCGCGCTGGCTGATGGAAAGAAGCTGGGCCGCCTCATCGCGGCTTACCAGCAGTTTTGCATCTGCTGCGACGGTGACTCGTGCCGGTTGCTTCCTGTGCGTACCGTTCATCGCTCGCATGGTTTCTTCTCCTTGAGTAGAGATTCCGTTACGTTTGCCTTGCGCGTTCACATCCCCAGCCCTAAACCGATGCCCTGGTCCAGTTCGTGCGCTGGCGATGGAGCTATCTTCTGTTGCGTGGAAACCATCGCCTGTTCCGGCTTGTAGGCGCTCTGGTGTGAAACGTCGTGGCTGAGAGCCTGTGACAACTTCTCCCGGTCATTCGTGAAAATCTGTGCGTCCCACTGGCCGCGCGAAACGGAGACATAGGCCATACGGTGATTCAGCAGGTCCTTCGCACCAAGCTCCGTGTCCACATGGATCAACACACGGTCCGCAGTCTGTCCCTGACTGGAGTAGCTGGTTACGGCGTATCCGTGGTCGAGATGTGGATGGCGTTGCGGATTGAACTTGACGCTATGTCCATTGTCCAACCGCAAGCGCATCCCGCCGTCCTGTGTGACACTCTCCATCGTTCCCAACTCACGGTTGGCGATCTTCAATTCCTGATTGGGCGCGGTGAACTGGATACGGTCGCCAATTGAAAACACTTTCTCCTGCTCGCGGTACACGGAGACACCCATCTGACGGCGCGGATCGTATGTCGTGTGCTCTCCATTCGCCCGCAGAACGATCAGCGTATTTTCCCGGGCGTTGATGGCGAGAACGCGGGCATATTCGCCTTTCCCGATGCCGGTTTCTTTCGAGGAACGCGAATAGCGTAATACGTCGTCTATCTGATACTGCTGCGCCCAACTGCGGTCTGCGCCGGTCATCTCCTGACGCGGCACAAGGGTTCGCACGGAATGCTCCTGCCTGTTTACCAAGCCGCGCGATTGCAATTCCTCATGTATTTGCCGATTGATCTCGATGCGCGAACGGTTGTCCGGCGAAACAACCAGCGTGCTTTCTGGCGACTTGGCATATTCACGGGCAATCGCCGCGATGCGCTCCTGGCGTTCCTTCACCTCATGCACGCGACCCTGCCGGTCGAGGCTTTCGACTGCCGCTCCTACCTGACCACGTGCCAACTGCTCGACGGCCTGCTTCAGCTCCGGGTCACGCTGGCGAAGAATCTCGTCGAGCTTCACCGTGCGCATGCCAGCATCCTGAAGCTGCGCGAAGGGGCGACCCGCTTCGACGCCCTCATGCTGACGGGTATCTCCGACCAGCAGCACGCGGTCATTCCGATGGAGACGCATCACAAACTCGTGCATCTGACGTGTGGAGGCCAACGACGATTCATCGAGCACGAAGAGTCTCTTCTCGCCTGTGTCCGGCTGATCTCGTCTGGCGAGGTGGTGCTGGAGAGTTGAAGTCCGCATACCGGCCTCGGACAATTTCTGCGCAGCGCGGGATGTCGGCGCAAATCCTTCGACCGCATATCCCTGCGCCTCTGCCCCTTCGCGGATCACAGCCAGTGTCGTTGTCTTGCCCGCTCCGGCAATACCATCCAAGCCCACGATCTTTTCCCGGCTCAGTAAAATCTCATCGACTGCTCCACGTTGTGCCTTGCTCAACTCCGGGTGCTGATCTTCGATCCGGATTCGCAGCGGAGGTGAAATCAGCATCGGGTCGTGATAGCTTCGCCGATTGCCTTGCTGCATAAAACCGACGATCTCTCGCTCCATCCGCACCATCTCTGCGGTCGTATACTGCGGCGCGGCTCTGCCATCCGTTCGCTCCACACGACGGAACTCGCCCCGCATCACTCTCTGCTCAAATTCTTGCCGTACCTGGCCGTAGGTGGCTTCTCCCATGCTGCGGTCCATCGCGGCTTGTAGAATGGCCCGCTCATCCTGCACTGCCAAACGCTCAAAGACATGGTTCCGCGAGTACGTCACGGATTGTTGCGCGGTTTTCTCAGGCTGCAACACATAGCTCTGTGCCTGCTCCCGAGCTTGCGAAACAACGCGGTCTGCTTGGTGGCCGAACTTTTCGGCGAGTTCACGATGGCGTTGCAACACCTCTTCACGCGAGAGCAGGTCTTTGTTGTCTCTGGTGCGATGCGCAGCTACCTGTGCCGCGCCCGCACCGTTTCTGCCGATCTCCTGCAAGTGCTCTTTGATCTGCGCCCGGCGCGGACTGGATGCGTTTAGATACTCTTGCGTGTAGCCTTTGATCTCCGGCTGACCATGTTGGCCGCGTTCAATGTCATAGCCCAGGCTTTGCAGGCGCATGGCAAGCTCGGAACGATACACGTTCGTCGCATAGTGTTGAGACTGGAAAAGGCTGCGTTCCTGCAATGCGTGCGCCTTAGCGTTCTCGCGCTCCGTCACATTGAAGATGACAGCATGAGTATGAAGCTGTGGCGCAGCATAACCATCTACAGGACGGGCGGTGTCGTGCTCGAATGTGGCAGCGATGAATTTTCCGGTCGTCTCCGGCGCATGAATATTGCCGATGCGCGCCTGCGTGTAGCGTTCCAGTTCTCGCAACGCTACGCGAATGCTTTCACGATGCGCTTCACGCACACGATCATCACGGCCCACAAGCGCAGTCAGCGAAACGGACTTCGGCGCGGAGAAAGTCGCATCCCATCCGGCGCGGTGCTCCGCGCTGGTGATTTGCTTGCCGTATTCATTTTCGTAGGTTCTGGCTGGTTGATGCTTGACGAGCTGTACGCCGCTCTCAGGGTGCTGGCCTTCGCTCAAGCGCGCAAAGTGCGCGTCTTTCACCGTGCCCTGCAAACCCCACTCACGCGCAAGTCTTCCTTGCCACTCGCTGTGCCCTTGCCGATCGCGACTCCAGTAATTCTGCTTTTCAGAAGTGAACTCGCGCGAGTGGTACGCACGGGCCTGATTTGCGGACAACGATTTGGAGATAGTCAACATGCGCTGCAACTTCACTACTGGCGCGGCAGTATCTCGCAACTGCCTGCTGCATAGACTAACTCAGATTCATTGAAGATAGCCGTAACCTAGGAAATATTTATTTTCTTACTATCACGCATCACCGTATGGGTACTACATATTAATGTACTTACCGATGTTGATTGGTAGGTCTATTAAACTGCCACTTACCGGTCTAATCCGGGATAGATTGCATGGCTCATCTCTGGACTTAGACAAGATGAAATAGCGCTGCAAACGCCGCCGAGATGCAAGGCTTTTGTCCTGACTTATAGTGGATCAATTCCGTGGCGACAACCAAGCCGATTCCGAAGACGAATACTTTGCTGAGAGAGCGCTGTTGGTGAGGATAAGACAGGTCGCTTAACTCACCTCTTAAGGCCGCACACAAAGACTCCGTTCAGTTCCGGTTTTGTCAGGGAAAATTTTCGGACAAGGGGGGACTTCACCGTCAGTCAACCCACTGCGATTCATCCCACGGTTTCGGCTCCGCATTCGCAGTGCGAACCGATGCTACTCCGGGGAAAATAGGCCGTCGTTGAGGTGGCGTCATGGGCGAGTCGAGAGAGGATGGTTTTCCGTCTTGCAGCGTACTCAATTCCGTCTGCCGAACTGTGGTGGAAAGGAGCACGTCGTCATTGCCAACATGACCTGCAAGAGGAATGCGATTCACCCCGGAACGATGATTCGTTGAGGCGGTGGCATCACCCCGGTTTGACCGGTGTTTCCTGGCCCCATTCCAGCGGTCAATATATGACCGAATTCGCCCGCCAATTCTGGACTTATCAGGCGGAAAATCCCATGCGGAATCGAAGGCTGATCCCGACACTGAGACTGCCTTACAAAGTCCTCTCCATTCGGCCCCCAATTCCCTCCTCATCATGAACGCTATATAAGTCAGGACAATAAGCGCAGCACATCCTGAAAGCAGTGGCTCGACCATCAGTTGGCGGACGCTCCGATTGCCATAGAAATATTCCGTTAGGAACTCTTCCATCTCGGCGGAACTGACCATTTCTGGAGGGCCTTTCTCCAGCCTTGTCCAGCCCTGTTCGAGAGCGGATTGAGAGAGCTGAACAGGCAAGCTTCCTGCCCCGTCAGCGGCAACGTCCGCATCAATAACCGGCTGCCTCTTCTGTCCCGGAGCTGCCTTGAATAGCCACTGGATTCGTGTCTCGTTTCCAGCCTTTTTTGACCCTTCTGAACTGTCCCAATAGGCTCTCAGATAATATCTCTGAAGCGGTGGAAGTTCCCACCGGAACCACGTCCCGAAAATGAGCAATGGAATCCCCGGAACCAGGGCTATAAGCAGTGCAATTCGCCACGGAAATGCACCGCGAAGACGCAGCAGTTTCATGGAATTTTCTCCGGCTGTTCGGAACCGTTTCGGCGATGCCTTTGGGCCAGGAATTCTTCGGCCTTTTGTTCCTTGATGGAGTCGGCATACGCCGACATTTTGCGTAAATCCTCCGTGCTCAGCGGACCCTGCGAAGCCTTGGCAAAGAGGTTCAGCATCAGAGAGCGCATACCGATGACTTCTGCCAGCAGGATTGGATCGGTAAGCTCTTCTTGTGCGGCACGAGCCTGAATAAGAGCGGCATCGCGCAGCCATTCCGCCACCTTCTTCCCCGCTTTGGCGGCAGAGGATTCCACCTCGGCAAACTCTGCTTCTGTAAGGCGTGTAGCGATAGATTTTGCACGATATGCCTCATTCGGCGGATTGGCGGGAGCCGCTGGCGGAAATGGCTGTTGCTGCCGGGTATCGGAAGAAGCCATGAGGAAGGTCCTCCTATGGGACTACTCTGGTTGTATTGCTTGGACGCGCGCAACACAGCGCCGGTTTCTATAATTGCTTTTGTAGCAAGGTGTTCACGCACGTAAACGTGTCGTCAGCGTTTAAGAACTTATCCGTAAATAGTGACGAACTTGGTACGCGCCGGCAAATAGCCGGAAGCAGAGGGTACAAATTGGGCGAAGATACCGTACAGGATGGCACAGATCAAGTCGTGGACGGTATCGGACG
>JAKAYS010000140.1 GCA_021826695.1 Acidobacteriota bacterium | reverse complement strand
AAACCCTGCAACCTGCGATGCCTCACATCCACGCAGACCCGCGAGCGGTGCAGTCCAAAGCCATCAGTCAAGCGTTTCCTGAATATCCACTTGCTGCCCGGCAGAATAGAAAGCAGGGCACAGTCGTGATGCTCGCCAGCATCGATGAAAACGGAAAGGTGCGGGAGCCCTATGTGATCGTTTCAGCAGGGCCGCTGCTCGATGGCGCTGCGCTACGGGCTATTCGGACCTGGAGATACCGGCCCGCCAGCCTTGATGGAATTCCGGTTACAGTAGACACATCGATTACCGTCGTCTTTTCTTTGCGCGAATAATTAAAACAGCAGTAGTTCATACTAGAAGCTATGCCGCTTCGCTCTGGTTTTGTTTCAATTCTTGGCCGACCCAATGCTGGTAAATCCACGCTGGTCAATGCGCTGGTCGGCGAGAAGGTTGCCATCGTTACGCGCAAGCCGCAGACCACGCGCAATCGCATTCACGGCGTGCTGGAAGTGGATGCCGTCAAGGGAAAGCACCCTGCAGCGCAGATTGTCTTCGTCGATACGCCGGGCGTCCATAAGCCCGCCAATCAGCTCGACAAACGCATGTTGCAGGAGGTGTACGGCGCGCTGGAATCGCGGGACGTCGTGCTGCATGTGGTCGATGTGACGCGGCGTCTGCGACTGCCCGCAACCAAGGTCACAGACATTGATCTGGATAAGGCCAGCGGGCCAACTGTCGAGCCTGCCGCCGAAACAACTCCACCCCCACAGCACAAGTCCGCCGAACATTCACTGGAAAACGAAGACACCTTCATTCTGGAGCTGGTGAAGAAGCTCGACTGCCCGGTGTTTCTGGTGTTGAACAAGATCGACGCCATCGACGAAAAAGAAGCGCTGCTGCCGCTGATTGCGCAGTTCAGCGCGCTGCACAAGTATGCCGAAGTGGTTCCCGTCTCGGCGCGTGGCGGCGATGGGTTGGAGCGCCTGATCGCCAAGCTGGTCGAATATATGCCGGAGGGCCAGCGGCATTTTCGCAAAGGCCAGTTTACCGATCAGCCGGAACGTTTTCTGGCGGCGGAAATCATCCGCGAAAAAATTCTGAACCTGACCGGCGAGGAAGTTCCCTATGCCAGCGCCGTCGTGATCGAGCGTTTTGAGGAACGAAAGGCTACCAAGGCACAACCCGGCAAGCCCAAGCCAAAGCCCTTGACACGCATCGCTGCGGCAATTTTCTGCGAACGCTCCGGACAGAAAGCGATCCTGATCGGCAGGGGCGGCGCAATGCTGAAGCAGATCGGCATTGCCGCGCGCAAGGAGCTGGAACATTTTCTAGGGATGCAGGTGCATCTGGAACTGTTCGTCAAGGTTGCCGACGACTGGCGCGGCTCCGATGTATTTCTGGATTCGCTGGACTGGCGCAATCAACTGGAAAGCCTGGGGAAAGATCAGCAGAGCAAGACAGAAGACGAAGATTGATCCATCGCTGAATTTTCCAAGATGCTGTAAATCAAAAATGGGATTCGTCATTCTGAGGTCGCTGCGGCGACCGAAGAATCCAGAGGGCGATGGCGGCATTTGCCAGGCGAACATTATCTGGATTCTTCACTCCGCTACGCTCCGTTCAGAATGACTCCCCTTTGACATCCAGGTGCAATTCACTATGAAACCACCATAGCTGCGCGAACGTGAGGCGGCGGGTCTCTGGCTGCTCACGCTTCTTTCGCGCTGATGCCCAGGGCTTTCATCTTGCGATACAAATGGCTGCGCTCCAGGCCGAGGATTTCCGCGGCCCGCGTGACGTTCCCGCTACAGTCCTCCAGCTTGCGCAAAATATAGTCGCGCTCGTATGCCTCCCGAGCCTGCTGTAGAGAGGGAAATTCTTCTCCGCGCCGACCGGAACTGCGCGCAACCAGTACTGGCAAGTGTTTGCGCTCAATGCGCATAATCTGCGGATTCAGGATCATTACGCGCTCCAGCACATTCTTCAACTCGCGCACATTCCCTGGCCAGTGATGCTGCTGCAATGCGGCCAGTGCATCATCGACGATCTCAATGTGGGGACGACCGTATTGACGACCGAATTCGCGCAGCAACTCACGCGCCAGCAGTGGAATGTCTTCTTTGCGCTCGCGCAGTGGCGGCACATAGAACGGGATCACATTCAAACGATAAAAAAGGTCTTCGCGAAAATTCCCTTTTGCGATTTCATCTTCCAGGTTCTTGTTTGTCGCCGCGATCAACCGAACATCCACGCGGAGAGGATGGGCCGCGCCTACCGGCGTGAACTGCTGCTCATCGAGCGAGCGCAACACCTTCGCCTGCGTCTTCAAACTCATGTCGCCGACTTCATCCAGAAAAAGCGTGCCACCGTCGGCACGCTCGAACGTGCCGCGCTTTTCTGGCGGGCCACCCGGCAACGCGCCGTGCCGATAACCGAAGAGCTCCGTTTCGATGTAGTCCTCCGGGATGGCCGCACAGTTCAACTCCACAAAAACGCGGTCGGCCCGCAAACTTTCCGCATGCATGGCGCGCGCAATCAACTCCTTGCCGCTGCCGGATTCGCCATAGATCAACACGCGACCATTGGTCGGGGCCATCAGGCGTATCTGCTGCCGCAGCGCTTTTACTGGCACACTTTCGCCCGTGACGCGGGCGCGCGCCGTCAGTTGCTGTTGAAACTCTCGATTTTCCATGCGAAGCCGACGCGCTTCAATCGCGTTTTTAACTATGATGAGCGACCGCTCCAGCGACAAGGGCTTCTCGAGAAAGTCGTACGCGCCAAGCTTGGTTGCCTTGACCGCCGCCTCAATCGTGCCATGACCCGAAATGATGATGACCTCCGGCCCAGTGCCCCCATCCATCGCTCGGATCTCTTGCAACGCGTCGAGTCCATCACGGTCAGGAAGCCAGATGTCCAGCAACACAGCATCGAAAATGGCATCGCGGATCAAGTCCAACGCTTCGGATGCAGTACCCGCCGTGGTAACGGCATAACCTTCATCGACCAGGATTGCTTCCAGCGTCCGGCGAATGTCCGGCTCATCATCTACCACCAGGATGTGATTCATTGCACCACCTCATTGGCGGAGGGAGGCAGTGTTTCCTGCGGTCCCGGACTTTCCGCCAGTGGAATCTCCACAATAAACCGCGCGCCAGCAGGGATATTTTTTTCGACACGAATATTGCCCTGGTGCTCCTGTATGATTTTCGCGGCGATAGAAAGTCCCAGCCCTGTTCCGCGCCTCCGCGTGGAAAAGAAGGGCAAAAACAACCGCTCGCGAATTTCCTCTGTAATCCCATGACCGGTGTCGGCGATCACGATTTCCGCCATCGTCTGCGCTCCATTCCATCCGGTTTGTATGGTCAGCACGCGCAGCAGGCTCTGCCGCATCGCCTCGGCTGCGTTGTCAATCAAGTTGCTCATTGCTCGCTTCAGTGCTTCTGCATCTGCCATCACATACGGCAAATTCGGCGTCAGATGCAGTTGCACATCCATCGCTTCCAGGCGTCCCGCGAACAGCGCCAATGTGGCCTCCACCACGGTATTTAAATCGGTAGGCTCTGGATGCGCAGCGGGGAAGTCTGCCAGCGCGGCAAACTGGTCGACTAATTGCCGCATGGTCTGCACAGAGGACCGGATCACTTCTGTGGAACTCCGCAGCGTCCGCACTGAATCTTCGTTCAACCCACGATCCAGGTGCCGCTCAATGCGGTCTGCCGATAGCGAAATCGGGGTGAGCGGGTTTTTGATTTCATGCGCAACACGCTGCGCAACTTCTTTCCACGCCATCTGTTTTTGCGCGCGCAGCACATCCGTCACATTGTCGATCACCACTAGATGACCCTCAACCGACCCACGCAACTCCGTCACAGTAAAAATCAAATGCAGCGGACCGCCAGCATTGCGCGCTTCAACCTCAGTGGAAGCGATGGGCAGATGCCGACTGCGGCGCAGAACGCGCACAATTTCCGCTGCTGCCTCCGGGGGGAAAAGCGACTGGATTGGCTGGCCTTCAATGGTGAGTTCGCCCCGTGGATCGAGGATCTCGTAAAAGGCGCGGTTCGCCTGCAAAATTTGCAGGTTGTTGTCTAGCGTGGCTACGCCGCTCGGGATGGTTTCCAGCACGGTCTCCAGTTCCCGGCGACGCTCATCAAGCGTCGAGTTCGCGAGCGACAATTGCTGAGTGGAGGTCTCCAACTGGGTACGGCTGCTTTGCAGGTCCGTCGCCATGTGGTTGAAGGACCGGACAAGTTCTCCCAATTCACCAGCTGCGGAAAGGTCTACGCGGGACCCATAATCCCCGGATGCCATACCATCCATCGCATCGGCCAGTGCTTCCACTGGACGCGTCACCTGCTTCGATAAAAACAGGGCCAGCCAACTACTGACGAACAGGGTAAGTCCGGTCAGCAACAGGAGCACAAGCAGATAAGTTTGTCGGACGCGACGGCGTGCGCGAAGAAGCGCCCAGTAGTGGTCCGTACCGCTTTCTATATCGCGAATTGCCGGCCCTACATCCCTGGGGAGCGGAAGACCCACCACGACAATCAATCCTTCTGGAGAAGATGCCGCACCCACCATATATTCCGTCGAACCAATTCGCAGCATTGGATCATCTGTGCGCTCGGCAGCACGCAGGATGACGCTGGAGAGGGGGGTTCGAGAAGAGAGAAATTCCTCGCGTTCCGCGGGAGCAATCCCGGAAGTCAGGCTCACCGGCCCTCCATCGGCGGGCACCTGATACTCGTTGACCGCTTTGCCATCCCGGTACACCACGACAAAGCCGCCCTGCAACGTCACCTTGTGCTGGCGAAAAAGGTCAAGCATCTCACGCTGACCCAGTGACGTTTCCCCGGCGATGATCTCCGGTGCATTCCCCAGAGACTGCGCCTCCGCTCGCGCATTGGCCGCGGCATATTGCGACAACTCCATTGCGATCTGCAAGGACTCCGATCTTATTTGCACAACAGGCTGCGAAAACCAGCGGTCGATGGATCGATTCATCAGCAGGTAATTGAAAAACAGCATGAAAAACGCAGGAGCCACAGACAGCAACAGCGCGCCCAGCAGCATCCGCGTCCGCAGGCGTGCGCCCAGTACGCGGCTTTGCTCCCCTGCGTAAAGCTTCAGAATATTGCGCAGAAGAAGCACGAACAAGGTAAGAAACAGCAGGAAAATGAGTGCGGAAAGCGCCGTAAACAAAAGAATCGAGCCAGTGTTGTCGGGGGCCAAAAATTTTAAATTGAACGCATTCTCCGCCACCAGAAGCAAGAGAACCAGCAATGCCAGGGAACCCAGCACGACAACCGCCGTTCTTCGACTACTTGCCGATCCCATCGCGCGTCTCTCTCTGGAAGAGATTATAGGATCGAGGAGCGATTCCACAGAATGACTATGCATATAATGCTTGACAGTCCCATTAAATTTGATAAACCTGCTTCACGAGGGCACGTTCATGGTTCGCAAATTGCGTTTTACCACTGCTGTTCTTCCGCTTGCACTGGCTGCGGTCGTCTTGATGGTGTCCGGCTGCAGCAAAAAACCCACGGACAAACAGATTGCCGCGCAGCTGCAAAAAAAGCTCATGGCGGATGCGGCCCTTCAAGGCCAGCCCATCTCGGTCGTTGTGGACCACGGAACCGTCACCCTTTCCGGCGTGGTGAGCGGCCAGGGGTCAAAAGAACTCGCCAGCAACGATGCCGCGCAAATCAAAGGCGTGCGGTCGATCATTAACAATCTGGCGACCCAAGCGCAAGGAAACCAGCCCGGCCCGAATGCCGGCGACGCAACGATGAATGGCCAGCCTATCCAAAGCTATTCCACAATGCCACCGCCCCCGCAGGGACCCTCTGCGCCCCCGCAGGGACCCTCGGCCTCGGGCCCGATGCAAGGCGCTTATTCAGCACAACCGATGGTCATTCCCGCCGGTACGCGGATTCGCATTCAACTCTCCCAGACCATTTCTACTCAGGGCAACCAGACAGGCGACCCGTTTTCCGGCACCGTCGCGAGTCCTATCGTTGTAAACGGTCAAACCATTGTTCGCGCTGGCGCGCAAGCCAACGGCACGGTCACAGACGTAAAGCGCCTGGGCCGCTTCGTCGGGCAAGCGATCCTCGCAGTCCGGCTTGATACCGTCCGCGCAGGCGGACGCACCTATCCCGTTCAAACCAGCACCGTGGAACGATTTGAAAAAGGCAAAGGCAAGCGTACTGCCATCATTACTGGCGGTGGCGCAGGGTTGGGAGCACTGATCGGAGGACTGGCCGGTGGTGGAAAAGGCGCGCTGATTGGTGGCTTGCTGGGCGGTGGCGGCGGTGCGGCGGGTAGCGCTTTTACCGGCAACAGAGATCTTGTTTTGCCCGCGGAAAGCATTTTGACGTTCCGTTTGGAGAACAATGTGACCGTTCGCTGATAGTTTTCCCGATCTCAACGAGAAAAAGCGCGGTCTTGGCCGCGCTTTTTTTTGTTGAGATCAAATGCCGTTACTACAATAAATCTCCAACTGCCTTCCATGGCCTGCCTTGTGAGTCCGCCACAGGCTTGCACGTCAGCACACCGTCGTAAGTGTTCACGCCATCGCGCAGTCCGCTATCCGACTCGATGGCCGCCTTCGCGCCCATCTTCGCCAGGCGCATCACGTACGGAAAAGTCGCGTTGGTCAGCGCCAGCGTGGATGTATTGGGCACTGCCGCAGGCATGTTGGTCACGCAGTAATGGACCACGCCATCGACGACATACGCTGGATCGCTATGCGTCGTGGGACGGGCGGTCTCAATGCAGCCGCCTTGATCGATGGCGACATCGACAATCACCGCGCCCTTCTTCATCTTCGAGACCATCGCCTTGGTAACGATCTTCGGCGCGGCCGCACCCGGAATCAGCACGCCGCCGATCACAAGATCAGCCTCACGGACCGCATGGGTGACGTTATAGGAATTCGACGCAAGCGTGTAAACGCGGCCGTTGAAAATATCATCCAGTTCACGCAGACGATTCAGGTTCAGATCGACAATCGTGACCTTAGCGCCCATCCCCATCGCGACCTTGGCCGCGTTGATGCCGACGATGCCGCCCCCAATCACGCAAACATTCCCCGGAGGCACGCCGGGAACTCCGCCAAGCAGCACGCCACGTCCGCCCTTTTCCTTTTCCAGATACGCCGCGCCCACCTGCACGGACATGCGACCCGCAACTTCCGACATTGGCGTCAGCAACGGCAACGTTCCCGCCTTGTCGCGGATGGTTTCATACGCGATGCCGACCACTTTTTTATCAAGAAGCTTCGCAGTCAACTCCGGCACAGGCGCAAGATGGAGATACGTGAAAAGCACCAGTCCCTCGCGAAAATGGCCATATTCTTTCTCCACCGGCTCCTTGACTTTTACCACCATGTCGGCCAGCCGCCAGACATCATAGGCTGAGCCGACAATCTCCGCGCCGGCAGATTGGTATTCGTCGTCCGGCATGGCGGAAAGTTCACCTGCCTTGGTTTCGACCAGCACTTTATGGCCAGCTTCCACCAGCGCCTTGACGCCCGCCGGGGTCACTCCAACGCGGCTCTCGTGGTCTTTTACTTCCTTCGGAACTCCAATAATCATGTGCCCTCTCTGAAAACTCATTACAGAAAATCTACTCACCTGTGTCGATTTGCGCCCGCTGTAGTTTATCCGAGTAGTCCACATACACTGACTTCCAAGTGGTGTAGAAATCGAGCGCTCCTGTTCCGCCTTCGCGATGCCCATTGCCGGTCTGCTTGACGCCGCCAAATGGAAGATGCACCTCCGCGCCAATCGTCGGCGCGTTGACGTAGGTGATGCCCGCTTCCAGGTCTCGCATAGCGCGATAGGCGCGGTTCACGTCGCGTGTGTAAATCGAAGTGGAAAGCCCATAAGAAATTCCGTTGGCGATCTCGATGGCTTCGTCAAATGAATCGAATTGCAGCAGGCTGACTACGGGGCCAAAAACTTCTTCCTGCGCGATCCGCATCGAAGGTTTGACGCCCGCGAAGATTGTCGGCGCAAAGAAATGTCCGTCGACGTATGCCTTCCCCTTCAGGCGCTTGCCGCCTGTGAGTAAATCCGCTCCCTCGGCGAGTGCAATCGCCACATAGCGCTCGCTGGTTTCAAGCTGCTGCGCGTTGACCTGCGGCCCCACCTGGACGCCCTTTGTCAGGCCATTTCCGACGCGCAATTTCTGTGTCCGCTCGACCAGGCGCTCGGTAAATTGTTTCGCAATTTTTTTGTGCAGCAGAATGCGGCTGGTCGCGGTGCATCGCTGGCCCGTCGTGCCGAAAGCCCCCCACAGCGCTCCTTCCACCGCAAGATCGAGGTTCGCGTCGTCCATCACGATCATGGCATTCTTGCCGCCCATCTCCAGCGAGCATGGCTTGAAGTGTGCGGCCGCCGTCTGGCCGACCATGCGACCGACTTCGCTGGAGCCAGTGAAACTGATGGCATTCACATCCGGGTGCTCGACCAGCGGCGCGCCCGCGTCAGGGCCGAACCCGGCAACGATGTTGACCACTCCCTTCGGCAAGCCAGCATCCATCAGGATCTGCACCAGGTTGTAGGTGGAAAGCGGCGTGTCTTCCGCTGGCTTAATAACGCATGTGTTGCCGCAGACCAGCGCGGGAAATAGCTTCCACGAGGGGATGGCCATGGGAAAGTTCCACGGCGCGATCATGCCGCAGACGCCCACAGGCATCCGCACGCTCATCGCAAACTTGTTCTGCAACTCCGAAGGAGTGGTCTGGCCGAACAGTCTGCGGCCCTCTCCGGCCATATAAAACGCCGTGTCTATCGCTTCCTGCACATCGCCGCGCGTCTCTTCGAGCACCTTGCCCATCTCGCGCGTCATGTCGCGCGCGTACTGCTCCTTGCGCTGGGCCAGCAGTTCGCCAGTGCGGTAAAGAATTTCCGCGCGCTTCGGTGCAGGCACCAGACGCCAGGTTTGAAACGCCTCTTTCGCGGCGATCACGGCATCATTCACATCCAGCGCGCTGGAGGCGGGAAATGTGCCCACTAAATCGCTGGTGTCGGCGGGGTTGCGATTTTCAAAGGTTTTACGCGTATGAGCGGCGACCCATTTGCCACCGATTAAGTTTTTATGTGCGGATGTTTTACTGCGGCGTGCTGCTACCTTACGGTCTGACAATTTCACCTTGACTCCTAAAAGTGTCCCCCGGGGAACTAGACGCTTCCCAGTGATTCCCACAGATCCAACATCTCTGGATGCTTCCCGATACGCTCTGCCGCCAGCCATGGAACACATTAGAGTAACTTATTCACTGAAGATTTGATAACAACCGCATCGTTGCTGCAGGGCAGACGCATCTTAATTGCTATATGCGGAGCGGAACCGGGAACATCTGTGGAAGAGATTCTTCTGATGGCCATCGCGGCGATTTTGAGCGGTGCCAAAAGCTGGAACGGCATCGCCGATTACGGGGAGGACAAGCGAGAGTGGCTGCAAACCTTCTTGACGCTGCCCGTCTGGCATCCCGTGGCACGACACCTTCAACCGGGTGTTCTCGACGCTCGACCCGGAAGAGTTGGAGAAGGGCTTCGTGGCCTGGGTGTCGTCGATCGCCAGGCTGACGGCGGGCGAGGTGGTCACCATCGACGCCATGGGCTGCCAGCGCAGCATCGCCGCCAAGATTGTTGAAAAGAAAGCCGACTATATTTTGGCGGTCACAGAAAACCAGGGCCATCTTCTGGAAGAGATCGAAGACTCCTTCCAAATGCTGGCC
>JAKAYS010000010.1 GCA_021826695.1 Acidobacteriota bacterium | reverse complement strand
GTCATTGAAATGGCAAAGCGACTGTGTAGTTTCCTGTCTGTTTTAGGTGTTGCAGCAATATGTTTCGCCGGATGCATGGCCTATGGCCAGGACAAACCGGCAACCAAGCCTCCCGCAGCGGCTTCTCCAGCAGACCAACCAGTTCTGCCGATGCACAATCCAGCTTCGACCACGCAGGGAACGGTGGAAGTCGAAGGTCAGCGCATTGCGTACACCGCCGTTGCCGGAACTTTGACGGTGGGAGCCACAGAGGAGCAGGATGCCATGCTCGACCCGGATGGCAGACCGCTGCCGGGAACCGCTACCCTTCCGAAAGATCCCGCCAAAGCGCCGCCCACCGCGCAAATGTTTTACGTGGCTTACTTCAAGCAGGGTGCCGACGCAGGCCAGCGCCCGATTACCTTCCTCTACAACGGCGGTCCTGGCAGCTCCACGGTCTGGTTGCACATGGGAGCGTTCGGCCCCAAGCGCGTCTCGACTCCCGGAGATACGCACCTACCCGCCGCGCCCTATAAGCTGGAGAACAACGCCTACAGCCTGCTCGACATCAGCGATCTGGTCTTCATCGACATGCCCGGTACCGGCTTCGGGCGGCTCTATGGCAAGGACAGCGCAAAGGCGTTCTGGGGAGTCGATCAGGATGGCCACGCCTTCGCGCGGTTCATCGCAAGGTTCCTCACCAAATACAACCGCTGGAACTCTCCAAAATATCTGTTTGGAGAAAGCTATGGCACTACCCGCTCGGCGGTGCTCTCGAACATGCTGGAGAATGGAAAGGGGATCGACCTCAACGGCGTCATTCTGCTCTCTCAGGTGCTGAATTTCGGAGACCTGCCGGATGGACCGCAAGGCAATCCGGGCAATGACATGCCATATCAACTGGAACTGCCCACCTTTGCCGCGACCGCCTACTATCACCACAAATTGCCGCAGCAACCGTCGTCCCTCGAACCGTTTCTGAAGGAAGTGGAAAATTTTGCCATGGGCGACTACGCCCGCGCACTCGGGCAGGGCGATCAACTTCCCGCGACGGACAAACAGGCCATCGCGGAAAAATTGCACGACTACACCGGCCTGCCGGTGGCGTACATTCTGAAAGCCAACCTGCGAGTGAGCGGCGGCGACTTCGAGCAGAACCTACTGGCCGACGACAACATGACCACTGGCCGCCTGGATTCGCGCTTCTCTGGCCCAACGATAAATCCCCTCAGCGAAGAAGCGGAGTATGATCCGCAAAGTTCCGCCATCTCCTCCGCCTACATCTCGCTGTTCAATCAGTACGCGCGACAGGTGCTCAAATACGGCAATGGGGAGAGCTATCTGTCGGAGGCGATCTTTGGCAGCCATAGTTGGGACATGAAGCGTGGTCAGCCCGGCGGCGGTTCCGACGGCGCCAGTCTCAACGTGATGCCGGACCTGGCCAACGCCATGAAGACCAATCCGCAACTCAAGGTAATGCTGAATGCCGGATACTACGATCTCGCTACACCGTTTTATGCGGCCACTTACGAGATGCACCATTTACCGATCGAGCAAAGCCTGGCTGCGAACATCCAGTATGCCTTCTACGAGTCCGGCCATATGGTTTACGTGAACGATGCTTCCCTACACCAGTTGCACGATAAGGTCGCCGCATTTATTCGCAGCACCGACAACAGCGGAAAGTAACGGCAGCCGATATTTCGTTTTTATAGTTACTGCAATTGAAAATAAGGAATGTCATTCTGAGCGTAGTGAAGAATCCAGAAGGTGATTGCGTCATCGACGAAGCGAATTTACTCTGGTTTCTTCACTCCGATCAACGCAGCAACATCAGTTGTGAATGACTCCTTTTTCCATTTGCTTACACAAGGATGAACCGGCTCTACTCCGATTTATATCAACGCGATTCTTCCGTCACTGAATCGAGGCTCTCCACCGCCCCGGGAGAATTGCGATCAAGATGGGATCCATTCTTCACCAAAATTTGCTTGCCCGCCAACTCACTCCATCCGGGCAATTTCTGGCTACCGGTAATCAGCCTCGGTCCGCCGGAGATGCCGGAGTACATCCAGATCCACTGCATCAGCACCAGCGCGCGATTGCGAAAGCCAATCAGAAAATAAATATGCACCACCAACCAAGCCAGCCATGCTGAAAAGCCGCTCATGTGCGCGTGGAACGGCCACACAACGTTGGCGACAGCAGAACGCCTGCCGATGGTCGCCATATCGCCCTTATCGAAATAGTGGAATTTCGTCCGCGATTTACCTGCCATGTCCGCGAGAATCTCCTGCGCGGCATGTTCGCCCATCTGCATGGCAGGCTGCGCCACGCCGGGAACCTGCTTGCCGTTCTCGACGACGTGGGCCAGGTCCCCGCAAACGAAAATATTTGAAAGTCCGGCGGGATTCAGATGTTCATCGACAAAAATTGAGCCACGCTTGTCGGTCTCCGCTCCCAACATCTTCCCCAGCGGCGAAGCCTGCACGCCAGCGGCCCAGATCGTCACCACGGACTCAATCTTTTCTCCATTTGCAATCACATGCCCCGGCTGAATGTCAGTAACATGAGCGTGGTTGCGCACCTCGACGCCGATCTTCGCCAGTTCCTCCGCTGCCTTGCGAGAGAGATCTTCCGGGTATGTGGACAGCAGGCGCGGCGCGCCCTCGATCACAATGACATGCGCCTTCGCGGGGTCGATATGGCGAAAGTCCTTCTGCATATACAGCCGCGAAATGTCCGAAATCGCTCCCGCCAGCTCCACCCCGGTCGGGCCGCCGCCCACGATGACAAAGTTCAATGGCGGATGCGAGCCATGTTCCAGCTTTTGCCGCTCCGCAAGTTCAAAGGCCAGCAGCACCCGGCGGCGAATCTCAATGGCATCCTCAATTGTCTTCAGTCCCGGGGCCAGCGGCGCCCACTCTTCATGGCCGAAGTAGGAATGCGTCGCGCCCGTCGCCAGAATCAGATAGTCATAGCTCAGACTTGCAGAACTTTTCAGTTGAATTGACTTCGTCTCAAGGTTGATCCCAACCACCTCGTCCATCAGGACATCCACATTGCGTCGGTTGCGAAATATGGCGCGAATGGGCTGCGCAATGTCCGCCGGGGACAGCGCGGCGAGGGCCACCTGATACAGCAACGGCTGAAAGGTGTGGTGATTGCGGCGGTCGATCAGAGTGACATCGACAGGCTTCCCAGCCAACTGCATGGCGGCGCGCAGACCCGCAAATCCCGCGCCCACGATCACCACGCGTGGCCTCGCGGCGGCCCTACTAGCGTCATTCTCCATGCTCTCCAACCCTCCGTGTGTATCTAGCTATCGTATATAGATGCAACCCCATTCCAACAAGCACGTCCCGAGCACAAGCCCGCATTTCGCAACTCCATTCCAGCAGACTCCCGCTACACTAAAGACAGCATGATGACAGAAGAGATTCGTGACACGATCATTGTAGGAACTGGATGCGCAGGACTTACCGCTGCCATCTACGCGGCCCGCTCCAACCTGAAACCGCTCGTTCTGGAAGGGCATGAACCAGGCGGCCAGCTCTCCATCACCACGCTGGTGGAAAATTTTCCCGGCTGGCCAGAAGGCATCCAAGGCCCGCAGTTGATTGAGAACATGCGAGTACAGGCGTCACGCTTCGGCACGGACTTTCTCATGGGCCATCTGACCAGTGTCGATCTCTCGAAGCGTCCCTTTGCCCTGCACGTCGGCAAAGACGTGCTTCATGCGCGCACTCTGATCATCGCCAGTGGAGCGTCGGCGCGCTGGCTGGGACTGCCCAGCGAGCACGCTCTCATTGGGCATGGCGTCAGCAGTTGCGCGACGTGCGACGGCTTCTTTTTCTCCGGCAAGGAAATCGCCGTCATCGGCGGCGGAGATTCTGCCATGGAGGAGGCGCTCTTTCTCACCCGCTTCGCCACCAAGGTGACGCTGATTCATCGCCGCGAACATTTTCGCGCCTCGAAAATCATGCTGGATCGCGCCATTGCGCACGAGAAAATCCATTTTATGACCAACACTACTGTGGATGAGGTGCTAGGCGTGGAGCAGAAGGAAGTCACTGGCCTGAAGCTGCGCAACGTCAACACGCAGGAGACTTCCGTCCTGCCGGTCAGCGCCATGTTCCTCGGCATCGGGCACGTGCCAAATGCGAAGATGTTCGCCGGGCAAATCGATCTCGACGAAGACGGCTACATCCGCACGGAAAATAATGTTCACACCCGCGTACCCGGCGTCTTCGCATGTGGCGATGTGCAGGACCGCCGCTACCGCCAGGCCGTTACGGCCGCTGGGACAGGCTGCATGGCCGCACTGGAAGTAGAAAAATTCCTGGAAGAGCACGGGCGGTGAATTTGCGCGACAACGAAACCCTTGGGTGCCCCAGGTTCGCGAAGCTAACCTGGGTTCCGGCCCGACCATGATTGCAGCCTGCGTGAACGAGATAACTCAGGCCTAAGTATGTCGATCGCAGAAAACATCGCCCGCGTCGAAGAGCAGATCGCAGCGGCCTGCCACCGTGCAAATCGCCCGCGAGAGAGCGTGTACCTGATGGCCGTCTCGAAGACGCATCCATCTGACACCATACTGGAGGCGTACGCGGCAGGCGTGCGACTCTTCGGAGAAAATCGCGTGCAGGAGTATGAGGGCAAAAGGGACGCACTCCTAGCCGCAGGCATCTTCGTAGCGCCTTCCCCGGCCATCGCCCACTGCATTGGCCCCCTGCAATCGAACAAGGCGACCCGCGCCGCGCAGCTCTTCGATTCCGTCGATTCCGTCGATTCTCTGCGCCTCGCAGAACGACTGAATAAGGCTGCTGCGGAAGCCAAAAAACGATTGCCAATTTTTATCGAAATCAAACTTAGTCAGGAAGACTCGAAACACGGACTGGCTCCCGACGCAGTGGAGTTGGATGCTCTGTTGGAAAAACTCCCGGACCTCACCCATCTCGAACTGCGCGGCCTGATGACCGTCCCGCCTTACGCGGACGATCTCGAACAAGTACGCCCTTACTTTCGCCAACTGCGACAACTACGCGACGCGCTGGCGCAACGGCACCCTCGGCTCACCTTCGATGGGCTTTCCATGGGCATGTCGCATGATTTTGTTGTCGCGATTGAGGAAGGCGCGACGCTCATTCGCATCGGCACCGCGATCTTCGGCGCAAGGCCAGCAGCATGACTGCGGAACCGACCGTCATCGTACGTGACGGCAGCCATGGCGCTGTCTTTGAGATACGCGTGCAACCACGCGCGAAACGAACCGCAATTCTTGGCGTACTCGATGGCAAGCTGAAGATCGCGCTGTCAGCTCCTCCCGTCGATGGCCGCGCGAATGAAGAGCTACAGCGATTTTTTGCGGACACGTTCCGCGTACCGCGATCCTCCGTCCATTTGCTTTCTGGCGAACATTCGCGTAACAAGCGCATTGCTGTTGCCGATCGGACCAGCGCACAAATTTCTTCTGCCATTGCGTCTCTGCTCTCCCAATGAATCAACAGTGTGCCGGTCCTTCACACTTTCTATACACTGGACGGTTCCCTATCTTCTCTTGCACAGGTTCCATACATGCCATCGCTCTATGCCTTGGTTTTAGGCATCGTCGTTCTGACGCTGTCGATCGTTTCTCTTTCGCAGTTGCGCGGCGCCAAGACCAAGGCGGATTATCTGCTCGCCGGACGTTCCCTGCCAGCGTTCGTGCTGGTCTTCACCCTGCTGTCTTCGTGGATTGGCGCAGGCTCTCTTTTCGCGGGCGCGGAGAACGCCTATCGCAACGGCTTTGCCGCGCTTTGGCAACCGGCGGGCGGATGGGCGGGACTTCTACTGATTTATTTCATCGCGCCTCGTGCCCGAAAGTTTGCCCAGTTTACGATTCCCGACCTGCTGGAAGCGCGCTATAACCAGACCGCGCGCGTCCTTGGCGTCATCGCCATTCTGTTTGCCTACACGGCCATCGCCAGCTATCAACTGCGCGGCGGCGGAGACATTCTGCACCTCATCTTCCCCGACGCGATTACCAGCACCATGGGCATGTACATCATCGCGGCCTTCGTCATCGTCTTCACCGCGCTGGCGGGGATGGCCTCTGTTGCGTATATGGATGTCGCCATCGGCCTGCTGGTCACTGTTGCGTTGATTGTTTCGCTGCCGATTTTGCTGCATCATGCTGGCGGACTTGCCGGCCTGCACGCCGCATTGCCTGAATCGCACTTTCATTTGCTTGGGTCGATCTCCTTTGCGCGCGCCATGGAGTTCTTTCTGCCCACCATGCTGCTGATGCTGGGCAACCAGGCGATGTATCAGAAGTTTTTCTCCGCCAAATCGGAAAAAGACGCGCGCACCGCCGTCGTCGGCTGGGTAATCGGCACAGTGATTCTGGAAACCATCATCGTCGCCATCGCCGTCATCGGGTCGGCGCTGTATCCAACCGGCGAGGTCAGCCAGCGTCCGCGCGAGATCATCGCGTACACGGCAACGCATGGTCTGCCCGCCATGCTGGGCGCACTGCTGCTGGGAGCAGTCTTCGCCAAGGTCATCTCCACTGCGAACAACTATCTGTTTTCTCCGGCAACCAATCTGGTCAACGATGTTTTTCTTCGCTACATGCAGCCGGGTGCGAGCAACAAGCGCATTCTGCTGGTCTCGCGGCTGGTCGTGGTGCTGCTCGGCGTCTGGGCATTGGTGCAGGGAGCGTACACGCAGTCCATTTTGGAAAAAGCGCTGTACGCTTACACCATTTATTCGGCAGCCTTGACGCCGGTGATTCTGGCGGCATTTTATTCGCGACGAATCAACTCGCACGGTGCGGTTTCCTGCATCGCGGCAGGCACTTTTGTCACAGTTTTCTGGGACACGGATTTCATTCGTCACCACCTGCCAACAGGCATTGCGCAGCGCGACGCAATCTTCCCCGCGCTACTGGCATCGTTGATCTGCCTGTTTTTAGTGAGCTGGCTGACCCTTCCGCCGCAGCGCGAAAAGGTCGCGCAGTTTCTACCGTAAGCGCACACCGTAAAACGAACGCCGTACAATATCTACAGGAGATTTCCGATGATGCGTCGTGTCTACATGGACGCCAACGCCACTACGCCGCTGTTGCCTGAAGTCTTCGAGGCCATGCGGCCCTATTTCATTGAGCGCTTTGGCAACGCCAGCTCGGTGCATTCCTTCGGCCAGCGGGCGCGCGGCGCCGTCGAGCAGGCGCGCATGAGCGTGGCCGCTCTCCTGCATTGCCGACCGGCGGAGATTGTTTTCACTAGCGGCGGCACGGAAAGCGACAATCTTGCGCTTTTCGGCGCGACCAAACCCGGCGACCACATCATTACCACTACCATCGAGCACCACGCCGTGCTGCACGCTGCCGAGCAGCTTATCCATTGCGGTCGTGAGGTGACGTTTGTTCCCGTGAACGCGGATGGCGTCGTCGATCCCGAGGACATTCGCCGCGCGCTGCGGCCCAATACGCGCCTCATCAGCGTGATGATGGCGAACAACGAGACGGGGGCCATCCAGCCGGTGGCGGAAATCGGCGCAATTGCTGCCGAAGTTGGTGTACTATTTCACACCGATGCGGTCCAGGCAGCGGGCAAGCTGGCGCTGGACGTAGAAAAAATCGGTTGCCATCTACTATCCACTTCCGGACACAAAATGCACGCGCCCCAGGGGACCGGAATTTTATTTGTACGCAAAGACACGAAAATTGAGCCGCTTTTTTATGGCGGAACACATGAACGCCAACGCCGCGCCGGAACAGAAAATCTGGCGGGCATTGTTGCACTGGGCAAAGCTGCTGAGATCGCTCGGAAGGGCATCGAGGATGGTGCGCCACAAAAAATCGCTGGCCTGCGCGACCGCATGGAGAGAGAAATTCTGGCCCGAGTCGAAGCTGCGGGCGCACACTCTATCAACGCGCCGCGCGTTCCCAACACCACCAACCTCTGGTTTGACCATCTGGAAGGTGAAGCTCTGGTCATCTCGCTCGATCTGAAAGGTCTGGCTGTCTCCGGCGGCTCGGCGTGCGCTTCTGGCGCGAGTGAGCCATCGCACGTGCTGACGGCCATGAACGTTCCAACCGCGCGCGCCCGCGCCAGCCTGCGCTTCAGCCTGTCGAAGCTGACGACCGACGAGGATGTCGATTACGCGATTGAGATTGTGCCGCAGGCGGTTGCCAAGCTGCGCGAACTGTCGCCGACGTATCGCAAGCATCGGGATTCCCAGACGAGCGCGTCCGCGGTTGGTGTTCTCCCAGGTTAGCTACTTTAACCTGGGGCACCCGGGTTAAAGTTTTTGGAATAATTATGCCCAAGCCTGAAACCATTGCCGTCGCCATGTCCGGTGGGGTCGATTCCTCGACCGTCGCCGCCATGCTCAAGACCGAAGGGTACAACCTCGTCGGGCTGACGCTCCAACTGTGGAACCAGCGCAGGCTCGCAGGCAAGCCAGGGATGCCGGAGACCAGCGAAGGCCGCTGTTGCTCGCTCGACGATGTGTACGACGCTCGACGCGTGGCGGAGCACCTGGACATTCCCTACTACGTTGTGAACCAGCAGGACCGGTTTGAGCAGGATGTGGTACAGCCGTTTGTGCGGGAGTATCTCAGCGGACGCACGCCGGTCCCATGCACGCTCTGCAACAACCATCTCAAGTTCGCGCAACTGCTAGACACCGCGCGGCAGATTGGGGCGGAGCGCATCGCCACCGGGCACTACGCGCGCAACGAGTATGATCCGACGCGGAATCGCTGGATTCTCAAGCGTCCCGCAGACACCAGCAAGGACCAGACCTACTTCCTTTTTGGCCTGACCCAGGAACAGCTCAGCAGGAGCCTGTTTCCGCTCGGTAGTTACAAAAAGCCGGATGTGCGCGCGCTGGCGCGAGAGCAGAGACTGGCGCTCGCGGAAAAGCCCGACTCACAGGAAATCTGCTTCATCCCCGGCGGCGATTACAAGCAGTTTCTTGACGCGTACCTTGCCGACCAGGGCGAATCGATGCCGGATACCAGTGGTGAACTGGTTACGACGAGCGGTGAAGTCGTCGGCCATCACGACGGCATCCACAACTTCACCGTGGGGCAGCGCAAGGGATTGGGAATCGCCACTGGTTCCCCGTTGTATGTGATCGGCATCAATGGCGCGGACAGAAAAGTTATCGTCGGCAGCAGTGACGAACTGACCTCAAAGACCCTGCGCGCCAACCGGCTGAACTGGATTGCCATTCCGCAACTTGACGGCGAGATGCGCGTGCAGGTGAAGATTCGCCACCGGCATGAAGCCGCATGGGCCACGCTGGAGATGTCCGGCGACGATGAAGTGACAGCCACCTTCGATCAACCGCAGCGCGCCGTCACTCCGGGGCAGGCGGCTGTGTTTTATAGCGGCGAGGAAGTGATCGGCGGCGGCTGGATCCTGTAACCCGGCTGGTTGCTGCGCCCATTTACCGCGCGGCCCACAGGCCGGGATCGACATCGGCGAATACACTGTCCTCCGATTCAATTTCTTTCAGTCGGGTTTCTTCGTCCGTGCCGAGGGTTGCGCCGGAGCAATGGAGCTTCCACATCTTCTCTATCGCCTGGAATGACGCCAGATGCCCGCGAAAACGGGCTTCCGCGTAATCTCTGGCAGCCTCTGTGGTAATCAAAAACTGCCAATCGGAAGCCTCCAGCAGTAACAGTTCTCTGCACATCTGTTGCAGAATGCGCTCTCCGGACGGACTGCCTTTCCAGTGCTCGGAGCTGGCCGCCTCGCGGACTGCAACTTCAGCCGGGTAGATATGTTCCCACGTCCAACGGGTGTCGGGGTTCAGCCACACTTCATCCGTGCCGTTCTTGCCCCACGAACCTTCCGGGAGCGCAAGATGGCCTGCCGGTGGAAAACGATCTAAATAATCTGCGCAACTGGTCAGGGCCACCGGAATATCGGCCCGCGCCATGGCCCGCGCCACGTGCTCCAGCCACACTGGCCCTTCAAACCACCAGTGCCCAAAGAGTTCCGCATCGAACGGAGACGTCAGAATCGAAGGCACTGGCCCTTTGAATCCAGGCTTCAGAGAATCGACCACCAGAGCGACGTAATGCTCGGCATGCGTCTTCGTCAGTGCTGCCGCCTTCTCCGGGTAATACGGCGTCTTGAACGCCATATCGATTCTGGGGCCCGTCACCTGCCAGTAGCGGTGGCCACCGGGAAAGCGCTTCTTGTGAAAGTCGAGGTAAGTGCCGTCCGCCGGATAGCCCGCGTCGCCACTCCACACTTGCAGGCCCGTGCGGGGATCGCGCGGGAAGATCGCAACCGGATGGCGGTGGGCACGAGGCCCATCCACGTAATACAACTGATACAGTGATCGATGCGGAGACCCCGTTTCGACCGCCAACGATGCCGCTCCTCCCACCGAGCCGCCCGCCCGCAGCTCATAAGGCGTAAACATCACAGACTCTTCCACCATGTGCGTGTCGACAAAGAAATAATCGATCGCCGCATCTTCGAGCGCTTCCTCGACGCCCTTGCGATCAAAGGGTGGCCACGGTTTACTGCTACCGCGCGGCGTCACCGGACAACTCCACATACCCGCCGGACGATAGGCGCATTCCGGCAGCCAGATGCCGCGCGGATGCTTCCCGATGTGGCGTTCATGCGTGGCGACGCCGACCTCCACCTGCGCGCGGACCGATTCGTCCGTTCCCAACAGCGGGAAATACCCATGCGTTGCGCCACAGGTAATGATGTCGATCGAGCCAGACTCAGCGGCCTCACGAAATCCACGAATAATGTCTCCGCCAAGTGTTTGGAAATGGTCCAGCGTTTGCCGGAAAAACTCCTGCCAATAGCGAGCGGTTTCCGCCAGATGCGGTCCACCATTTTGATTGAAATAGGCTTCATCCTCAATCGCGGCAGCGATCTTGCGCTCAAGATACCTGGGAAATTCCGCTTGAAAAATTGGGTGCGCCAACTGCTCCAGCAGAATAGGAGAAAGGTTCAAATTTGCTTTGAGGGCGATCCCATCGCGTTCCAGATTGCGAATGACCCGCAATAACGGTAGATAGGTTTCCGCAGCCGCCTCATGCAACCACTCCAGGCCATGCGGCCACGTTCCATGGTTCACCACATACGGCAAATGCGCGTGCAAAGTAAACGTCAAGTAGGCAGAAGGACGTTTCTCAGACGTATCGATCATGCATCTCCCTTGAACGTTACTTGGATGCGAATGGCCCGGATTGAGAATGGACGATTGCTCTAATTCGGTTGTTGCAACTGGGGAGTGCCGTCGTTGCTATACGACGTAACCGGCTGACTGCCCGGAGTCGTCGTGATTGTCACTTTTAAAGGTTGGCTCAACTTGAAGTGCAAAATAGATTCAGACGGAATGATCACCTGCTGGCCGCGCGTAACAGCATTCACGCCGGCGCCCGCAGCGCCGCCTGCGGCGGCCCCTAAAAGAGCACCTCTACCACCGCCAGCCAAAGCGCCGAGAATGGTGCCGAACAACGCGGCCCCTCCAGCTTTTTTTGCCGTATTTTTTCCTCTGCCTTTGCCCTCTTTTACGAGCGGATCGGTTGCAAGCGTCAGTACTGTGCTGTGAGTTTTAATTTTTTGCAATTCCAACGAGAGCATGGAATCGCCTTTGAAGTGCGTTGCATCCTTTGCGTCCAAGACGTCACCCGTGACGCTGGCTCCACGACGAATCGCGACCTGGCCATTCACTATCAGGTTGTCCGCCAACGCGCCATGAAAGATGTCCCCGGGCTGGGTCTTCCCTGTTTCCAGGTTCTCGGAAATGCGCACCGCCAGATCGGTCCCCGCTGGGATGGTTACGGTCTGCGTCACTGGCCGCGGCGGTGGCGGGGGTGGTGGCGGTGGCGGTGGTGGTGGTGGCGCTACTGCCTGTCGCATCTGGCTTTGCGTATCCGTTGCCACGGGAGGAGGCGGGGAGGGAGGGTTGTTCTGTGCCTGCTGCGCCTCTTTGGCTGCCTGCTGCTGTTGCTGCTGGCGCAGCTCGCGGGCCTGCTCCCGCTTCTGTCGACGCATTCTGGCAGCTTCTTCGTCCTTCTTCTTCTGAAGACTGGCGGCGGATTCTGCCGCTACCGGCGGCTGCGACTGTTGGACGACCAGATTGTTGACCACTGTGCGTACGCCGTTCACCTGTGCCGCATCATTGGCGGCGAGCTCACGCGCCGCCTCGTCATTCACTGTTCCGGAAAGTGTGACGACCCCATTGATGACCTGCGTTTGAATGGGTAGACTGTCCAGCGCGGCGTCGCCGTGCAGTTGGCTCTGCACCTCTGCGCTTAATTGGTTGTCATTTGTGGGCGGAGGCGCAGGCTGCGCGGTTGCTTGTGTCGCCGCTTGTGGACCTGGCTGTCCCGTTCGGTTACAACCCAATGAAAACGCGAGTGCTACTACGGCAAGGCTGGTCAAAGCAAAGTGGTTAGCATGTACCTGCCTCATCGGAAGTGTCCCCTTTTCTGTCTCAAGGCTTGAAGTTCTTCGAAATTCACTTCGAAAATCCCAACAAATACCTTCCATTTCAGTCTATGCATGTTCCAGAATTTGCACCGAAAATCGGGCTTGTTCCTAAAGATTCCACGGTCCGATTCGCATATTCGATAACAATATTTTTTCATGCTATCTCAGGGAATTCCAGCTTTTCAAACCATAAAAGTATTGAACGGCCGCAATTCATGGACGAAATTTGAGCATAAAGGTTTCTAAAATCCTCGATTATGGAGAGCAGGCTGCTTGCCGGTGGAATCTTCTTTGGGAGTTTTATCCGCCTCCTTCCAGAGAGAGCCGGGTGGCTGTTTTCTGGATCGGATGACTGCACATTTTTTAGATTTCGTTGCCCATGCGTGGCGCTTTTGCTACTATCCAGTCAACCGCTCATTCTTTTCTAGCACGAAGGAGATAGGTAAATGGAACATCAAGAGACAACAGGAATAGGCTGGTTTATCGCCGGGCTGGGGCTCGGTGCGTTGCTGGGAGTTTTGTTTGCGCCCAAAACCGGTAAGGACATGCGAGAAGGACTCATGAGCGGCGCGCGTGACAGCAAAGATTTCGTGGCCGAACGGAGCAGGCAGGCCCGCGATCAAATCAATTCCGTAGTTGATCGTGGCCGGGAGCAGATGAGCAACTACACCGAAAAAGGCAAGGAAGTAGCAGGCAAAGGCCGCGAACGCTGGAGCGAAATCGTGGACCGGGTAACGGCCAACCAGACGGAGGGCGAACATAGCCCTTCATCCCGAGAAGACTGAGAATCCCCTCGCGGCTGTATAGCCGAAAGTCGTTTTCCGCGCATCTCAACCAAAGGCTGGATTTGGCTGCTACCTTGCTGCCGACTCTGGCTGCATCATCATGTTGCACCACAGGACTTTGCATGTTTGGCCGTGACAACGGACAAATCCTTCCACCTGGCATGCAGGGCCTGCGGACATAAATCTTCTATAGGCGGACAATCATGCCAAACGGGACCATGGTCTTTCTTGTTTTTACGGGCGTCATTACGTTTGCAGTGCTCTTGCAAACGATCATTTTGCTGGCGGTCTTTGTCGGGGCCAAGCAATCGGAGCGCAAAGTCATGGAACAGGTTGACAGGCTGCGCGAAGATATACGTCCGGTCCTGAATGCCGCCACAGATGTATTGGACCTGCTGAACGATGTGGGCCCTCGTGTTCGCGCCATCACAAAGAACGTCCAGACCGCCAGCGAGCGTCTGCGCGGGCAAGTGGACCACATCGACTCCGTGGTTGAGGATGTGACAGACAAAACCCGTCGGCAGGTCACCCGCATCGACGGTATGGTGACGGACACGCTGGACGGAATTGCGCGTGGCACACGCACCATTCAGGAGAATGTGATGGCTCCGCTGCGGCAGTTTGGCGGATGGATGAATACCATTCGCAACGCCATGGACATGTTGCGACGTGGAGACCGGCGCTCGCGCTCCAGCGATGAGGATTTCATTTAGCACTCGACAATGGCGTCTTTCTACTTCAACAAGTTTTTCGCGATGAACAATACGTTTGCAGGACGCTCCGCCAGCCGACGCATAAAGTACGGATACCATTCCGTGCCAAACGGAATGTACACGCGCATGTTGTAGCCTTCCTTCACCAGCGAGTGTTGCAGATCGCGGCGCACGCCGTAGAGCATCTGAAACTCGAAACTGCGCTTATCGATACCCTGCTCTTCCACAAACTTTTTCGTCGCGCGGATGATCGCTTCATCATGCGTGGCCATGCCGTGATAGACGCCGCTGGTCAGCAGAATCTTCATCAGCTTCACGTAGTTGGCGTCAACGTCCTTCTTCTCTGGAAAGGCCAGCGTGGGCGGCTCTTTGTAAGCGCCCTTGCATAGGCGAATGCGAATGCGGTCGGCCAGCAGCGCGCGGATGTCGTCCTCGCAGCGATAGAGATATGCCTGCATCACCGTGCCAATGCGGCCAGTATGATTGGGCTGGTTGTGGATGTCGCGCGTCATGTCGATGGTGGGCTGGGTGTAGTCCGTGCCTTCCATGTCGACGCGAACAAATGTGTCGGCGGCAACTGCATGGTCCACCAGTTCGCTCGTGATCCGGTACGCCAGATTCGGATCGAGGTCCATGCCCATCTGCGTCAGCTTTAAACTGACGTTGGCCTGCAAGCCGCGCTGCTGGATCGCATCCAGCAGTTGGTGATAAATGTCAGCGGAGTGGTGGGCTTCCGCCTCGGTATAAACATTTTCGCCCAGGCTGTCGAGCGAGACTGAAATGCCTTCGCGGTTCAACGCTTCCGCCGCCCGCAAAACATCGGCAACCTGCGTCCCGGCGATAAATCGCCCGGACATCTTCCGCCCGATACGCGAGCTTTCCGCAAAACGGCGCAAGGGTCGGTTCTGCGACAAGGCAATAAAGGTGGAGCGAAGGAGGTTCGTACTCATTAGCAAGGGGCCTCAGGCAAACTCTTTATTGTGTCATATTGCTCCGGAAGCAGTAAGCAGTGTTTTTTCTTCGTTGCTACAGTAGTCTGATTGGAAATTGCAGATTTTTGAGGTCCTCATGAAAACCGCACACATTCTTTTTATCTGCCTCTTACTCACTTCCTTCGCCGCCGCACAAAATGCCCCGACAGTGAAACAGGCCGAGTCCGCCTGTGGACCATTCCAGGTGGAATTCAACGTGGCGACGTATGTCCATCCCCATCCTGTGACGCCAGCGCAGCCCGGCAAGGCGCAGATTTACATCATTGAAGTGTTTGAAAATCCAACATACAAAATCGGAAGAGGTCCAACTGTTCGGCTCGGGATGGATGGCAGATGGTTGGGTGCGGACCATCATGACTCGTATCTTGTCTTGCCGGTGGAAGCTGGCGAACATCACCTCTGCGCTAACTGGCAATCGAAATTCAAATCGCTGTCCCGATTGATCTCGCTGGAAAACTTCACTGCCCAGCCTGGAGGTACGTATTATTTTCGCGTTCGTGTCACTTCCCGCAACGCCTGGAAAGGCGCTCCGTGGTACACGCTCAATCTTGAGCCGGTCAATGACGACGAAGCCAGACTGCTGCTGGCGCAACGCCGCCAAGGAGCATCATCGATAGAAAAATAATATTGCTGTCCTGCCGATCCATGTCTGAACATTAAGACGTGGGGATTCCAATCGCTGGCCATGCTGACGGAATTAGCCTTTGAGGAAATCTATCGATTTTCAACCGGCACATATTTGGCTGGATATGTTGGCCCGTTGTATTCCGCGCGTGGGCGAATCAGGCGGTTGTCATCGAGTTGTTCGATGACATGCGCGGCCCAGCCTGCGATGCGGCTGACGGCGAAGATCGGCGTGAACAGATCGACATCGATCCCGAGCGTCGTGTACGTCGAGGCGGAATAAAAATCCACGTTCGCGTTCAGCTTCTTTTCTTCCTTCACGAACAGCTCGATCTTGCGCGACATTTCAAACCATTTGGGATTGCCGCTGGCCCGGCCTAGGTCCTCCGACATGCGCCGCAAGTGCGTCGCGCGTGGGTCTTCCGTGTGGTACACGCGATGGCCGAAGCCGGAGACCTTCTTTTTCTCCGCCAACATTTTCCGCACATATTCCACCGGGTCCGCGCCTTCTTTATCGATGGCAAACAAAATGTGCATCACGGCTTCATTCGCGCCGCCGTGTAGCGGCCCCTTCAATGCGCCAATCGCTCCGGTGATGGCGGAATGTATATCGGACAACGTCGCGGCGATTACGCGAGCGGCAAAGGTGGAGGCATTCAACTCATGGTCGGCGTGCAGAATCAGCGCCACATCGAGCGCCTGCTCTGCGGTAGCCGAGGGCTTTTCTCCATTCAGCATCCATAGAAAATTGGCCGCGTGGGACAGCGCCGGGTCAGGCTGGACGACTGGCTTCCCTTTGCGGATGCGATCATAGGCCGCAACAATCATGGCCACCTGCGAGGTCAGCCGATAGCTCTTGCGAACGTTGGCATCATGCAGATTGTCTTTTTCGTCCGCGTCATACATGCTTAGCGCGGAGACGACCGTGCGGAGCACTTCCATCGGTGTAGCATGGCGGGGAAATTTTTCCATCAACTGTAGAATTTCCCGCGGAAGGACGCGGCCGTCAGCAAGATGTTTGCGGAAATCGGCGAGTTCCTGCGCCGTCGGAAGATTGCCAAACCATAGCAGATAGGTTGTTTCTTCAAAGTTGGATTTTTGCGCCAGCTCGTGAATATCAATCCCGCGATAGGCCAGCACGCCAGCATCTCCATCGATCCAGCAAATTCCAGAATGGGCAGCAACGATCCCTTCCAGTCCGCGCGCCGCGACAGTCGTCGACATCATAAAAAGTTTTCTCCAAAAGTCAGCAATAATCCAAACGATAATGCCGTGTATGCTTGCCCAAAAACCTCAGGCTGCCATCACTCGGCCAGAAAACCCCAACTTCCCGTTATAACGCAGTGCGCAGACTCTGTCACCGCGCTGCCTGCCGTCATCCGCCCAAAGTCGTCTACCTTGCGCTGTATGAGACGCTGGAACAAGCATCCAGTGCGGTTTTCAATGGGAACCGGGCTGGAGAAAAAACCTTTAGCGGCAGATCTGGAGTTTCCCCAAAAATCAACTGCGCCATCACGCGCGCCGTTGCCGGCGCCAGCAAAATCCCGTTGCGATAATGCCCAGTTGCATGCCAGCAATTCGACGCGTCCGCAGCCCCTAAAATCGGCAGGTCATCGGGTGTTCCCGGGCGAAAACCGGTCCAACTTTCAAGGCGGGACGCATGCTCGACCTCCGGAATAAATTCGGCAGCCGTGTGTAAGATGGCCGCAATATACTGTTCGTGCACGTTAGCATCAAAACCAGCCTGTTCAATGGTTGCTCCGATCGCTACGCGACCATCCCCACGCGGAATCGCGTAGAACTTCGGTGTACGCAGCACGCACCGCAAGCGCTCCGCTGCAAGCGCCACCGTCACCATCTGCCCCTTCACCGGTTCGACAGGAATTCCGCCAAAATGCATGTCGCCGGCCCACGCTCCGCGGCAATTCACAAACGTGGCAGCATGAATTTGCTCCCGCGTTGTTTCGACCACAACTGCCGAGGAGGAACATTCCACGCCTAGAACGGGCGTTTTCTCCAAAAGAATTCCCTTTTCTGCAAGAAATGCCATCGGCAGAGCGCGGCACAAATCTCGCGGATCGAAACTATCTTCCTCCAGCCAGACAAACTTGCCATCGGTTTCAGGCAACCCAGGGACCCATTTTTTGGCGTCGTCAAAAGTAACATCGGCACCTGCGGAATACGATGGCCGTACCTGCTGAAGTGTTCTCCGGGTCCGTATGGGAACAGGCTGGTCAGAAAGTGTCCGCACTCGATCCAGGTACGCGGGATACAACGCCAGGCTGTGCAAGGAAAGCGGTAAAAGAGCAGGAGAATTTTCCGGATCGCGCGCGGCCAGCATACCTCCAGCAGCCCAGGACGCGGACTGCATGGCTTGATCGCGTTCCAGGACGACAACAGAGAGTCCGCGCTGAAGCAATTCCAGCCCCAGGGACAGACCGATGATTCCGCCACCCGCAATGACAACGTCGCTCGTCCGTAATCTACTCATACACGCAGTCTGTTCATGCACCCATTTACCCTAGATGATTGTACGAGCTATGAATTTGTGAAAATCTAGTGTGTGATATGAACTTGTACACTTGCTGCCTGAATCCTTTTTTTATGCCCAATCGGGTCGAATTGAACGCTCAGGAGCAACCTGTACATGACAGAGGATGAATTTTATTCGGAGGAACGGTCTCCAACAGGATTTTTGCTATTGATTATCGGGCTCTCCCTTCTCATCGCCCTGGGGAGCCTGGCTGGTATCTACTTACTCCAGAGTCGGCTATCGCGGGTAGAAGTCGAGCTCCGCCACGCGAAAGAGCAATCCGCGGAACTGGCAGCGCAACAGGCGGAGACGCAAAGACAACTCCTCGCGGCCACCGACGCCTTTGGCGCCAAAGTCGGTATTACGCGACGCCAGATTGAGTTGCGCGCTCGGGACATTCTCCACCAGCAGGAAATGGAAACCAGCCGTTTGACCCAACAGGAAAATGCGATGCGCCAACAAGTAGGCAGTGTCTCCAGCGCCATTTCCAACGTGCAAACGGATGTCGGTGGGGTGAAACAAGACGTCGCCAACACCAAACAGGAACTCGCAAATACCGAACGGCAACTCCATGCGGCGATTGGCGATCTCGGCGTGCAGAGCGGGCTGATTGCAACGAACCGAGCGGAGCTTGAATACCTGAAGCACCTGGGAGACCGGGATTATTTTCAATTCACCTTGCGCCAAGGACAGCCACCGCTGGCCATTTCCACCATCAAGCTCCAGCTACGCAAGGCAGACGCTAAACACTCTCGCTACACTCTGGTAGTGATGTCGGACGACAATACGCTGGAAAAGAAAAATCGCCAGATGGACGAGCCTTTGCAGTTTTACAGCGGCAAACAACCCAGGCTTTTTGAAATCGTCGTCAACCAGGTGGAGAAAAATCAGGTTTCCGGATACTTATCGACGCCGAAAAATGCGCCACAACCCAGTGTTCCCTGATTGGGTATCTACCCAGCGTTCACTATGGAAGCGGCAGGACCAGGGAACGTCCATTGACGAAACTGACAATGATCTGCGCTTTCTTGTGCTGGTCCCACTGCTGTTTATTCCACGGATAATTGAAAACCAGCAGGCCATCCGCGGACTGCCCCGGTGCAATTACCTGGTGACGAAGGAGGGGCTGCATATGCAGAGCAGCCAGGTCTGGAAACCTGAGAAACAACCGATCGATGTCCTCTGGCAGCGCGTCTGGGCTTTCAGTGGTTTCCTGGCCCATCCTCACATCGGAAACCATGTCGAACAGCGTGAGCGGTTTCCGGCTGATGTTCGTAACTCTCGCTTGCACCAGCAATACGGTTTCATTCTGCTCGGCAACCGAACCGGCAGGCATGCCTGGGTCTTGGTCCGGACCGCCCGAGTCCACCTGGACCGGATAAACTACCAACCGCAGAACGGCGCCAGAGGCATCCGGCTTAGCTTTTCCGAAATGCGCGAGCAGGAACCCTGCAATCACAAGTCCAACGATCACGACAATTGCCGGAACAAGTAGCGGACGCCACGGACTCTGTGGATCCACCTGTGCCATTTGAGGCGCACTGAGGTTGAGAGGGGATGATGGCGGCGAATTCATGTTGCAAGCAGTTTACTCGGAATCTGACGAAATGCAGATTAAAGTTACACGGGTCGGGGTCGCAATTGTCGTACCAGTTCCTCGGCAGGCCGGGTATTCAGTACGTCCTCAGCGCGCAGCCACGCCCGTCTCAGTTGACGAATTCCATAACGCATTTTATCCAGATGGGAGGTTTGATGCGCGTCTGTATCGATCACTATTTTGCAGCCCAATTCCTTTGCCAGCCGTAAGTTACGGTCATTCAGATCCAACCGATCCGGATACGCGTTATGTTCGACCGCCACGCCCAATGCGGCGCACCGACGGAGGACGGCATCCACATCCAGCGCATACGCCTCGCGACGCAGCAGCAGACGTCCCGTGGGATGCCCCAGCACGCGGACGTACGGGTTCTCGATCGCGCGCAGGATGCGCTCCGTCATCTGCTCCACTGGCTGGCTGAAATGGGAGTGCACGCTGGCCACGACCATGTCCATCTGCGCCAGGACCTCATCGGAGAGGTCCAGAGCGCCGTCGGCGAGAATGTCCACCTCAATGCCAGTGAAAATTCGTATGCGGCCTTCCATCTCGCGGGCCATCTCCCGATCTACAGCGCGAATGCGTTCCACGTGTTCCATCGCGCGCGCATCGTCCAGCCCGTTGGTCATGGCAAGGTTTTTTGAGTGGTCGGTGATGGCGATGTAACTGTAACCGCGCTCCAGGGCAGCTTCCGCCATCTCGCGGATGCTATTTTTCCCGTCCGTGGCATGGGTGTGCATATGCAGATCTCCACGAATGTCGGACTGCTCAATCAGGCGCGGCAGGCGGTGCTGTTCTGCCGCTTCGATCTCTCCAAGGTTCTCGCGTAGCTCGGGCGGAATCCAGTCCATCCCCAGCGCTGCATAAATCTCTTCTTCCGAACTGCTGGACCGCACACTGCCGTCGTCGATGCGCGCCAGCGCATACTCGTTCAGCGTGTAACCCAGTTTGAGCGCGCGCTGACGCAGCGACACGTTGTGCATCTTGGAGCCAGTGAAGTATTGCAGCGCAGCGCCATAACTCTCCTCCGGTAGCATGCGCACGTCCACCTGCAAACCATTGCGCAGATGAAAACTCACCTTGTTCTGACCTTTTGCGATCAGGTCGGCAATGGGCGGATAGGCGGCAACATGCTCGACGACCGCATTGACTTTGTCTTCGACACAAGCCGGTCCGGTGACAAGCAGGTCGAGGTCCCCTACAGTTTCTCGACCACGCCGCAGGGAACCAGCCGGTGTCACCCTTGTAATGCCCGGCAAGCCAAGCAGGTATTCCGTGAGCTTCTCCGCAGCCATCTCCGCATCGTCCAGATGAAATCTTCCGGCATGTTTGCGATAGTCGGCGATGCCCTGCAAAATTTTGGCGACCTGCTTGGGGCCACACCGCGGCAGATTGTCCAGTTTGCCTTCGCGAGCGGCGGCCTCCAGTTCATCCACGCTGGCTATCTGGAGCGCATCCCAGAAGAGCGCAACCGTCTTCGGCCCCAGGCCGGGCAGCCGCAACAGCTCCAACATTGTGGGCTTGTAGCGGGCCAGCAATTCCGTGTGCAGCGTCAATGTACCGGTCTGCTCCAGTTCCACGATGTTCGCGGCCATCCCCTTGCCAATGCCGGGCAACTCCAGCAATTTTTTCGGCTCGGAAGCCAACTGCCCCAGGGAGACGGTGCTGGACTCCACCACCTCCGCAGCCCGCCGATAAGAACGAATGCGGAACGAGTCTGCCGCGCTCACCTCCAGCAAGTCCGCCGTCTCCGAAAGTATCTGGGCAATCTGACGATTTTCCATGGCTACAGTTCCTCTCCCACCTTGCATCATCGCATCCGCAAAAGCCAAATGGCGCTCGGAAACGTCAAAGGTTCAAACTGCATATCTCCAAGTTCGTTTCCCAAAAATATTTTGGATTGTTTTTAATCTTGCATAAGTTCAATACACTGGTTTTGAGGATCTAATGTCATTCCCTTCTTGCAATGCCGCTGGCAGTTCGAATAATCGGACCAAATTTCTGTCCGCTGTGTCTCCCATATATGCTTTAACATTGCTCGTCCTATGCGTGTTCTCTGGAATAGTCGGCTGCGGTCTTACGAATGGCCGCCAACATGGGCTCGGCGCTGGAATCAACTCCGGTCCATCGCCTACAACTCCGACGACGGTCTCCCCTGGCGCTTCCGCTACCGCACCGGCATCAAGCGCGGTCGATTCGAACACCAATATGGTTTACGTGGTGAGCGCTGGCGCTTCCCAGGGTGGGAGCAACGGCACGTTCTATGCCATCAGCGGCGCCTCCAACAGCGTCGTCTCTACGCTTCCGGGTCTTCCATCGCCGGCAGCCGTCGATGTCAACAGCGCCACGAATACGATCTATATCGCCAATGCGGGGAACAATACTGTATCGGTGGTGAGCGGTGTTTCAAATGCCGTCAGCGCGACGATACCGGTGGGGAATTATCCGTCTGCCCTAGTCGTCAATCCAACGACGAATACGATCTACGTGGATAATTTCAATGATGGAACGGTCTCGGTCATCGACGGCGCGACCAACTCCGTGACAGCAACAGTTTCATTGACTGTCAACAGGATCAATCTGATCGCCGTGGATCCCACTCTCAATCGAATCTATGTTGGCAGCAATCAACAATATGCACAAAGAATTGCGGTCATCGAGGGCACATCGAACTCGGTATCCGGTTATTTGAACCTGAAAGGCGTCCCTCAGGCACTCGCTTCCGATCCTGCGACCCACACTCTCTTTGTCGAAAGCAATGAGCCCGTCCTGAGCGGCGTAGCTTCCACTTCCCAGATCGACTTGTTCGATGAAACTACCGTTGAAACCAGCGCCGAACCGGTCGGGGCCATCGCCGTTCCTGGGTTTGTGAACAGTAGAGGTCTCGCTGTCAATTCTTCAGCATCTCTCCTCTACGCTGGCAATAATACATCGAGCGCGATCGATGTCCTGAATCCATACACTGTGACGACTGCAATTCCGTATTCTTCGTCCGGATCGACCGTAGACAGTCTCAGCATCGATGCCAGCACGAATACGATTTACTCCGTTTATTCCAATAGCAGCAACTCAAATGTCGGCATACAGGTGATCGACGGAAACACTAATGCGACGACCGCCAACATCCAACTCCAATGAGCCAGCGGATTTCCTCAGGCGGCAGGCGCGGTAAAGGGGCGAAGGTGTTTGTGCTTGATCCTGCGCGCTAAAGCTGGGACATACGGGTGTTTTCACGACGCGGACAGCAGTCGCAATGCGACAACGGTTTCCTGACGATGCCAAAAGCTACAGTGCAGCCTGGTGGCGCATTACTTGATCGGCCTGCGGACCTTTATCTCCCTGGACTATATCGAACTCAACATCATCGCCTTCTTTCAAACTTTTGTAGCCATCCGTTTGAATCGCGCTATAGTGGACAAAGACATCCGGTCCATCGTCCCGCCCAATGAAACCGAATCCTTTAGCATTGTTGAACCATTTCACTTTGCCTTTGTGCTGAGACACGGAACACGCACCTCTTCTAAACAAATTGGGACCACCAGGGGATCCTGCCGTTATAGACGCAGAAGCAAAGCATTGGTTATGGTGAGAAAAAAGAAATCCCTGGCTTAAACCGAATATCCAGGTAAGCATGTCCTCACAAATTCGAAATTGCGGCGAAATTTCCGGCTTAAGTCCTGAGAAAAAGAAGATTTCGGCGCGTTAGACTCCGGGCTGCGAGGACCACCCATACTTAAACATTTAACGGTGAGTGACAGCCTGGCGGCGGGCATAGAGCAGAATCGCCACAATGGACTTTGCGTCGATGATTTTCCCGGTTTCGATCCACTTGAGCGCCTGCGACAGAGGAATCTGCTGGTGCTCAATGTACTCATCCTCATCGGGTCGTGTTTGCCCGGCAGTCAGTCCTTCCGCCAGATAGAGTTGCATCCATTCCCCCAGAAATCCAGGACTTACATAGAAACGCGCCAGCTTCGTCCAGCGCTTGGCGCGATAGCCGGTCTCCTCCATCAATTCGCGTTTCGCTCCGGGAAGCGGAGATTCCTTCGGCTCCTTGCGTCCCGCAGGGACCTCCCACATGTATTGCCCTGCGGCATGGCGATATTGCCGTTCGACCACAATCAATGGGTCCTTGGAATCCCCGGAGTCGTCGATGGCCAAAATCACGACAGAGCCAGAGTGTCGTATGACATCCCGCCGGAAATCTGCCCCTTCAGGTTCACGCACATAATCCGTGTAGACATCGAAAAGTGGGCCGCGATAGGCAAGCTTGGAGGAAATGAGCTTCACCTTTGCGTCGCGCTTGCTTTTGGTTGGCGAGGCCATAGGAGCGTTTCCAGTGGATTTCTTCATCAATTTCTTTGCAGCTTTCTTCCCATTAGGCTGCTCAATTTGTTTCCCGGATTTCATCTGTATCCTTTCTGTTTCTTTGAACATAGTACCTACTTCAACCTGAGTACGGAATGTTCCCGCGAAGAATCATGGGGGCTTGGGCATCGGCTCGATCAAGATGAGGGCGCATGAGACCATAGAACACATGGCAGCACTGGCATCGAAACGTCGCTCTCCCGTCCATCGAACCAGTAACGCCAGCTCTATTCGCTCCGAGGATGTGCTCCCAAGCGTCACGCTGATCGGCATCGGCAACTGGGGTCTGGCCCTGGCGTTGGCTTTGCAGGATGCACGCGTTCCTTTCCGGGAATTTATCGTCAGAAAAAAACGCTCCTCGGACCAAAAGCTCGCCTCCGTAATGGGCGCGCAACTGACCACCATGGCGAAGGCCACTTTGGATGCCGACATTTTGTGGATTTGTACTCCAGATGGAGCAATCTCAAGCGTTGCATCCGAACTTGCCGATCGCTTGGATAAACTTCGCCAGCGGCCCAGCTCTCTTCGTGCTACCAAACGAATTAATCAACGTACAAAGCTGATGGTCTTTCATTCGAGCGGCGCGTTGGCCAGCACGGAACTAGCAGTGTTACGAACGGTGGGAGCCAGTATCGCTTCGGTGCATCCGCTGATGACATTTCCCCGGCGGACCGTTCTTGCTCAAAAACAACCTGGCTGCAACACAGCCCCACTCGCCCACGTCCCCTTCGCCGTCGAGGGTGATCCCAACGCGGGTCAGACTGCCCGCAGGCTGGTGCGGGCGATGCAGGGAGAGCCTTTTTCACTGCGGGTGGAAGATAAGCCTCTCTATCATGCGTTCGGCGCCTTCACATCCCCATTGTTGATCGCCCTGCTTACCGCAGCGACGCAAACCGCGATGGCCGCCGGATACACCCCACAGGAGGCACGACGCCGCATGCGGCCAATTGTAGAACGCACCATGACAAACTTTTTTGCGGATGGTCCAGACAAAAGCTTCAGCGGCCCCATTGCGCGGGGAGATGCAGCCACAGTCGCCCGCCATTTGGAAGCCCTGCGTGCCTATCCGAGGCTGGCCGCTGCTTATACGGAATTGAGCCTTTTTGCACTGGGTTCGCTTCCCGCAAGCAATAAGGCAAAAATACGCCAATTTCTTGCCCGCCCAATCAATAACTCCGCATCGCGGGCCATGGTCCGCGCATCCACTGCATGAGAAACTTAAGATTGTGTCCGGCAACGCATCGGGAGATTCGGGGCCGTTCGTTGTTCGACTGGACAAGCTACTTGGTTCCGTTCGGTAACTCGGCAGCGGACCAAAATCCTCAGGAGCGAATTGGCATTGAACGCAGACTGTTATCCCATCTCGGCGTTGCCCCACATCAGTCCGCTATTTCGCGACTATGTATCGGGCCGCGAGGAGACCCTGCATCCGTTCTACAGCTCGTTCCCCTCCGACACCCAGTGGATGCAGCACCCTGCACGGATTGATCCACAGCAGCGCCAAAATGTCGTTGCGTTGTTGCGCGTGCAAAATCGCGATTATGCTGCTGGCCCAGCTACCGAGGCAAATCTGGATTGTCTGGCGGAAGGGGCCGCGGCCGTCGTCACTGGCCAACAGGTTGCCCTATTTGGCGGGCCATTGCTGACGCTTCTGAAAGCAGCGACCGTAATTCGTCTGGCTGCGGATGCGAGCCGCGCTGGACATCCGCATGTGCCGATTTTTTGGCTGGCCAGTGAAGATCACGATTTCGACGAAATCAATCAGGCGGTGTTTCCACACGCCCAAGGCTTGCAGACATTGCGACTGCCGCACAATCCTGGCCCCGGAAAACCCGTGGGGAGTCTCCTCTTGGGAGACGCGATTCTGCCCGCTGTCGAAGATCTCCAGCGATGTCTGGGTGAAAATTCCATCTCTCAACTGCTGGCCTCCCTCTACACCCCTTCGGCAACTTTCTCCTCCGCATTTGCAGCTTTCCTGTCCCGCATTTTCAGTGAATATGGATTGATTGTGATCGATGCTTCCACTCGCCCCTGCCACGCGCTGGCACACTCCACCTTACGCGCGGCAATAGAACAGGCGGATGATATCCACGAGGCTTTGCTGGAACGATCAAGAGCATTGGAAAATGCGGGCTACCATGCGCAGGTCCTGGTGACTGGCTCTTCCAGCCTGCTTTTTCTGATCGATGCAACCACAGGTACGCGGAATGCATTGAAAAGGATCTCGAAAGATGTCTGGTCGGCTGGCAATCGACAGTACAGCACCTCGGAGTTGATCGCAATTCTGCATGCAACCCCGGAGCGCATCAGCCCCAATGCCCTGCTGCGTCCCGTGATGCAGGATACGCTCCTGCCTACTTCCGTATACATCGGCGGCCCCGCGGAAGTGGCGTATTTTGCCCAGTCCGACGTGGTCTATCAACGCATTCTCGGACATACCACGCCAATCGTGCCGCGCTTCTCTGCCACGCTGGTGGAACCCAAGCTGGCACGACTGCTGCATCGGCATCAGCTATCGCTTACGGACATCTTCACGACTGAAGACACACTGGCGCAGCGGCTGGGAGCACGCGCTTTGCCAGTGGAGGGAAAACGCAAAATAGCTGCGGCAGGCAATACCCTGGACCGCGAATTGAAGGCAGTTAGCGAATGGATGCATTCCCAGGACGCGGGCCTTGGCCATTCCGCCGAGATCGCCGCCTCAAAAATGTTGTATCAAATGAACCGATTGCGTCGGTTGTCCGCAACATTTGAACTACAGCGAGAACAAAGCCTACGCCGCCACGCTGAAGCACTCTGTCGAGGTCTTTTTCCCCGGAATAATTTGCAGGAGCGCGTAGTCGCCGGAGCATGGTTTCTAGCCAGGTCAGGGCCGCCGCTGATCGATGCTCTCATCGATAGCGCACAGCCAGGAAATTGTGGACATTACGCGTTGCGATTGTAAATCGTGCGGGAACTGAATCTTGAGGCCCCTTGCCTGCGCTGCCACAATATTTTTTGCGAATTCCAAAAACATAAATTCAGATTTTTGTACGCATGTGGAAGCGGAAAGTGTGGAGAGAATTCGTATGTTCCAGTCCAACCTCTGAATGGATGCGCGCATCTCTTTATGTCGTTGTCAAAAAGCTTCAAGTTCCTCAACCAAGGATATAGTTTCGATTACTTCCTTCATGAATAAAGATAACGTCATCTCGGACCCTTCCAGGTTTCACTTTCATTCGCTGCAACACTGCCAATCCTGTCGTATGCAGGAACATTTGCTGATGCACAACCTGACGCCTGCATTAAAAGAAGAACTTCAAAGCATCAGTTTCCGCATCTCATTACCGCCTTCCTCCACCATCTTCCACGAGGGGGATGAAGCCAATGGAGTCCTGATTCTGCGCAAGGGACGCAGCAAGGTGACGCTGAATTCAGAGGAAGGCCGCACCGTCATTCTCTACCTCGCCGGTCCGGGCGAACTGCTGGGACTAAGCTCTGTGATCTCCGGCAGCCCTCGTCAGGTGACGGCAATTACTATCGAGCCCTGCGATCTCGACCTGGTACGGCGCGCAGATTTTCTGGATTTTCTGGGCCGCAATGAGGACCAATTTCGGTCTGCGCTGGATGAACTCGCGATGCAACACACTACCATCCTGGCTGCCATCCGCCGCCTCTCGCTCGCGCCTTCTCTACAGGCCAACCTCGCTCGTTTCCTGCTTGGACTCAATTGCCCGGAGACCACGCAACAGACCGATAAGATCCATCTGCGCCTGACCCAGGAAGAAATTGCCCAACAGCTCGGCACCACCCGAGAGTCTGTCACGCGCACCCTGTCGAAGCTCCGTAAAGAACGCATTATCGAGCAGCGCGGTCACACCATCACCATCCATAACCGATGCCTGCTGGAACACATGGCCGGTGCCAGAACGGAAGAAGATGTTTTGCAATCGGCATGACCATAAGCATCGCCTGATAGCTTGTATGCCGACATTCGCTTCGTGAAAAACACCTCGCAACGAGGTATCCTGATCTGCATAGGGACTGGAAAGGTCAGGCGAGCGCTGTGTCGGCAAAAAATTCCATCTTTGAGATTAGCTGTCCAGACTGCGGAGCTGCCATCAAGGTGGACGCCGCAACACACACCGTCATCGCCCACACGCCAGCGCCGCGCAAGAAAACTTTTGAAGACTTCGAAGCCGCCACCCGAGCATTGAAAGATCAGGAAGAGCGCAAGCAAATGCTCTTCCGCCAGTCCGTCGAGGCGGAAAAAAATAAAGACGACGTGCTAGCCAGGAAATTTGAAGAAGCTCTCCGCCGCGCCAAAGAATCGCCAGACACCGGCCGTCCCATTCGTGACTTCGATCTGGATTAGGACAACACACTTGTGAAAATTATGATGATACGTAGCACAGCACTTTTATTTGTTAGCTCCTTGCCAGCCACAGGACAGAACTTCGGACAAAATACCATCAACATGGCGGGGACTTCCCGTACAGGAATCAGATCGAATGCAAAGAAGTTAGATGCAGTTCTTTAAATATCGATATCGACCTGTACATGCACTAAGTGAAAAACTCATTGAGGTTTTTGCTCCATTGCTTCCGAGAGCCCTGGATAACCCGAGATCAAATAAGCCGAAATATCCAAGCAACAGCCAGACAATGGCCAGCACGCCGTAGCGAGCATCGCCAATCGCGTGCAGATACAGGGGGACGGGAATCAGCGCCACCCCCATGGGAATAATGCTCCCTGCAAGGTTGTAGATGGTATGGCGCTTAATACTCATTCGCCAGCCGTCGTTTTTTCAGGAGATTGGCTCGCATGGTATGGCATAGTTGTCCACATGGTGGACATCAGCTTGCTAAGGGTATTTGCTTACATACATATTCTCAATCCACAGAGCTTCATTTAGCTAGTTACCCGAACTATTCCTTGCGCTCGTATAAGCGGTAACCATTTTTGCGGACGAGGTGGTCGCGCTTGGCATCTTCCAGGTCTGCCTGCACCATTTCTCGAACGAGTTCCTCGAAGCCGATGCGTGGTTTCCAGCCCAGCTTGTTGTGGGCAAGGGTGGCGTCGCCCAGGAGAGTCTCCACTTCCGCGGGACGAAAATAGCGCGGGTCCACGGCGACGATCACCTTGCCGGACCCATCCATCGCCTTCTCGTCGAGGCCGGTGCCAGTCCAGGTCAGCTTGATGTCCAGGTTCGCGGCGGCGATGGAGACAAACTCGCGGACGCTGTGCTGCTCGCCGGTGGCAATGACGAAGTCCTCCGGCTTGTCTTGTTGCAGCATCAGCCATTGCATTTCGATATAGTCGCGCGCATGGCCCCAGTCGCGAAGGGCATTCATGTTGCCGAGATACAAGCAGTTCTGCAGCCCAACTTTGATGCGGGCCAGCTCTCGCGTGATTTTGCGCGTCACAAATGTCTCGCCGCGGATGGGCGATTCGTGGTTGAACATGATTCCATTGCAGGCATACATGCCGTAAGACTCGCGGTAGTTGACCGTGATCCAGTAGGCATACAACTTGGCGACGGCGTATGGAGAGCGCGGATAAAACGGCGTCTTCTCGGTCTGCGGAATCTGCTGCACCAGCCCGTAGAGCTCCGACGTGGAAGCCTGATAGAAGCGCGTCTTCTTTTCCAGCCCTAAAATGCGGACCGCTTCCAGAAGACGGAGCGTGCCTACGCCATCGACTTCGGCAGTGTATTCGGGCTGCTCGAACGAGACGGCGACGTGGCTCTGCGCGCCGAGGTTGTAAACTTCGTCCGGCTGCACCTTCTGCATGATGTGGATCAAACTGCAGGAGTCCGTAAGGTCCCCGTAGTGAAGAATGAAGTTGCGATGGTTGACGTGCGGGTCTTCATAGAGATGGTCGATGCGGTCCGTGTTGAAGAGTGAGGAGCGCCGCTTGATGCCATGGACTTCATATCCCTTGCGCAGCAGAAACTCTGCGAGATATGCGCCGTCTTGCCCGGTGACTCCTGTAATGAGCGCAGTTTTTTTCAATGTTTCACCTGAATTGATTTTTCCATCGTATCGCTCGTATCGCCGATCGTCGGTCTACTTCCCAACGATTGAGATGCGCCGGAATCGAGTTGCAGCATGACGGCCGCCAGGGACGCTTTCCAGTCTGGCAGACGGCAGTCGAACACAAGCTTTAGTTTTTCACACGCAAGCTGCGAATTTCTGGGGCGTACTGCGGGCGTGGGGTATTCCGCCGTCGAAATTGCCGTAAGTCGCGCGAAATTTTCCTGGCCAGCGCGCATTTCTGTACGCATCCGAATCGCCTCCGCAGCAAAGCCATGCCAGCTTGTCTTTCCTGCTGCCGTCAGATGATAGACGCCGGAGGTCGAAAAATCTGGCAGCCACTGCTTCACAATCGAGGCCGTGGCAACAGCGATATCACGCGACCATGTCGGCGCGCCGGTCTGGTCGGCGACGATGCGCAACTCTGGTTTATCGGCGGCGAGTTTCAAAATCGTGAGCAGAAAATTTTTACCGCGCGCGCCGTATACCCAACTCGTACGCAGAACCAGGTACGGAATGCCTGCGGCGGCCAGTGCCTGCTCTCCGGCCAGCTTGGTCTGTCCGTACACGCTCAACGGATGCGTTGGATCTTCTTCGACATACGGCGCGGGCTTCGTACCATCGAAAACATAATCGGTGGAGTAATGGACCATCGCAGCACCCACTGCCTTGGCCTCCGCCGCCAGCGTTGCGACTGCAACCGCATTGATGCGATGCGCCAGCTCCGGCTCGCTCTCGGCCTTGTCCACCGCGGTGTACGCTGCCGCATTCACGATGAGATGGGGCCGCAACGCGCGCACCACAGCGCGAATAGATGCATCGGACGCAAGGTCGAGTTCTACGCGATTTGTGGCCGTCACGTTGCCGAGAGCGGCCAGGGTGGTGGCCAATTCCCTGCCGACCTGCCCATCGCGTCCCGTCAGAAGAATGCGCAACTGGTCGCTTGATGCGGCGGTCATAGCTCCGCCTCACGCAACACCTGGAGCAGATAACTCCCATACCCACTCTTGCCCAGCTTGGCGGCCAACTGCTCCATCTGGGCAGCCGTAATGTATCCCAAGTGGTAAGCGATCTCCTCGGGACAGGCGACCTTCAGCCCTTGGCGCTTTTCGATGGTCTGAATGAATGCGGCGGCTTCAATCAATGAGTCTTGTGTGCCCGTGTCCAACCATGCGTACCCACGGCCCATTACCTCTGTGTGGAGCTGCCCCTGCTCCAGATATCGCCGATTCACGTCGGTAATTTCCAACTCGCCACGGGGCGAAGGCTTTAGCGATTTCGCAATCTCGACCACCTGTCGATCGTAAAAATAAATACCGGTGACGGCGTAACGGGACTTTGGCTTTTGCGGCTTCTCCTCAATCGAAAGGGCGCGCCTTTGCGCGTCGAACTCGACCACGCCATAGCGTTCCGGGTCCTGCACCGGGTAGGCAAAGACCGTCGCACCGTGTTCCCGGGCAGCCGCTGCCTGCAACATTCGAGACAGATCGTGGCCATAGAAAATGTTGTCGCCAAGAACGAGGGCCGACCGCTTATCTCCGATAAACTTCTCGCCAATCAGAAACGCCTGCGCCAGTCCACCGGGTTCTGGCTGTACAGCGTACTGAAAGGACAGCCCCCACTGTTCGCCTGTGCCGAGAAGCGCTTCAAATCGCGGCGTGTCCATCGGCGTGGAAATAATCAGGATGTCGCGAATCCCCGCCAGCATCAGCGCCGACAAGGGGTAGTAGATCATCGGCTTGTCGTATACCGGAAGCAGTTGTTTGGAAGCTGCGATCGTAAGCGGATACAGCCGCGTTCCAGAACCACCCGCCAGAATTATCCCTCGCACTCGTGGCTCCTCTGCTGGCCGTCTGGATCGCTATGCGCGCCGTCCTGGCTTCTCTGTTTATAGTTCCGATCGATCCATTCCTGATACGCGCCGCTCAGCACATCCGACGTCCATTCCGGGTGGTCCAAATACCATTGCACGGTCTTGCGCAGACCGGTCGAAAAAGTTTCTCGCGCCTGCCAGCCCAATTCCCGCTCCAGTTTGGTTGCGTCGATGGCATAGCGTCGATCATGACCCGGCCGATCCTTCACAAATTGGATCAGTTGCTTATGCGGACAATGGGGCGAGGCTGGCTGCAACTCATCGAGAATCTCGCATATCGCCTCCACCACCTGGCGATTGCTGCGTTCGTTGCGTCCGCCAATGTTGTAGGTCTCTCCGGGCCTGCCTCGTTCTAAAACCAGTCGCAGCGCTGCGCAATGGTCGCCGACATAGAGCCAGTCGCGGACATTGAGTCCATCGCCGTACACCGGCAGCGGCTTTCCCGCGAGCGCATGGGTAATCATCAAAGGAATCAGCTTCTCTGGAAAATGATAGGGGCCATAATTATTGGAACAATTGGTGATGATTGTGGGCAGGCCATAAGTGTGGAAGTAGGCGCGCACAAGATGGTCGGAGGCCGCTTTGGTAGCGGAGTACGGACTGTTCGGCGCATAGGGCGTGGTCTCGCGGAAGGCAGGATCATCCGCGCCGAGCGAGCCATACACTTCGTCCGTTGAAACATGCAGAAATCGAAACTTAGGCTGATTTTCCCGCGGGAGCGAATTCCAATACGCGCGCGCCGCCTCCAGCAAAACGAATGTCCCGCGCACATTGGTTTCGACGAACGCCTCTGGCCCCACAATCGACCGGTCGACGTGGCTCTCAGCGGCGAAATGCACAATGGCCCGCGGCTGATGTTCCTGCAGCAACTGGTCCATGCGCGCCCGGTCGCAGATATCGGCGCGAACAAAGGAATATTCCCTGCGCGCGGCCACCGGCTCAAGGTTCCGCAAATTGCCTGCATAGGTGAGACTATCGACATTCACAAGCGGCCCGGTCGACTGCTCCAGCCATTCGAGCACAAAATTGGACCCAATAAATCCGGCCCCGCCTGTAATCAGAATAGTTTCCTGCATTTAAATTCGTTTCGTCCTTTTATATATACGAGTGGCGGCACACATGCACAACACTTTGAAGTCTCGCTCATCTCCGACGGACACAAACAAATGAGCAATTCGATCAGACCTCAGTTTACCGGATACCTGCGTGGATGGTTCCAGGCGGTAATAACGAGGCGTTTTCTCAGACTGGAAGAAGAGTTGTTCCCAAAAAGAAGTTAAACTCTTTCCATGGAAGTGATTGCGACCGATTTGCCCGGTGTGCTCCGTTTACGCCCTCGAATATTTGCCGATGACCGTGGCTGGTTCGCCGAGACATGGAACCAGGATGTCTTTCGGGCTGCGGGACTGCCTGCCCACTTCGTGCAGGACAACCAGTCCCGGTCCAGAAAGAATGTCCTGAGAGGACTGCATTTTCAGTTGCAGCATCCGCAGGGCAAGCTGGTCCGTGCCGTTGCCGGTCGCATCTTCGACGTTGCTGTCGATATTCGAAAATCCTCATCCCATTTTGGCCGCTGGGTTGCTGTTGAACTGAGTGCCGAAGTCCCGGAAATGCTCTGGATCCCACCGGGATTCGCTCACGGTTTTTTGGTGCTTTCCGACTCAGCCGATGTCCTGTACAAGACGACGGATTTTTATCACTCTGCCGCAGAGCGCACGATTCGATGGAACGACCCTTCCATCGGGATAGAGTGGCCGCTCACAGGAGAACCCATCATCTCCGCGAAAGATGCCGTCGGCACCAGTTTGGATCAGACCGAATTGCCGCAATCCTGAACGATCGCAAATGTCCATTGCCCCCGGCTCTACCCGCCATTATCGGCCCGCCACCTACCGCACGTACCGCAATCTTATAGAGACTGCTCAAGTTAACACCTGTTTGCATAGTTTGTGCTTGCTTCCCTGATTTAGAAACTTCTCATATGTATCGTTCTGTTTTTCCTAATCGGGATAACCTCAATCGGCATTTCATGCATCTTCCAGAAACAAAAGCTCCATGTATCAGGCCTGGAGAGAATACTTCTCGCCTGAACACATAGGGTATTGCTTTCTTGTGGCGAGGTTTGTAATGCGGTACCCACGACTTGCAACTCTACTTCTGCTTTGCCCGGATCGGAACACAACTCCTACTGGCGGTTGTTTCGGCACGGTGCAGCAAGAGGTTGACCCTGGTCGACCCGAATTTCATATAACGCTGAACACTTTATTTGTGAGATTTTAGCCATGCCCCGCTCTTGCATGCAGCGTCTCGCGTTTGCCGCTATCAGCGCAGCCAGTTTGGCGGGTATTCTCTTCTCCTCTCATGCTGGTCAGGCCCAGGCCATATATCAACTTCCAACTACCCAGACGATCTTTCCAGTTGGCAATACACCGCTCGGCGTGGCATCGGCGGATTTTTCTTTGAACGGATTTCAAGGTGTCGTCGTGTCTGACAATAAGAGCAATCAGATCACGATCTTCGTAGGCAGCGGCCCGGGTGCATTTCAGCCGTCACTGACCAGCAAAACATGCACCGGCCCTAAAGCCGTGCTGGCCACGGACATGAATGGTGACGGCTATCCGGACATTGCTGTCGCTTGTCCGACCGCGAACACCGTCGATGTGTTTCTGAATAATGGGTCGGGCGGATTCCCTGTCCATCCTTCCAGGGCTGTGACTGTGACAAACCCGGTCGCCATGGTGGCCGGGGATTTTACAAACAGCGGTCAGATCAGCATTGCAGTGGCTGGCGGATCGGGAAACGTTACTGTGTTGGGAAATATCGGCGCCAGTTATTCCACTACTCAGGTCACAATTGCTGGTGGCTTTTCGGGCATTACGACAGCGGACCTGAATCACGACGGCAACCTTGATCTGGCGCTTTCCGATAGCACCGGCAGCAAAGTGGATGTTTTGTTCGGAGATGGATCGGGGAACTTCAGCCCGTCGGGCAGTTATGCGGTCGGCTCCAATCCGAGCGGCATTGCATCCGCGGATTTCAACCACGACGGCAATCCGGATCTGGCTGTAACCAACGCTGGCGGCAACAATGTCAGCATTCTTCTGGGAAGCGCCACTGGGACATTTACCGTTGAAACCACTGCTCCCGCAGCCGGAACGGACCCGATTGCGATTGCAGTGACAGACGCGAATGGCGACGGCAATCCGGACATCATTGCTTTTGACGCTGCCATTGGCAACACCACGACACAGGGGTCTGTCGCCATCCTGCTGGGAACGAGCACCGGAACATTTCAGTCCGCGCTAATTGAGGACCTGTCCGATGTTCCCGGCTCAGAAGCCGCTGTTGCCGACTTCAATCGTGACGGCAAACCAGATCTGGCCATTGTTGAGCGAACAGAAGGCTACATTGCGTTGATGTTCGACAATTTATTGCCAACTCAATATCCGGACGGACGCAGCTTCGCTGCCCTCAACGCTCTCAGCAACGGTTACGGCAACATGGCGGACAGCGTAGCGGTGGGAGACTTCAATCAAGATGGCCTTCAAGATATTGCTGTCTCGTATCTGGAAGATAACTCCGTTCAAGTGCTAACAAACAACGGCAACGGCTTTAATACCCCGAAGGTCTACTCCGTCGGGCATCAGCCTTACTTTATCGCTTCCGGCGATTTCAACGGGGATGGTTACGCGGACCTTGTAACGGCCAACACAACCGATGGAACCGTAAGCGTTCTGCTTAACAAGGGCGCAATCGCACCTGGCACATTTTTGCCCGCAGTGCCTTATTCGGTGGGGAAACAGCCCTATCAGGTTGCGATTGGCGACCTGAACGGCGATGGCATTCCCGATCTTGCGGTCACCAACTATGGGGCCAACACTGTCTCTATCCTCTATGGCAAGAAGGGTGGAACCTTCACTCCCGGACCAACGTTGTCCACAGGTAGTAGTCCCTACGGCGTCGTGATTGGGGACTTTCAACACGACGGCTATCCAGACATCGCGGTCACCTGCTTCCAGTCGAATCAACTCGATGTGTTCGTAAACAACAAAGGGACGTTCGCTCCTGCGGCGATTTACGACACCAACGCTAACCCCGCAGGATTGGTTGTCGGCGACTTCAACCGGGATGGCAATCTTGACTTGGTCGTCGGTAACACTACTTCCAACAATGTCTCGTTCTTCGCTGGAAACGGGAAGGGCAGCTTTGCCGCGGGGATCACCAGTCCGGCGCTTAATTTCCCCAATTCCCTCGCTGCGGGCGATATCAACGGCGATGGCATTTTGGACATCGTCTCCTCCGCACCTACCTACAACCAGGTTGCTGTCACGCTTGGAAATGGCGACGGCAGCTTTGGCACTTTCCAACAACGCGCGGCGTTCAATGTCGGCAACTATCCAGAGCCCTGGGCAGTCGCGCTGGGCGATTTCAATAACGATGGGCACCTGGACATCGTGACCGCGAACACGGCGCCGGTGGGACAATGCAACGCGTCAGGGACCCCACTGAAGCTGTGCCGAGTGGACCTGGCGAGCCCTTCCGACCAGGCACGATATATGGCGCAATACCCGCCGATTGCCGGAGGCAATCCAGGTATCAGCGTGCTCACCAATACGTCCGGCACAATTCTAAGTCTGAGCACAAATCCAAGTCAGTTCCCGATTTCAAGCACAACGCCAATCACCCTCACCGGTAAAGTAGGACCAGCTTTGGGGGGCGCCACGCCAACCGGATCCATCCTTTTTGAGGACACCAACGGGACCGTTCTGGGGACTGCCGCTTCCACTCTTACCAGCGGAGAGGCGTCGCTGACTTTACAGAACATGGGCAGTGGGCAACACATCATCACCACGCTCTACTCAGGAGACAGCAACTACCAGCCGAACACCTATGCCGATGGCGGGCTGGTGATTGGGGTGAGCGGCACGCCGGTGACTCTGTCGTTCAGTCCCAGCACAGTAGCCTATGGGAGCTCAATCTACGTAACCATCACCGTTACGGGGCAAAATGGAGTTGCACCAACCGGCAGCGTGAGCCTCTATGCCTATAACGACCAGGGGATCCAGGGAACCACGCAGACGAACTTCAATTTCACATCAACGAGCGGCGACGTATCGATTTACTCCGGTCAGGTCGGCGTCGATCTATCGCCGATTGGCAACTATGAACTTTATGCGGTCTACAATCCAGGCAATTATCCTGGCGGCAGTTCGTCCAATGAGCCACTGACAGAGACGGGCGAGGCGATGACCTTGAGCCTGAACTGTGCCCCGCAAAACACTGACTCTGGCTTGTATGCGCCAAATCAACAAACCTGCTACTCCCAGGTGACGGACGCATTCGGAAGCATCGTGCAGCAAGGCCAAGTGGTCTTCTCCATCACAAATGGCGCGTCGGCAACCGAACAGATCGGAGACAATGTCGATACCAATCCCACGTTCTCTGGATACTATGCGGTTGACACATTCCCGAACCCAACAGCCAGCTATTACACAATGACGGCGACGTTCCCCGCAGGGCAGGGACTGCCAACCGGCGCGGGTGGCGGCTACTACGGCACGGGAACCATTACAGGATCATTCTGTACCCAGGGTCCTGGGACTTGTGTCCTACCCGCCGCAGCACGCAGCAGGGCTGTGCGAGCACCAAATGGAAGCGCTGGATCGACCTTCCTGAATCGTTCTCGAGATCACAATATTCCGACTCTCCGTGTCGTTCACGGTGGGGTTCCTGGAAGCCCAAGATTTCACCCATAAACCACCGCGTGTCCTGCTTGATTTCTCGGAGTGAAGTCTGACGCGGTCTGACAGGCAGAACCAGGTAAAAAACTGACTGACCCTTTGGAAGGCCATGCAAATCGTGTGGCCCTCGTTTTTTGATTTTCCTTCGCCCTTCTGTGTCGGATACCGATGTCTTTTCTAAAAAAATGATCAGGATTTATGGCCAAGGATGAGTCACGTTCAGATAACTTTCTGCATCTAAAAAATTGCTCATTATATTTATAATTTTTCCTGAAATATAAAATTCAATACAATTTTATGCACGAAAGTAACAAAACTGTTCTATTGTGGAAAATAGTCACGCTGGAACGCGTAATGAAATTGGCTTTTTTAGGGCGACAACTGCCGCAGATGAAATCAAGCGAGTTAGCGGTCTGCCAGCACGGATTTTAGGTTCAGTGTTTCTCTGCGATCGAGGTGTTTGGGGGTGCGCAGTTTTGCCCGATTAGGCTAGCCCCGCAATTTCCAATGTTGCAGTTCCTTCATTTGAATAAGAGGTCACGCCATGCTTCGTCCGATCATTCGTCATCTTCTGTTAGCCATTTCCGCTGGTAGTATCGCCGTTGCAACACTTTTGGCTGCTGGTACTGCCAACGCGCAGGCATTGTTTCAAACGCCCACCGCTACCGACATATTGACTACCGGGAAGATGCCGCAAGGTGTGGCAGTCGCCGACTTTAACCATGATGGTTTCCCGGACCTGGTGGTGGCGAACAAAGCAGCCAACACCATAAGTGTGTTTCTGGCATCGGGTCCCGGCATGTTTAGCGCTGCTGCTACCTATCCCACTTGTGGCGGCCCGACCGCAGTGCTGGCTACAGACCTTGACCTTACCGGCCTGCCAGACATCGTTGTTACCTGCAACTCTCCTACCTCGAACGTCATTGAAGTATTTCTGAACCTGGGAAATGGGACGTTCAGCTCTAGCCCTACGACAAGTCCAACCACAAATATTGTGCTTGGGACAGGTTTGGGCCCAGTATCGATCGTTGCTGGAGATTTCAACAGCGACGGCCACCCCGATCTCGCCGTAGCAGACAGTGGCGATGGGACAGTCACATTATTTCTAAGCGACGCGGCCAACAACTTTACCACCTTAACCTCTAAAACGATTTCTGGCCTGGGAACCCCCACAGCAATTACCGCTGGCAATTTCGATACAACCGGGCACATGGATCTTGCCGTGACCGATACATCCAAGAGCGTTGTCAACATACTCGTGGGCGACGGGACTGGAAATTTTGCAGTCGGAACGCCGGTTCCAACGCAGCAAACTCCAAATGCTATCGCAGCCGGAGACTTTAACCACGATGGCTTCCTCGATCTTGCTGTCGCCAACTCCGGATCGGGCACGGTGAGCGTTCTGTATGGACAGGGAAACGATCTGTTCGAGGCAGCCAAGCCAATTCCAGTGGGCCCAAAGAGTGGTACGGGCGCGGACTCGATCATCGCTGTGGACATCAATGGCGACGGATATCTCGATTTACTTTCCGGTAACGTTCTGCAAAATAACGTAGCCATTCTGATGAACACTGGCAGTGGCAAAGTTAGCGACACATTTGGTGCGGCGGAGCACTACGATATTCGCGTTCTTAACGGACCTGCGTATGTTGCAGCGGGAGACTTTTACCGCGATGGTAAACCCGCCGTGGCTGTTACCCAGCAGGATAGCTACTCCGTCTCGGTGTTTGCCAACAATACGCTGCCAACTCCAGAGCCGGGAGGCCGCAACTTTCATTCGCCGAACACTCTCACCAACGGCCACGGCAATATGGCCGATGGAGTTGCAGTGGCGGACTTCAACCACGATGGATTGCCTGACATCGCTGCTTCCTACCTCGAAGACAACTCAGTCCGCGTACTGATTGGCTCCGGTGGTGGAAACTTCAATACAGCGGCCGTAGTGTATCCCGTTGGCAAGCAACCCTACTGGGTTGTGGCCGGCGACCTGAACAATGACGGCTATGCCGATCTGGTCACGGCGAACACGGGGGACAACACAGTCAGCGTGTTAATGAACAACGGCGGAGGCAGCGGCACATTCGCCGCAGCGCAAAGCTACCCTGTCGGCAAGCAGCCCTTTCAGGTCGCCATCGGCGATTTGAACGGCGACGGAATCCCCGACCTGGCGGTCAGCAACTATGGGGACAACACTGTCTCCATCCTTTACGGGCAAGCCGGAGGAAAGTTCGTCGGCGGCCAAACATTGGCGACCTGCACCAATCCTTATGGAGTCGCCATTGGAGACTTCCGCCACAGCGGCCAGAATGATGTCGCCGTCACCTGTTTCAGCACCGCGCAGCTCGAAGTCTTTCTGAATAACGTGGCCCTGTTCCAGCCGCCTCCGTCTCAGACTACTTTCCAGTCGCCGGAAATGTACTCGACAGACTCGTTCCCGACGTCGCTGGTCGTGGGCGACTTCAACCGCGACGGCAACCTGGATATCGTGACCGGAAATTCCATCGCGAACGATGTTTCCTTCTTCGGCGGCAATGGAGATGGGACGTTCAGGCCCGCTGCCAATAGCTTTGCGTTGAACTTCCCTGACTCGATCGCTGCTGGGGACATCAACGGCGATGGCATTTTGGACTTGGTCACGGTAGCCGCAAACTTTAACCAGGTGGCCGTATTGCTTGGCAAAGGCGACGGCACTTTCCAGCCACGATTTGAATTCGCCGCGGGGCAACAGCCTTGGGCTACCGCGCTGGGCGATTTCAACCTGGATGGAAAACTGGACATCGTGACCGCCAACACGGTGAATCGCGTCAACATCACCAGCCCCTCAAAACAACAGCAATATATGACGGAATTTCCGCCAACGGCGAATGGTGGACCGAGCCTCAACGTGCTGCTCAATAGCTCGGGAACTTCGATAACCATGAGGCATTCGCCCACCGGCACTGTTCCATACAACCAACCGGTTACGCTCACCACAAATGTTTTCGCAGCTTTGGGGGGCACCTTCCCCACCGGAAGTGTCATCTTTGAAGATACCGATGCGGGCACACCGCTGGGAAACGGTCCGGTAGCGCTTAGCAGTGGAACGGCTTCGCTGACACTACCAAACCTGGGCAGCGGCCATCACCAGATCACTGAGCTTTACTCTGGGGACATGCAGATCGGAA
>JAKAYS010000139.1 GCA_021826695.1 Acidobacteriota bacterium | reverse complement strand
TAGCCCTGGCGGTCCTGCACCCACTCAAAATACGAAGCTGTCACACCGCCAGCATTCGCCAGAATGTCCGGCACGATAAAGATGCCCTTGTCCGCCAGGATCTCGTCCGCCACTGCGGTCGTTGGCCCATTGGCGCCTTCACAAACAATCTTCGCCTGAATTTTCGCAGCGTTGCGACTGGTGATGACGTTCTCCGTCGCTGCGGGAATCAGAATGTCGCAAGCGCTGGTAAGCAAGTTGGCGGACTCTATCGCCTCCGCGCCACGAAAACCTACGATGGAGCTGTTGCGCTCGCGATATTCAACCAGAGCGTGGATGTCGATTCCATTGGCGTTATAGAGTCCGCCATCATACTCCGCGATTCCGACGATCTTGCAGCCCACATCCATTAGTAAATGCGCGGCGTTGGAGCCGACATTCCCGAATCCTTGAATGACGACGCGGCATCCTTCCACAGGCATGTTCAGATAGCGTAATGCCTCCACACAAACCACGCGAATGCCGCGGCCTGTCGCTTCGCGGCGTCCCCGCGAGCCACCCATAGTGATCGGCTTGCCCGTCACCACGCTCGTCACTGTCTGACGCATGTGCATGGAGTAGGTGTCCATGATCCATGCCATGGTCTGTTCATTCGTGTTCATATCCGGTGCGGGAACGTCCTTTTCCGGACCGATGAACTCCACGATCTCCGCCGTATAACGCCGCGTGATACGTTCCAGTTCGCCCTGGGACAGCTTTTTGGGGTCACAGATGACGCCGCCTTTGGCCCCGCCAAACGGAATGTTCACCACGGCGCACTTCCACGTCATCCAACTTGCCAGGGCGCGGACTTCATCGAGGTTGACGTCCGGCGCGTAACGGATGCCACCTTTGCCGGGCCCACGCGCGACCGAATGATGCACGCGGTAGCCGGTGAAAAGCTCTACCTTGCCATTGTCCAAAAGGATGGGAAAATGCACGATGATCTCGCGGCTGGGCGAACGCAGCACCTTCCACAGACCCTCATCCAGGTTGAGCTTCCGCGCGGCAAAGTCGAAACGGGCAGCCTGCGCTTCCCAAGGGTTCATTTCCTGCTCAAGCGTTACTGTTGTCGTCATACATCTCCCTGTGCCGTTGGAGTGTGTCCACGCAGGAAAGCAATCTCCTGCCTTTGCGGACCGCATTCCGGCCAAACCTATGGAGTATAGGCCGAGAAAAGGAACTTGGGCAAGCCAACCTTCCGACTGGTGACGTTTGGTCTTTGCGTGGCCCACTTTCTCACGGGATAGCACGACGGCCACGCTCGTATGTTATGCTGCCCGTGTGTCAGCCGCTGGCCCACTCCCTAATCCTGAAGCTCCCCGGCATACCACGGTCGTCCGCGTGACGCACTGGATCACTGTAATCTCCTTCCTTGCTTTACTCATCAGCGGCGCTGAGATCGTGATCTCTCACCCGCGGTTCTATTGGGGTGAAGTCGGCACTGTGCGGACTCCTCCACTGTTCACGCTGCCGATCCCCTCATCGAGGGATACTGTTCCGACTGGCTACGGCTACGTGATGCCGGACCAAAATGGCTGGAGCCGGTATCTCCACTTTCAGGCCGCATGGGTAGTGGTGCTGACCGGCCTGCTTTACGTTATCTCAGGTTTTTTGACCGGCCATTTTCGGAAGAACCTGCTGCCGACCCGGGCAGACAGGACGTGGCGTGCATTCTGGGGAGTGATCGCGAAGTCTCTTCACCGCATGACACCGGATGCAGAGGATGCCCGTTCTTACAACGTGGTCCAGCGAACCGCCTATCTGGCGGTCATCTTTGTGCTGTTTCCTCTGGTGGTCTGGACGGGGCTGGCCATGTCTCCGGCGTTCACTTCGGCGGCCCCGGTCGCGGTGACGGCGCTCGGCGGACGGCAATCCGCGCGCACGCTCCATTTCTTCGTCTCCGGATTTCTCCTGATCTTCCTCGTGATTCATGTTGCCATGGTGTATCTGGCGGGATTCAAGAGCCGCGTGCGAGCAATGATCACGGGTCGCGCCGTCATTGCGGAGGAACCCAAATGAAGTCCATTTCACGCAGAAAGTTTATGACCACGGGCCTCGCCGCCACCGCAGGCCTGGCGGGTTTGGCCGCAGCCGACCATGTGGCCCATCGCTATGGGCTGATTCCGCCGGACCACGGTGGCATCTACGGTCCTGGGGAGACGCTGACCTACGCCGCACAACGGCTACTGACGCGGCACTCGCTGGCCCGCGAATTTCCTCGGAGCATGATTTCAAAGTCGCCTTTTGCCAACGAGACCGCGCCTCCGAACGATGCGTTCAAGCGGCTGCAGGCTGGCGGGTTCTCGGACTGGCGTCTATCGGTTGACGGAATGGTTGCCCGTCCCGCATCGCTTTCGTTGCCTGACCTGAGGAGTTTGCCCGTTCGCAGCCAAATCACTGAGGTGGCGTGCGAAGAGGGCTGGTCTTATATCGCTGAGTGGATCGGAACGCCACTGATTGAAGTATTGAACGCCGTTGGGATCTTGCCCCAGGCGCGATATGTAGCATACTTCTCCATCGACAGCAACTGGTGGGACAGCATCGATATGGGCGACGCTCTGCATCCCCAGACATTTCTGACCTGGGGCATGAACGACGGCGATCTCCCGGTGTCCTTCGGCGGTCCGCTCCGCATGCGCGTGCCTCGCCAACTCGGCTACAAGAGCGTGAAGTACATAACCCATCTCACAGCCACCGACACGCTGAAGAAATTCGGCAAAGGTCTGGGCTCTGTTGAGCCGGAAGGTGGCTATGCGTGGTACGCCGGCATTTGAGGAGTCTTTTCTCCATACCGATTTACGGCTGTGAGCGCCTGCAATATGCAACCTGCAACTCCCTAAAAATCAATGCAATATAAAAATCCGACTACGCATCCGCGCTCTAACCGTGTACTATGACGTTGATTTATGTCGAGCAAGTCAGCCATTACACCCACGCCCTCCGAGTTCCAGCGTTTGGCGCGCAGCCACGACCTGGTGCCCATCTGTAAGCCCTGGACCGCAGACCTGGAAACCCCAGTCTCGGCCTTTCTGCGCGTCGCCTACGGGGAGCCGGAGGCGTTTCTTTTGGAGTCCGTCGAGGGCGGCGAAAATGTTGGCCGCTATACGTTTATGGGCATTCGGCCCTACAAAAAAGTTGTCGCGCACGGCCATCAAATCACTACGCACACGGGCGACCGGATCGAATCCAGCGAGGGCGACATCTTTGAACTGCTTCGCGACTCACTTGCCGGACATACGGCCGCCAGGCTGCCCGGTCTGCCGCCATTTACCGCCGGTGCGGTCGGCTTTTTTTCCTATGACGCCGTGCGGCTGATCGAGCAACTGCCCGAAACCAGCAAAGATGAACTCGGTATGCCGGACGCCTGCCTGATGTTCTTCGACACGGTGCTGGCCTTCGACCACGTCAAGAAGGAAATTCTGCTGGTGGCGACCGCCGATCTGCAACGCTACAAGCCCAGCGTTGCGTATGCCAATGCTGTCCGCAGGCTGCACGACCTGGAGCGGCGGCTGGCCAAGCCCCTGCCGCGCCCGGTTCGCCATACCGCGCGGGGCAAGCTGCATCTTAAAGCCCGCACCCGCAGGCAGGACTATCTCGCCGGCGTGCAGCGTATCAAGGATTACATCGCCGCCGGAGATGTCTTCCAGGCCGTACTCTCACAGCGTTTCGATGTCGAACCCGGCGTCGATCCGTTCTCCATTTATCGCGCGCTGCGCATCGTGAACCCGTCGCCGTACATGTACTTTCTGCGCATGGGTCTGCGTCGCCCCGGAGACACGCATCTGGTCGGCTCGTCGCCGGAACTGCTGGTCCGCGTTCATGGCCGCAAGGTGGAATATCGGCCCATCGCAGGCACCCGCTGGCGCGCAGAGGACGAAGAGGAAGATCGCCGCATTGAGGCCGAACTTCGCGCCGACGCAAAAGAGGTGGCCGAGCACATCATGCTGGTCGATCTGGGCCGCAACGATGTGGGCCGTGTCAGCGAATATGGCTCCGTGCAGGTAAAGGACCTGATGTTCGTCGAACGCTATTCGCATGTGATGCACCTGGTCAGCGCGCTGGAAGGCAAGCTGCGCGCCGATCTCTCCGCTGTCGATGCATTCCGCGCCTGCTTCCCTGCTGGAACACTGACCGGCGCGCCAAAGATTCGCGCCATGGAAATCATCGAAGAACTGGAGCCTGCGCGGCGCGGCATCTACGGCGGCAGTGTCTTCTATGCGGACTTCTCCGGCAACTTCGACTCCTGTATCGCCATCCGCAGCCTGCTGATGCGCGGCAAACAGGGCCACATCCAGGCAGGCGGCGGCATTGTGGCCGACTCTGTCCCGGAAAAGGAATACGAGGAGTCCATCAACAAGGCCAAGGCCGTCGTGCGCGCGATCGAAAGAGCGCGGGGATAGTCTCCCAGACCCGCTCAAGCCAAAAGGAGGCTTGAATGGGGCGCCGAGCAATGCCGGAAGGGTGGAAATTGAATCGGAATGGACTACAAGAAAGCGCGAAAGGGCGGAAGGAAGGCTTCGCCCCGCAATAGGGATTGTCCTCTACCCAAGCCGTCAGGCCGATGTTGGCTATTCATTTCGAATCTCAAGCCGCGGCGAACAGGCATTGAAACTCCAGTATCTTTTCAAGCATTGAATAGAATGCTTATAGTATGCTTTATGCATGTCGAGGCGCCCATGATCGATCTCCGCGAAGTCCGCTCCGTTACTGAGTTCCAGAGAAATGCCAAAGATTACGTCGGCAGGCTCAAGGACTCTAAAACTCCGCTGGTACTGACGGTCAATGGCCGCGCGGAACTTGTTGTGCAGGACGCTGCAAGTTATCAGGAATTGCTCAATCGCCTTATAGAGCTGGAAGCAGTCGCCGCGATTCGTGTGGGCTTGCAGGATGCCAAAGAAGGCCGGGTGCAGCCGGCGCGAAAAGCTCTGAAGAGACTCGGGGCCAAACTTGGCATTCAGCGTTGAGATTACCAAAGCAGCTCTGGCCGATGCTGAGGAGTATGTCGGCTTCCTCAGGGCCGATCATGGAGCGCCCATAGCCGCCGAACGGTGGTGGAATGGTCTGATCGATCAAATTCTTTCCCTTGAAACGCTGCCGCGAAGGTGTTCAATAATTCCGGAACAGAGATACTTTGAACAAGAAATGCGGCATCTCATCTATGCTCCTCATCGAATAATTTTCTCCATAGATAAAAACACTGTGACCATATTGCGTATCTATCACGGAGCAAGGAAACCCTTCAACGCCATTGGGTGAAAGAGCTTCCAGGCTATTTATCGAATCTGAAGGTACGGCGAACTGGCACTTGAAAATGGATTGGCCAGGAGTGTCCCTGCCAATCCAGAGACAAGGATCGTTCCGTCCGCATTGAAATGGGCGGAATGGAATTCTCCCTCGGGAAGCTCGTTGAGCCTTTTCCGGGTTTGCCCTCTATCGTCGCTTGTGTAGACGCCTGTGCTCGCCGTCATAACTTCTCGATTGGGCGTTGCCGCATCGACCTCTAAGAACTTGGTATTCTGAAACAGCGCACTCCACTCATGATCTTCATTCTCGACAATTACGATTCGTTCACCTACAACCTGGTGCAATATCTCGGCGAACTGGGCGCGGAGGTACAAGTCGGTCGCAACGACCGGATCACGGTTAAAGAGGTCGAGGCTCTAAAGCCGGAACGCATCGTGCTGTCGCCCGGCCCGTGTACGCCGCAGGAAGCGGGCATCAGCATTCCGCTGGTCCGCCACTTTGCGGGCAAGGTCCCCATCCTGGGAGTGTGCCTCGGCCACCAGGCAATCGGCGCTGCCTTCGGCGGACGTATCGTCCGCGCGCCGCGCCTGATGCATGGAAAAACCAGTGCCGTCGAGCATGACGGCCGTACCATTTTTCGCGGTATCCGCAGCCCCATGACCTGCACCCGCTATCACTCTTTGATCGTTTCGGAAGATGGCCTGCCGGAAGAGCTGCAAATCTCCGCCCGCTCTGAAGGCCTTATCATGGGACTGCGGCATCGCAGTTTTTCCATTGAAGGCGTGCAGTTTCACCCAGAGAGCGTCCTGACGGAAGACGGTATGCGCCTGCTCGCAAACTTCCTCAAGCTGGAGTAGCGGATGCCTTCCCTTCGCCAAGCCGGATGCGCGACGCTGGTCATCTTTGCCGTGGTGTTCGCGACGACACTGCTGACCACGAGCGCAGCGGCCCAGGCGACCCCGCAACAAACCATCGGGCACATCGACGCAACCGCAGCGGCGGAGCAGATTCACGTTTCTGGCGCAGTCACTCTCAACGGATCGAGCACACTTCTTGGTAATGGCAGCACAGTTACGGCGGGACAAAAAACATTGCCCATCCATCTGACGCGTGGCGGCGAGTTGGATCTTTGCTCCACCACGACCGTGCATCTTTCGCAGCAAAACAGTCCCGGTGATCCCAATAGTCCGCTGATGCTGGCGCTCGACCATGGCGCTATCGAGGCCCATTACCGCGTGGGGAAAAATTCCGACGTGGTGCTGACGCCGGACCTGCGCATTCTGCTCTCCGGCCCCGGGAAGGCTGAGGTCAGCATTCGAGTGAACGCGCAGGGCGATACCTGCGTGGAGAATCGCGGCGACAACGCGCCCTACCTGCTAGTCAGCGAGCAGATTGGCACCGGAGTCTACCGGGTGCAGGCCAACCAGCACGTCATGTTCGAGCATGGCAGCGTGCGCGATGTGGTGGACCAGGAAACGCAGCCATGCGGTTGCCCGGTAACGCCGTTCGTCTCCATTGCCAGCACCGGCGTCCCCACCGGCACGACTGGCAAGCAGGCGGCAAAACCTGGCCAAGCTGTTGCGCCGAAACCCGCGGATGCCAAAACGACATCCCTCGGTGGCCCCAGTTCCACTCCCGCCGATACGGCCTTTCCGTTGGCGGAAAGTGAAGGACTCGCTGCCCCGCCTGGGCCACCGACCAAACCCGTAGTTGCTCCCGGCGAGATCCACAGCGAAGTGACCAGCACATTGACCTACGAGGGTCCAAAGCAGACAGTGCCCACGGGAACGCCTTCCGGCATGGCCACACCGGAAAGCGCCGCGACCGTCGCGACCGAGCCGCTTTTTGGCATCGGGCCGACAACATCCCCCTCTGGCCCCGACATTGCCGAGGCGCTGGCAGGAGAACCCCAGACAAAACCAGCGCATCATCGCACGGGAATCTTCCATAAAATCGGCCATTTCTTCGCCCGTATTTTTGGTTAACTATCAATTCCCGATAGAGAGTCATTCTGAGCGCAGCGAAGAATCCAGACGATGTTGGCGAGGCGGGCGCCCCTCGATAAGGACGAAGGCTTTGTCAAGGCACCCGCATCTTCTTCAAGCTACGCTACACTAGATTGTTGGCCTCAAGTTCGGTCTCCGCGTTTTGATTCCGCGCAAAAATTCACATCGCAGTTAAGGAGCAAGATTTTTATGGCGATTCCCGCCACGCAATTGCGTCCCGGCATGATCATCAAGCACAATGGCGAACTGCACTCCGTCTTCAAGGTGGAGCACCGCACGCCCGGCAACCTGCGCGCCTTCATCCAGGCAAAGCTGCGCAACCTGCGCACCGGCGCCATGTACGAGCATCGCTTCCGCTCCCCCGATCCCATTGAGCGCGTGATTGTGGACGAAGTCGCAATGGAGTTCCTGTACGCCGACGGCGACGAATATGTATTTATGAACATGGAGAATTACGAGCAGACCACGCTGAACGCCGCTACGCTGGGTGACGCCGTCGAATATCTGATCGCCAATCTGCCCATCAAGGTATCGTTTTTCGATGGCGTGGCCGTCGGCATCGACCTGCCGCAGATCGTCGAAATGACCATCGTGGAGACCGAGCCAGGACTGAAGTCCGCCACCGCGTCCTCCGTCACCAAGCCTGCCAAGATGGAGACCGGGCTGGTCGTGCAGGTGCCTGCCTTCATCAATCAGGGCGACAAAATTCGCATCGACACCGCCGAAGGCGCTTACCTGTCCCGCGCATAACTTTCCTCTTGAAAAACACTCTATCGATACCCATCCTTGCACGACTAAGGATGGGTATCGCGCAACGAGGTCAAAAAACTCCTCCACTGCCTTGCGCCCCCTCCCCCGCATCTGCGACACTGCCCTTGCTGTGACTGGGTCTAGTTTGAGCGTCCAACGTTATCTTGTGAAAGGCCGCGTGCAGGGTGTCGGCTTCCGCTGGTTCGTGCTGCGGGAGGCGTCCGCGCTCGGCTTGCGGGGGTGGGTGCGCAACACCAGCGAGGGTCACGTCGAAGTATTGGCTACTGGAAGCGAAGCGCAACTTGACGATTTATTGGTGCGCTTGAAAGATGGCTCGCGAGGCTCGCGTGTCGACCGCATCGAACAAGAAGAACGGCCCGCATCTGAGGCTGAAAATCTACAAGCATTTGAAATCGAAGGAGCATGGTAAACGAATGTCGCAAATGCATATTGACTGTGAACCTCTGAAGAAACTCATCCGCACCGTCCCCGATTTTCCCAAACCAGGCATTCTTTTCTACGACATCACCACACTGCTCAAGGACAAGTCCGGCTTCGCCATGCTGATCGACGCGCTGGCCGCGCATTATTTTGAGAAGGACATCGATCTTGTTCTGGGCATTGAAGCGCGCGGATTCATCTTCGGTCCGGCCTTGGCCTATCGACTGAACGCGGGCTTCGTTCCAGTGCGCAAGCCGAAGAAGCTGCCTGCGAAGACGGCGCGCGTCACCTATGATCTGGAATACGGCACGGACGCACTTGAAATCCATCTCGACGCCATTGAGAGCGGCGAGCGCGTGGTCATTGTGGACGATCTGCTGGCCACCGGCGGCACCATGGAAGCGACCGTTAAACTGGTTCGCCAACTGGGTGGAGAAATCGCCGGTCTCGCCTTCGCCGTGGAGCTGGATTTTCTAAAAGGCCGCGAACGCTTCGAAGGTCTTGACGTGTTCAGTCTGCTGCATTACAACGAATAGCACCGCTATGCGCTACTTTCGGCTGCTGCTGGTTCTCTTTTTCTGCTCTGCATTCTTGCCTGCGCGACTTCATGCGCAGACGCAGCCAGCAAACACTCCCGCTGCGCCCACACAAGCGCCAGTGGCGAACGCCGCGAATCCAACAACCCCGGAGGAATTCTTCGCCCGCGCCCGCCAGTTGAGCGATCTGGAAGCAGCAGGCATTCCCTTTCATCTGAAAGCGACTTATGTCGCCACCGGAGATGCCGAATTCACCGGCAATGGGACCTACGAGGAATGGTGGCAATCCAAAGAAGCCTGGCGCAAAGAAGCTACACTCGGTGACTACAGGTATGTGGGCATACGCAAGACCGGAGTTACCCGTTTTTACTCGACCTCGGACTATGTTCCTTTGCGCTTGCGACAGGCCATGGGTGCTGTGCTTGTGCGCATTGCGCCCGATATCAGTTCCTCTCGCGAGTGGCAAATACAACATACAAAACTCAGTGGGGCCTCCCTTACTGTTCTTTTCAGCAAGTACGGCTGTGGAGATACGACACCTAAAGTGCAGTGCGTAAATCTGGACTACCTCACGCCGAGTGGCGTACTTCGCATTCGCAGGGACGCTGCGATCACAACTCTATATAACGGCATTCAGCCGTTTCAAAGCCTTCTCATTCCACGTACCATCTCCGTGGCCGCAGGTCCTACCCCGATGCTTACCATTTCGATTACAGCTTTAGAACCACTCGGCACAGAAGAAAAAATGCTATCGAATGAAGCATCCGTCCAGATCG
>JAKAYS010000009.1 GCA_021826695.1 Acidobacteriota bacterium | reverse complement strand
GCGCCGACCGGGCCAGTGCCGGAGACATACACTGCATTGCCGACACGCACGGCGCGGGAGAAGCCGATGATGGGTTCGTACGGTGATGTGCCTGCGATGTTCTGTCGCATGATGCGGCTCCTAAGAAAACAAAATCCCACAGATTTCTCGAAGGGAAGCAGATCGCTCTACAACCCTTCGATGCGACAAATCCGTTGCAATGGCGCTACAGCCCCTTCTTCACCAGGAAGAGAATCAGGTCTTTGACGCGGTTGGAATAGCCCCACTCGTTGTCATACCAACTGATGACCTTGGCCATGTTGCCTCCAACAACTTTGGTGCAAGGCGCATCGATGATCGAGGACAACGGATTGCCCTTGAAGTCGGAGGAGACAAGCTCCTGCGATTCGTAGCCGAGGATGCCTTTCAGCGGGCCTTCCGCGGCGGCCTTCAAGGCGGCGTTGACCGATTCGACAGTGATCGGTTTTTCCGTCACGACGGTCAGATCGACGACAGAGACGACTGGCGTCGGGACGCGCAGCGAGAAGCCGTCCAGCTTGCCCTTCAACTCCGGCAGGACAAGATGCAGCGCCTTGGCCGCTCCGGTCGAGGTTGGAATGATGTTCAACGACGCGGCGCGCGCACGGCGCAGGTCCTTGTGCGGGAAGTCGAGCGTTACCTGGTCGTTGGTAAAGCTGTGGATGGTGTTCATCAGGCCGGAGACGATGCCGAAGTTTTCCAGCAGCACCTTCGCCAGCGGGGCCAGGCAGTTCGTGGTGCAGGAGGCGTTCGAGATGACGTTGTGCTTCGCAGCGTCGTACTTGTTTTCATTGACGCCCAGCACAATGGTGATGTCTTCGTTCGATGCGGGAGCGGAGATGATGACCTTCTTGACCGAGCCTTGCAGGTGCGCTTTGGCCTTGGTCGCGTCGGTGAAGTGGCCGGTCGATTCGACCACCACCTGTGCGCCGACGGAGTTCCAGTCCAGCTTGGCGGGGTCGCGTTCGGCAAAGACCTTGATGTGCTTGCCATCGACGGAAATGTAGTTCGGCCCGGCCTGCACGTTGTGGTGCAGATTGCCAAGGATCGAGTCGTACTTGAGCAGATGCGCCAGGGTCTTGGGGTCGGTCAGATCATTGACCGCGACGAAATCGAGCTCGGGATTGCCGAGCGATGCCCGCAGGACGTTGCGTCCGATGCGGCCAAAACCGTTGATACCAACCTTTACTGCCATGTTGTTTCTCTCCTCTGGAAAAATGATTTGCGTTAGGTCTGTCTCACTATTGTACGTTCTTGATTGTACTTTTCTGCCCAGAGAGAGCAAGAGGCCTATAGCAGGGTGCGGATAGGCGAGGGCTTGAAGTCGTTTACCGCAAGGAAATTGCGGGACCGAGGCCGGGAGAATTTCTATCGAAAAATCCAAAGAAGTCGGCCATGTGTTGCAGCCCATGCTGTCAATGTGTTACAAGCGCATCATGCGCGAGTGGGTGCGCGAAAAACTAATGAGACGTCGTAAGAAGCCGGTGACGAACAATTCCGAGTCAACCGGAAAGATTGGTCACGAGATTCCGCAGGACCAGCCAACGCCATTGCAACCGTCCTATCCTCAATCGCTCGAGCGCGAGGATGCGGCGCAGGTTCACGCTCGAGCGGACCGTGCAGCGGACATTCCCAGCGAAGGTCCCGTTGCACAGCCACCAACACGCGGTCGAAGCAAGGCCGAACCAGCATTTTCTCCGGAAATTTCAGGGCCGGTGCTGGTGCATGAAACGCAGCCTGAATCCCTGGCGACGCCACCTGCGGAATTGCAGGCGTCAAAATCGCCCAAGGGGTATGTGGTGCTGGCCATTGGCTTGCCTGGATCGGGCAAGACGACCTGGTTCAAACGCCGCGGGGTAACGCCGCTGTCCAGCGACATGCTGCGAAGCATCCTGTTCGACGACATTACCGAGCAGCGGTATCAAGGACTGGTTTTTTCAACACTGCGCTCGCTGTTGCGCGCGCGGTTGATTGCGAAAATGCCGTGGAACTATGTGGACGCTACCAATCTTTCCCCGCATGAAAGGCGGCAGTGGATCAAGATGGCGCGGAGCTTCGGATACGAAGTTCATGCGGTCTTTTTCGACGTTCCTTTCGAGGTATGCATGGAGCGCAACAAGCGCCGCGACTACATGGTGAATGAAGCCGCGATGCGCACCATGCAGGAGCGGCTGCGCCCTCCATCGTTCAAGGAAGGTTTCCACAAAATCACCGTGGTCCGCGTGAAGAACGGCCCAGAAACCTCGGCGGAAGCCCCTTCTCCGCAGATGTAAAGCAGACCGTCTCGCCGGGATTGGCATATCCCACATCTCAAAAACGAGATGTGGGGCGCCCAAACTTTCCGAGCCAAAATGAGACCTGGGCCACCACCCACTCAAGACAAAAGAGGGCTTGAATGGGTACCCGGTGTAAACTCGTGCCAAACCGGAGAGTCAAGATGGAAACACCCGGAACATCCGATGTCAGAGCCTACCCTGCCTGCAAGATTTGTGACCGTGGAACTCTGATGCCCAGAAAGATTCGCCGTTTGAGCGGTCCAGCAGTTGCAATAGGCTATATTCTCCTCATCCCATCGATTCTCGGAATGGCGGGCTGCGCGATCCTGCTTGTCGTCAGCCTGTTTGCCGGTGTTGCCGGTGCCGCTCATGGGAGTGCTTTCGCAACCGCATTCGCTGGTATTAGCACTATAGCCTTTGTATACATTGGCATCTTCTGCTTCGTTTCTGGATTGCTGGGCTGGCTCCTCATCATGAAGAAACACGTTCTTCAGTGTGGATACTGCGGCGCGGTTGTAAATGCTGTCGCTCCAATCTCCTCGCAGTCTGAACGGAGCGCGGCGAGCGCGAGAAACGTTATTCTCGGTGCTTTATTCATCCTTGGCATTACCGGCGCAATTTGGGCGTTCGTCGTTGCCGAGGCTGGTATCCAGAACTCCACATCGACCGCAACGGCTACGGGACCAGCGCAACCGACACCAGACAACTCCACTGCCGAACCAGCACAACACGATGCCCGGCAGCCGTTCACCTCCGCCGACGGGCGTTTCAGCATCCTGTTTCCCTCGGCCCCGCAGCAATCTTCGGGACCGATTGATCTTGGGAACGGCGAAACGGTTACTTTCTACAAATTCTCCGCCACTGCTGACAACATCAAGTACGTTGTGGTGTACGCCGATTGTCCACAGGAAGTCAGGGCTTCGGCTTCGTCGGATGCCTTCCTCCAGATGATGGAGAAATCTGCCATTGTCGATAAAACTTTGAGCGGAGACTACGGCTTCGATTTCAACGGCGTGCCCGCGCGCGCGTTCACAGCCGCCGATTCCACCGGGGCCGTTTACATCGCGCAGGAATTTCTTGCCGGAACCCGCTTCTATTCTCTGCTTACGGTTTCCACGATCACGCCTACTCATTATCCAAATACGCAGTTCATGAACTCGTTCAAAATCTTGGGTAATCCGCCGACCACAGTTGATAATTCAACTGCACCAAGAGAAACGCCTGAGCCTGCTCCTGTTCTTTCGTTTCAACCATCTCCCGAATCGACAGATTTAACACCAACGCCAGCATCGAGAAGCGGCTGGAAAACATACGAAGCCGCTAATGGCGAAAAGTTCAGGGTAAACATGGCTACCATTCGGCACACACAACTGGGCGTAATGGTCTGGGGAGCAATACAGGGAATCGACATCGTTGCCAAACCGATGATCTTCGATTGTCATGGGCACTATATGTTTTTCATCAATAACGATGAAACCGGAACCACAACGTCAGGATGGATGCTAGCCCCCTCGCGTTCAATTGTGGGCCAAATCGCGAAGGACATTTGCGCCAAACGGTGACTATTTCTTGGTGGGCGTCCGCGAGCAAGCGGTGATGGGTTTCCTATGCCGGATTCGTTGGAGCGCCCTTGAGAGCGCCCAAAAACGCTCTCAGCCCCGCTCTGCTTTCGACCCGTCATGGTGACCTAGCCGAATCTCCTTCGCGGCCCGAATCATAGGCAAGGTGTGGTCTGCGTTGACGCCTGACGGATAACAGTAGAAGCGATCTTTTGTAAAGAGTGAACGGCATTCTCGAACTGAGTTACATCTTTGGTGTCACTCTTGAACGCCGCAGACCTGACCGATGCCAACGCCTTCATCAGTTCTGCATGAGTGGCGACCTCTGCGTCCAACATGAGACAAACTCGCGTGATGCCGTCTGTCAGCTTCATGGTATAGCCATTCTCCTCGATATCCCACTGAGTGCCATCCTCGGCGGCCGAAGGCCGGCCTTTCCACTTCGCCCTATAGAACCAAGTCGCTGCACTGATGACCTCCACGATGCGTTCGCGAAGTTCATCGGCTTGCTTATTCCGTCGGATGATCTCTGCGTTGCGCCTCTGCTCCCTTTGCTGGTTGCGGGAGACCACAACTTGAACGCAGGCTGCGATAGCGCTGCCCAGTATTGTTCCACCGGCGGTAAAAACAGCTCCGGCCCATGCGCTCTCCATAATGTGTCTCCTCCTGGCGCGTCGCTCTGATTTTGCTCTAACCCTCGTCGGTCAGATGGCCCAGCTTGTCCCTCTTGACCTGGAGATATTTTTCAAAGCTCTCCTGCGATTCGACGACGGCGGAGATGCGATCGACAACGCGCACGCCTGCTGCTTCCAGGGCTGCCACTTTTTCTGGATTGTTGGTTATCAGGCGGACCTGCGGGATGCCCATAAGCTTCAGGACTTCGGCGGGAAGCTCGAAGGCGCGGCAGTCCGCTTTGAAGCCTAACTGCTCATTCGCCTCGACGGTGTCGAGGCCTTTGTCCTGCAAGGCGTATGCCTGCAGCTTGGGCATCAGGCCAATCCCACGACCCTCCTGCTGCTCATAAAGCAGAATGCCAGCGCCCGCATCGGCAATCGTGCGCAGCGCCAGTTCCAATTGCAGGCGACAGTCGCAGCGCAGGGAGCCGAACACGTCTCCCGTAAGGCACTGCGAGTGGATGCGCACGATGGGCGGGGCGCTGGAAACGTCACCCATCACCAGCGCCACCATTTCTTCGGTCTGTCCACTCTGGGCTGGGCTGGCCTCGCAGCCTGCCTCTGGAGTGACGCTGGATCGTTCTCCAACAAAGCCAAAGATGCGAAAATGGCCCCATCGCGTGGGGAAATCGGCTTCGGAAACTTTCCGTACAGATTCAAACGGCATGTCACGATTATATGGATTTTGCAGTGCCAAGCCCATTTCTATGGACTCTATCGATGGACGGAGTAAAGTGAAATCGTGATTGATTCCAAACTCATCCTCATCACGCTGCTGATCAAGTTGGGCGTGGCTGCTGCGGTTTCAAGCGCGCTGGCGCGTTCTACTGTTTTCCAAAATCTGCTGTTGAGCGAGCGCAGGACCGCGGGGCAGATGCTTGGCCTGCTGGCCTGCATTTGCGTACCGCTGACGCTGGGCGTCTGGGTGCGCGTGGTGGTCCCGAATTTTTACGCCGCGGACATTTCTTTTGAGGCAATCATTATCGTTGGGTTGTTATTGGGCACGACGCCGGCGATCATTGCGGGCGCATTTCTTTCCATTCCCGCCGTGTTGCATCGTGAATATTTAACGCTTCCATTCAACCTGATCGTCGCGCTGATCTTCGGCACGTATCGGGCATTCGTCTCGGAAGAAGATGTTTGGTCCTTCTCGCCGTTCGTGGACCTCAGTATCTATCGTTGGATCCGGCGAAACCTGATGCGACCGCGCGTCGACAGGCAAGTGCTTCTGCTGATGTTGATTTTCGGCATGCAGATGTTGCGCAACTGGATCGGCGACCACTATCCGCGTCGCCTGTTCACCCTACGGTCCAACAGTTGGCCCTTGCTGCTGGCAATCTTCGTTTGCGCGCCGATAGTGGTTGGCATTCCGCTAAAAATATGGAACGCCATTCGTATCGAACGCAAGCTGGAAGTGCAGGAAAGACTGCTGCTTGAAGCGCGACTGGATGCACTGCAACGACAGATCAATCCACATTTTCTTTTTAACACTCTCAACTCCATTGCTTCTCTGGTCCGGTTTCGTCCGGAGCAGGCAAGAGAATTGATCGTGAAGCTCGCCAGTATTCTGCGCGTGCTGTTGCAGGACCGCGACGACCTGTTGCCCTTGCGAGACGAGTTGCAATTTGCCGACGATTATCTCGATATTGAAGTGGCGCGTTTTGGGGCCGAGAAGCTCCAGGTGGTCAAGGACATTCCAGACGAGACGCTGGAGATCCTTGTGCCCAGTATGTTGCTCCAGCCTTTGATAGAAAACAGCATCAAGCATGGACTGGAGCCACGCATTGGAGGAGGCACCATCACGCTGCGCAGCCGCCTGCAGCAGGACAAGCTGGTTGTCACCGTGGAAGATGACGGTGTCGGAATGACTGCGGAGTCGGAGTCCAGCCCGGAGCCGCGCAGGGGCGGCCTGTTGCATTCTGGAACCGGAGTGGGCATGCGCAACGTGCGAGAGCGCATGCAGGTCCTGTGCGGGCCGGAGGTAGGGTTTGAAATTCTCAGCCGTCCCGGACGCGGAACGAGGGTCGTGTTGACCATCCCCGTAATTCACACGCAAATTGCGGGAACTCAGTTGTCGGAAGCGCGCAGCACCGATTCGTAAAACTCCTCATATTTCGGAATCACCCGCGTCGCGCAATAGGTTTTCTGCGCTTCCTGGCGTCCGGCCTTCGACATCGCATGGAGCCGGTCGCGGTCCTTAAGCAGCGTGATGGCTGCCTCGGCCATCGCATCGACATCGCCGACGGAAAACAACATGCCCGTCACCCCGTTTTCAATCAGCTCCGGCACTCCACCAACATCCGTGGCGATGGTGGGGACCTCGCAGGCCATGGCCTCCAGCGCCGCCAGCCCAAACGATTCCAGCTCGCTGGGCATCAGCATCAGGTCGGCAATGGGGAGAAGTTCATTGACTCGATCGTGTTTGCCGAGGAAAAGGACGCGGTCATGGATCTTCAAAGTTTTCGCCTGCCATTCAGCGGAGGAACGGTCCGGCCCATCGCCGATCATCAGCAGCCGGGCAGGCATTTCGCGCGCTACGCGCGAAAAAATCTGAATGACATCGGAAATTCGTTTGACCGGACGAAAATTCGATAAGTGGACCAGCACGGCCTCTCCCGGAGCCGCGTACTGGGCGCGGATCTGTTGGGTGATGACTGGGTCACGCACATAAATATCGCAGTTGACGAAGTTCGAGATCACCTCAATCGGACGCGTAGTGCCGAAGGTCTCGATCGTCTTGCGACGCAGATAATCGGAGATGGAAGTGACGCCGTTGCTCTCATCGATGGCATAGCTGGTGATGGGCAAATAGGCCCGGTCCGCGCCAACCAGTGTGATGTCCGTGCCATGCAGAGTGGTTACAAAAGGGAGCCTGCGACCATTGCGCGCCAGCATCTGCCGCGCCAGCAAAGCGCTGACCGAGTGAGGGATGGCATAGTGGACATGCAACACGTCCAGGTCATAATATTCGGCAACCTCAGACATGCGCGTCGCCAGCGCCAGATCGTACGGCGGAAACTCGAACAGCGGATAGTTCGAGACCGAGACCTCGTGATATCGAATGCGGTCCTCGCGTCCAGTGAGACGAAACGGCTGCGCATAAGAGATGAAGTGGACCTCATGTCCTCGGTTGGCAAGCTCGATTCCAAGTTCCGTGGCAACTACGCCGCTGCCGCCGTATGTGGGATAACAGGTAATACCGATTTTCATGCGCGAGTGACTTCCCCTTCCCAGGTCCTAGAGCGTGTTTCATAAATACGGTTTGTATCAAGGCATGGCTTTCCGCCGCGGCGGATGCCGCAAAAAGCTCAAGAATCGTGGGCTTTAGCCCCTGAAGATTTTGACTGATCCGGGCCAAAAGTATTTATGAAACACGCCCTAGTAGTAGATGCAGCAGAACAGCTTACGCTCCATAATTGCTTGAGGGCAGTTGGCCAAAATGCATCAGTTCAATATTTTTATTCAGTCCCGCCAGTACCGTCGAAAGAGATTGCAACGCGTTCAGCTCGACTTGACGAGATGCCTGTAGTCGAGTGCGTGTACTGCGAAGTTCGTCATCGAGATACGCCGGATGACAGACCAGTTCCCATGTACCTTCGGGCATTCTGGACAGTATGGAATGCAGAGCGTGTTCATCCAATGTTCCTGTGGCCAGCACGCCAATGCAGCCATCCGTTGTAGCGAGATTTCTTTCCTGTACGAGTCTTAAAAACATTTTGTGGAAACGTTGCAGCAGATGCACCTGTAGCTTGCGAATCGAGCCAGCGCTGGGAGTTGCCGCCATGCTCCAGGCCGGTTCAAAAGGATTGCGAATTGCGCGGACGCCGCACGCTGTTGCCGCTCGCGTCACAGCGTCCAGCACAGCAGGAAACATGTGCGTGTGCTTGTGCGTATCGACGTGCGTGACACGAACTCCAGCTTGTTGCAGATGCAGGATTTGCGCGGTCGCTTCCCTTTCGATATGCGCTGGTTCGATGCGGCCCAGATACAGATCGCGGACGAACTCTCCTAGTGTGAAGCGAAAACGGGAAGTGTCGTTTGCCGACAGTAGGCTGGCGATCGACGCTGGTTCCGCAGACGGAAAACCATCGAGCAGCACGACATGACACCCAACGCCGAGCGAAGTTTCCTGCTTGGCGAGGGCAACGGCTTCCGCGGATTGGGGCGAAGCCGCCATCAACGTCGAAGAGGTGAGACCGCCCACGCGATACAAATCGAGGATGGCGCGATTGATTCCGCCGGTCAGTCCAAAATCGTCGGCGTTTACAATCAGGCGGCGCATTCGATGAGTTTACCAAGAGGGCGCTCCGCATCTGGAATGCAGAGGTTGGCTTGACCCACGGGAATCCCTTCCATAGACTGAGAAAGCGCCATACAGTACGCCCTATGGGCGGTTAGCTCAGTTGGTTAGAGCGCCTGCCTTACAAGCAGGAAGTCGGGGGTTCGAGTCCCTCACTGCCCACCAAGCCACTGCGGTTCTCCGCGAACAAAGGGAGAAACACTGGGCGCATTTTGCAAGCAAGCTGCAAGCACCCGCTGTACTGTCCACTTCCGGACACTCCTCTCACTATGGTGAGTGTCTGCGCGGAAAACGTCCTGCGCCAAGCTACAGTTTGGGAGCTCCCAGTGCATCCTTACCTACGATCCGCACGGTGACAATTTCATGTGGATGGATGGTGAATTGGAAGCCTTTGGGCCCAACCAGCGACAGCGACTTCTGATTTCTCTCGACCGCGTCGGTCTGCCATGCTTGTTGCAACTGTAGCAACGGCGTTTGCGCGGTCACAGTGCGTGTAGCGCCACCAAGATCGAGAAAGCGCAGGATCGTGCCGTTCCCGTCCTCGGCGGGTTTCCACGTTTCGAGCAGCAAGTCCGCGTCATTCACTTTGAGGAAACTTCCCTGCTTGCCGTCCAATGGTCGCGGCAGATTCAGCGCCTTGTCCTGGGATGTCACTTCGTCCTTTTCCAGCGGCGTCATTTCCTCCCATCCCAATCGACTTAGGCGGGCTTGATCCGTCGAAGATGCGCTGGTGACGACATAACGAAAGCGGAAGTGTCCTCCCTGCCCGGCGCGATAGTTGGTGAACCAGTAGTTATTCATGACATAGGAGAAAATGGTCCCCGTCCGCTCGCCGAACTGGGTCGGCCATGCGCCGCGATTGATGTCGCCCAGTGTGACCAGAGGCACATCGAGTGGCATCACCGTCGCCGAGATTCCATTCTGTTGCACAGATACCCAGTGCTGCACCGAGAACCATTCGTGTCCTGCTCCGGGGTACATGTCCTTCGCCGGATCGACAACGCCGGTCTGTATCTCATACTGGAACCGCGGCTTGTCCATGGCGAAGGGAAAAGCAAAGTAGACGGCCTCCTTGCTGTCCACTTCCTTTTTGTTCACATCTTCGATGAACTCGATCTTCTTCTCCTGTTCGAAGAGCCGGACCTCCGAGGCAATCTTCGGCGTGTTGGTATCTGTACTTTCCATGCGCGCCACCCAGCCATAGGGAGTGCGTGTAACTGAGACAAGACGGCCTTCGCGCGCGGAATGTACCTGTAGCTCCGGCTTTGGCGATGCCACGCGGTACTGCAACAGGCTGTTGGGTTCCTTGTCCCCGCCGGTCACATAGAGATATTGTCCAAACCGATAGGGACTTTGCCGGTCCACCAGTTCGCGCTGCAATTGCTTGTCATAGATGCTGCGCACCGCGCCGGTTTCGCTGTCCAACTGCACACGGTAGTATGGGCTTTCAAGAGTCGCGGTTTGTGAAATTGCAGCGGGAGTTGCTGGCTTCTCCGCATGGCGTAGCTGAAACACCTTGTAACCCGTGGCAGGTACATCCGCGGCAACAAAGCGCACATGACGGAAGTGGTTGCCGTTGCGAAGCTCCTCGACCGGAACAACCTGGCCGTTCGAAGGATCGACAATCTCATCGCTCTTGTTCAGATCGATCGTCACCAGCCCGCTGCGATTCCAGTTCAAGGTATTGAAGACGATCAGGCTGCCATGTCCGGTCGAGATCGAATCCGCCAGACTCGCCATGCTGTTGCGGGTCAGGAAGTCGGCCAAGGCATGGGCCTTGACAGCGTTCAGGTCTTTCACCGCCAACTGCTGGACGGCTTCCCTGCTGGTGGGATCGGAGATGCTGTTGTACGAATCCCAGGTGTGCTCATCCATCAGGACCATGTCGGTCCACATCCTGTCCAGGTCTTTTTTGTCGGCTGCAAGATGCGGATCGACGAGGGAAGTCAGCGTGGCGAGCTTTTCCGCCGACGGGCCACGGCTTTCATTCTGACGCTCCATCGCCGCGTAATACGCGTCTGAGGCAATGCCGTCTTCCCAGTAAGGACCGCCATCTCCGCTTATGGTTGGAATGTCATTGCCAAACTGCCGCGCGATGTTTTTGAGCGCGTCGTGAAAGCCTGAATACTGCAACTTTGGATAGGCGTAGACGCTGTTCCACTGCTGTGCCAGTTCCGCCTGCTGCGGAAACAAGTCGGTGTTCTCCACCTGGGTGCCAAAGATGATCGTCGCATTGGCGCGGTAGCTGGGATGTTCATACATCTGTAGGAACAAAGGAAGCGTCTCGTGGCCTGCCGAGACGAGTGGAGGAAGCCCAAACATGATCTGCATCTGCATGTAGTGGCGCGAGTACCAGAACAGGACCTTCTGGCCGTCCGGACCTTTCCACCAGAACGGAGAATTCTCATTCAGATGCCCCTGCAACAGCACCGGCGCGCGAACGTTGTCGCTGCCCGAGAGCAAATACTTGATTCCAGCCGCAGCCAGCACCGAGGCATACGACCACGAGTAGGAGGGAACGTCTGTAATGTTGGCGTAGTTGAATGGCGTCCCGTGCTCGCGGCTGAAGTTGGCGCTGGCATACAAGGAGCGGAGCAGCGTCTCCGCCGTTGGGAAGCCGGTGAGCAGATTGGCATATTGCGCGGGAATGAACAATTGCCGCTTCCGCATGGCCGCGATCGCGCGCTGTTGTTCCGCGGGCGTGCGCGTTTTCAAAAACTGCGCCAGGTCCCATTCCCCGTCCATGCTGAAGCGGAAATCGGGATGCTGCGCCGTCAGATCCATCGCTTCGTCGATGACCCGGCTCTGGATGGCGGCGACTTTGGCCTGATAGTCCGAATAGCCTACATCCAGATGGATGTGAGGCACCAGAAACAAAGTCCACTTCTTTTCAGGATTGATGGTTTGTTCTTTGTGCTGCGCATGCCCCGCTGCGTTCCATATAAGCTGCGCCTTCGCCTGCGTTGAAAATTCTGGAACAGCGAAGGTAAACTTTTCCTCGCCAAAATCCTGATCGCCCTTAAACGCCTGATGATAGTGCTTGCCCGCGATGGTCATATCCACGCGGCTTCCTGGCTTCACCCTCTGACCATAGCGCAGGAACACATCGACCATCTCGTCGAGTTGGCCCTGCCGCTGCTGGTAAAAGATGGTCGGAACGATCCGCGCGGAGGATGCGCGAGAAGAAAGGCCTTCCGCGTCGCGGTCAAGCTCGATCGCGTCATAGGTCAGCCCGGCATTGGGCACAATTTTGTCCGACTCCTCGATTGCCTGCAAGGTAATTGTGTTTGTTCCCAAGTGCAGATAACTGCCAGGAAAATTGAACGTCACGTCGGCATGTGAATAGGCGGGATCGAAAGAATCGATCATATCGCCCATGTTCGAATCCAGTTTGGGCTGTAAAAAGAAAGTCCCATGTTTTCCATTGATGTTGACACGCAAAGCGGGCACGCTCGCGCCTTCAATCAGCAGAGAAACGCGCAGCCGATAGGCCACCGCAGGTGCATGGGGCAGAGAAAAGGTGATTGTTCGCGGGGCCGCTGCATCGTTCGTAGGATGTGTACCCATAGCCGAAACAAGCTCCGCTGGCTGCGCGGCATACCAGTCTTTCGCGGGACTACTTTCTCCGACGATAAAATCGACCGGCTGTTTGGGCGCTCCTCCAGCAAACTCCGCGGAAGATCGGTCAAACGTCCCAATCCTAAACACAATTGCACTCTGGCCGCCTTGGGCTATAGCAATAGAAGCGCTAAGACAAGCTATGCAGAAGATCGGCCATCTTGATACAAACAATGCTTTCATTTACACAAGCTCCTAGCTGCCATGCATTAGACATCGATAACTACACAAAATTAAGGATGTATAAACTCCGTTATGTTCCTTTGTCACAACTCCGCCGGTACTTACGCACAGATTTAGTGAATCTATCGAACCAGGACAACTGCAAGCATGAAGCAATCATCTTAATTGATATTGCGATAGAAGTATGCGCTCTTCAACTTCCAGCCTTCCGTTTCCAGATCATGTCGCTAATTCCATTCAATAGAGTGGTATAGCTGGCATTTACAGTTCCTTAAGCTTTGAATCCCAATTTTTACAATGACAATGACTTGTGGGAGCACTATTCACTACTGAGGTACATCGCGAAATTAGTGTCCCATATTCCTTCATCCCAATCTCTATCTCGATCGGTACGAGCAAGCGCGATATTCGCGGCTTCCCTGCTGGCCACAACTTTTTTGATAGTTCCACCGACAGCATTCAGCCAGGCCCAGGACAGTTCCCAAACTACAACGGCCCCAAACAATTCCGGACAGAATAAGTCGCCCGGCTCCACGGCGGACCAGCAAAGCGACCGTCATTCCGACATGGCCATAACGCGAAGAATTCGTAAGTCTATCATCGCGGACAAATCCCTGTCGACTTATGCGCACAACGTAAAAATCATCACACGGCATGGCTAAGTCACCCTCAAAGGTCCGGTCAAATCCGAGGATGAAAAACAGGCTGTGGCGAGCAAGGCCGCAGCAGTCGTCGGCAGCGCAGACATGGTCGCCAATCAGCATACCGTCGATACATCCGGCAACTAAGAGCAATCCGCACGAGCAACCGTCTCTGCCTACCAATCGGCAGGACATTAAGAAAGCGAGACATACAATGGCAGGAAAAAATACATCTGTATTTGGAATCTATGGAACGGTAGCCCAGGCGGAACAGGGAGCAGATCGTTTAATCGCATCGGGGTTTACCAACCAGGACATTTCCGTCCTGATGGCCGATAAGGAAAGCTCCAGGCAGTTTGCCCACGAGAAAAACACGAAAGCTCCAGAAGGCACAACCACTGGCGTTACAACTGGCGGGGTGATTGGCGGAACACTCGGCGTGCTTGCGGGGATTGGGGCGCTGGCCATCCCAGGAGTCGGACCACTCATCGCTGCAGGTCCAATCATGGCCGGCCTTGCTGGCCTTGGCGTTGGTGGAGCAGTCGGCGGCCTGATAGGCGGACTGGTCGGGATGGGCATTCCGGAATACGAAGCAAAGCGGTATGAAGGCCGCGTGAAGGATGGTGGCGTGTTGCTATCGGCACACTGCAATACTTCCGATGAAATCTCCCGCGCTAAAGATATATTGAAGGCAACCGGCGCGGAAGACATTGCCTCTGCTGGAGAGAAGGCCGCCAGTTCCCATGGCGTCAACACCGATGGCGTGAATACCAATCGCACGAGTACAACTTCTATACCTGTAACAGACCGCAAGCCTGTTGTAGTGACAGACCGTGCTCCTGTCGCTGTGACAGACCTAACTACCGATCCGTTGGGAACAGAGCGCACAACGGTGGTCCCGCCGACAAAGACGACCTACTAGTCGAAGTTCAACTCGCATCCAAAAAGGTCTATGCAGATTTAAACTGCGTGGGCCTTTTACTTAGAAATCATTTTACTTTTGTAAAACAATTTATATTTAGAGCGGTTCTCCCGTTGGGGGATAGGTTATGTCAGGTTTGTCGTCCTGAGCCCCTTCGGCTTCGCTCAGGATAAACTCCGGCGAAGTACCAAGAGTATTTTCGCTCAGAGTATTAACATTCGGGGAAAGAGTTATCCTCTCCCACCCTAGCCGCAAAAGAACGCGGCTAGGATGGGGCACCCCAAGTTTTGTTCACGCCTGACATGAAAATGCTCTTGCAGTTTGCACAGGAAACACAAGGTCCTTCACTTCGGTCGCGTCGGCGCGGCGACCTCAGAATGACAACTTCTTTTGCGCGTAGCTATATAGCAATAGGAGAACGCTTTAGTTCGTTTGTAAAGGCAATGTCTGCTGGTTGTTATAGGCGAGATCTTCAACAACCACATCGGTATTTTCAACTTGCAACACCTTATATCGACGGTCCACGATGTCTCCCTGTCCGGCGATAAACACGTCGTCCCCACTCAGCAGGAAGACGAGTTTGCGTCCGTTCTGCTGGGTCGCGAAGCCATAAAACTTCAGGCTGATCGGCGGCGGTGGCGGTGGCCCCACGGGGGCCAGCGGAGCACCCGTGCGCGCCGATGCGATGGGCTTTTCAATGGATGCAATCGGGACCGGCGGCAAAGAGTCTTTGGAGAAAATATTGCGGCTAGTGCCTGTATATTTCGTGTTTTCCGCCATCGCCATGCGCTCGGGATGCAGCGTTGGGTCCAGCAGCGCGGCGCTCACCAGATGCTGAGCTGCATGGGCGGCGCCTCCGCTGGGCGCAGCCGTCTGAGTTGCGCTATTTGCCGCCGGAAAGCTTGCATCCGGTAGCGAAGGCCCAGAGGATGGGCCGCCCGCCAACTGCCAGACCAGATGCGCGATCACCGTCAACGCCAGGGAAACCAAAATCCCCGCGAGGAGACGCTTCTTTTTGTCCTCTGTACCGAGACGCATCGCCATTGCGTTACCGCTGCTCCGTGGTTGTCGAACTGTGGGCCACTTTCGTGGCGCGTTTTTTGTCGGTTACGGAATTTCCCGCCGCGATGCTCTTAATCGTTGCACCGTCGGCACCGGGCGCGGCATTGGAGTCGGCGTGAAGATAGGTGGTCAATCGCATTCGCAGGCTCACGATGCCATTCTCCTGCCCAGTGAGAGCAATTCCGGTTATCAGAAAAAAAATCTTGTCGCGTTCCAGGTCGTTGATAAAACGCACGATAGGAGCGTAGTCTCCGCTGAGACTGGCGTCCATGCGCAGCTCCGAGACACCTTGGTCCGGCTTGCCTGGGGCATACTGCACGCGGGTCAACAACACGTTATTTTTGACGGCCAGGGCGCCTAACTCGGTCAAGACCGCGGAGTAGGTCGCGGGAAATCTTTTTAAGTAGAAGGCCTTTTGGTCCGCCTGCGCCTGTGTGATCTTTTTGTCCAGGCCGCGCAGAGGCATGGTTTTCAACTGCATGACTTTGTATTGGGCTTCTCTCTCCCGCAGACGTGACGCATCGCCCGCTTCAGCGCGTTTCCATGCATAAACGAGCCGAAAAGCCAGCGTCAGATTGACAATACACAGCAGTATGAGCGCGATGTAGTGCCAGTGCAAAGCGGAAATACGAATGCTGGTCGTTGCAGGCCGCTTCCATTTCGGCGGTGTCAATTTCAAGGTCAACGCGCACCCCCTGTTGCATGGGATGGAGTACCGCGAAGAGTCTTGACTCCTGAGCTTCCTGTGCGCGTGGCGTGCGTGCCGGATTTCTTCTCTTCCGCAGTTACGTCCTTGGAGGCAAGGTCCCCAGCATTGAACTCGGCGAGGATGTCAACGTTGACGTCGGTCGTCGCAGACATGGTTGGGCGAAATCCGGCGCGGTTCTGGCCTTGAATGTCCGCTGTTTCTCCAGCCACGCGCGGATCCAGAAAGTGGGGAGATTTCTCCAGATTTTCTACCAGTTGAACCGCCTTGTCGCGAGGCCCATTGATGCGCAGGCGGACTTGGACGAGCCCTTCTTTCGTCATCTGCGGCTCAATGCTGATGACCTGCACGCCCTGTGGCAGGACCAGTTCGAGGTCCATCAGCGCTGTCGTCCAGGAGAAGGACTTTTGCGTAAAAAGCTCGTTCAGGAATTGAGAGCGGTCGAGCGTCGCCGCGTTGACCGGCTCGCGCATCAACACCTCGTCCTGCTGCCATTCCCGCTGCAGGGCCTGCGTTTTGAGCGTCCAAATATGGACGGCTGCCTCGGCGCGCGCGGCTTTGTCTTCAGCGTCTCGCAACAGGCCCAACAATACAACCACGAGCAGCACTAAGAGCGCCGCCAGTATGCGTAAACGCATAAAGAGCGGACGCAGTTCAAAAAACGGTCGCGATGCGAGATTGAGCGTAATCCGCATTAGCCGCGAAGCGCCCCCACTACGCTGGTGAAGCGGCTGGCCGCTACCTTGCCGGGCATGGCTTGCGCGGAAAATGCCTCGGAATTCACTAAGCTGCGCAGCGGAATCTGCCAGGCGCCATCCACTTCCAAATGTGTCCGCAGTTGCTCTGGAGTTTCAAAGCCCGCCACCCAGACTTCTTCCAGTTGCGTATGCAATGTGTCCTCATAGTACGCAGCGGCAACGAGGACGGCCTGCGCCATCTCTCCCGGCTCCGTTTCGGAGTGTTCCGTTCTACGGTACAGTATCAGTTCCCCGTCTCGGGTAATGGCAGTCGTCATCGAGTGCAACCCAGTATGCACCAGCAGGTGCGAGCCTGTATCGGGTAAGGCAGCCAGCGCAGCCAGAGTTGCTGGCAGCAAAATCCCCGGTTCCCGTTCTGCGCTGCGCATCAAGGACTCAAATTCCACTCTCACCTCAGCGGGCATGGCGGCGGCAATCACCTGCACGGGAGCATTCCCATTGTCCGGACTTGAGGACTTCAATAGCTGAAAAGAAACCGCCGCGGTATCGACATCGAAAGGAACAAGGCGGCGCAAACGAAAACGGACCAGCGGCAGCACCTCATGAGATTTTGTCGGCAAGGTATCGAAATCCAGCAATAGTACGCGGGTGCAGGCATCGGGAAGAATCAGGGTCCAGTTCCGTCCGCGCATCTCGACGGCGTCGAGTGCGCTTTTCAGGGAAGTAAAAGCGGCGTCGCGGTCAAGGAACACCGGCGTCGTCAAACCTGCCGCGATCATGCCCTCCTGCAGCGGGACGAAGGCGGTCGCGCTCAGTGGAGACTCCATGGATGGGGAGCCAGCCGCGAGGATTCCGTCAGGCGCGATTTCGCAGGCCAGCCGCGGACGCGCTGCCGATTGCAGTGAGGTTGGGAAAAGGCGCATTCTCTTAGCTTACCGTGCCGCTTCGATAAAGGTCACTTTATTGATTTCTTTCAGCGTGGTCAGGCCTTTGCGGACCCGCTGCAATGCGGATTCCCGGAGAAATGACATTCCTTCATGCCTGGCTGCTTTGCGGACTTCCGAAGCAGGCTTTTTCTCAAGAATGATTTCGCGGATTCTGTCGTTCAGTTCCAGTAATTCATGGATTGCGGTACGGCCACGATACCCTGTGCCACCGCATTCGATGCATCCCGCTCCTTCATAAAAAGTGAATCCGGACCATTCTTCCAAATCCAGGCCGCTGTTCAGCAAAACTTCGCGATCGTAAGCCACCGGGCGCTTGCAGTCCTCGCAAATCATACGGACCAGGCGCTGCGCCAGAATGCAATTCAGCGCGGAGACAAAATTGTACGGCTCGACGCCCATGTTGAGGAAGCGGCCCAGGACATCGACGACATTGTTGGCGTGGACTGTCGTGAAAACGAGGTGGCCGGTGAGCGCAGAGTTGATGGCAATCTGCGCCGTCTCCTGATCGCGGATTTCTCCGACCAGAATTTTGTCCGGGTCGTGACGCAGGATGGAACGCAGGCCGCGCGCAAACGTCAGTCCCTTTTTCTCGTTGACAGGAATCTGCGTGATGCCGCGAATCTGATACTCCACAGGATCTTCAATGGTGATGATCTTGTCCTCATCGCTTTTGATTTCATTCAACGCCGCGTAAAGAGTTGTCGTTTTGCCGGAACCGGTCGGCCCCGTCACCAGCACCATGCCATAGGGCTCGCGAATATATCGACGGAAACGAAACAGATCGTCCTCTGCGAATCCCACCACGTCGAGCGTGAGTTGGCTGAACTTCTCGCTCATCGATTCTTTATCAAGCACACGAAGAACGGCATTTTCGCCATGCACCGTCGGCATGATGGAGACGCGAAAATCGATCAGGCGGCCTTTATATCGCACGCGAAAGCGGCCGTCCTGCGGCACGCGGCGCTCGGCGATGTCCAGTTCGCTCATCACCTTGATGCGCGACAGGATGGTCTGATGGTGCTCCCGCGCAATCGGCGCCATGGCGTGTTGCAGCACACCGTCAATGCGGTACTTCACCAGCAGACTGTCGTCGAAGGTCTCCAGGTGAATATCGCTGGCCCTCCTTTCGAGCGCGGTAAAAACCATGGTGTCTACAAGCCGGATGATCGGACTAATGTCTTCTTCAGAGGTCAGCTTTTCAATCGACAGTGTTTCGTCCGCGTTGTCCTCGGAGGAAAGCACATCGAAGGTCAGGCCCTCCGTCGCTTCGTCCAGCACGCGCTGCGACTGCTCCGTCTTCTTCAACAGATCGGTGATCTGGCTGAGCGTAGCGACCCGCACGGTAATTTTTTGGCCAAGCAGACCGGCAATTTCATCCATGACCATCAAACGGCTGGGATCGCTGACGGCAATCACCAGCCGGGTCTCCGTCTGCTCCAACGGAACAAAGTTGTAGCGGAACATGATGTCGACCGGGACGCTGCGAAACAGATCATGCTGAATGCGGAAATTTCTCAGGTCGACAAACTCGCAGCGATAGCGCGCGGCCATGGCTTTAGCTTGCGCCGTCTCATCGCCGATTGAAAGTTTTGCATTCGGAATCACTACAACGTCCGCCATGATGTTCTCCTTACCCATACTGTTAGTGCTGTACTACTCCGGCTGCGCCGAGGCTGAAGATCGGCAAATACAGCGCGATCATGATGGTGACGACGACACCACCCATCACAATTAAAATCGCCGGTTCAATCAAGGACAACGCGGCGGTCAAAGCGGTCTGCACATCTTCCTCAAAAAACTCCGCCACGGAATTCAACATGCCCGGCAACGCTCCAGTCGCTTCGCCGACCTCGATCATTTCAATCGAAAGCTCTGGAAAGATTTTCGTGCTGTTCAGGCTGGTGGCCAGTCCTTTGCCCTCGCGGACGCTGCCAACGCACTTGAGTACCGCCTGACTCAGGCGGCGGCTACCAATCGATCTCGCAGCCGTTTCGAGCGACGGCACCAGGGGCAGGCCGCCGGAAAGCAGCGTGGACAAAGTACGCGCAAACAAGGCAACTTGATACTTGACCCAGATGCCGCCGAAGATTGGCATCGCAATGCGCATGCTATCGATGCTGTTGGCGCCGCCATCGGTCCGGCTCCAGCGAAAGATGCCATAGGCGAGGGCCGCTGCGCCTACCAGCAGATAGGGCATATATTCCTGAGAGTTTTTCCCCAGCGCCAGCATGAATACCGTGATCGCAGGCAGCTTGGTGCCAATCTGGTCATAGAGCGCGGCAAAGCGCGGCACCACAAAGCTGATAAGAAAAATGAAAAGCGCCGTGACCATGATGACCAGCAGGACCGGATAAAAGAGAGACGCAATCAATTTTTTGCGGAAAGTGAGCGCGATCCGCTGGAAAGATAAATAACGGGTAAGCACTTCTTCCAGATTGCCGGAACGCTCCCCAGCCTGGAGCGAAGTGGTATAGATGACAGGAAATCCACCCTGGGACTCAAAGGCTTCGGAGAGCGATTGCCCCGTCCGCACCCGCACAGCGACATCTTCCAGTTGGGCGCGAAGGCCCGCGGCCTTCTGCCGCTTGGCCAGCAGGTCCACTGAGGACAAAATAGGCAGGCCCGCGCGGATCAGCGTTAAAAACTGCTGGTTGAAAATGAGGAATGGCTCCAGCTTGACCCGTTTGGAAACGCCAGCCTTCCCCGCGATCCCCTTGGGCTTGACCCAGTACACGAAGTGTCCGGACTGCGCGAACCGCTGGCGAAGTTCTTCCGCCGAATTCGCCAGGTGGACGTTCTCCTGCACGTGTCCACGCTCATCCGCAACTTTAGCGATGTATTCTGCCAACGTTCAATCCTTAGCGCAGTCTGCGCAGTTTATTTCCTGGTATGCCATTGTTAGCACGTAGCTGACCCCACGATATCAGTCTTGCAATGCGCCCGTCCGGCCCGACGATAAACGGAAGACCCAAAGCGTTCCAATTCCCGCGATCTAAAGGCTTCCAGGTCTTGCCGCCATCATGGGAAATATCGCTTCCGGTCGGTCCCGCGGCGATCCAGGCTTGCTCGCCCTCATTCCATGCCACCGTCGAACGATAGCCTGCGGGAGGCCCCTGGGCCACATGCCAGACTTTGCCATCTGTAGTGTAGGCGGCACTATCGTCTCCGCTTCGTGGCATAGTATAGTCTCCACCCACGGCCACGCCGTTGTCGCCGTCATGGAACGCGACGGCAAAAATTCCCGCGCCGTCACCATGCAGCGCGGACAACGGCTGTAGATGGACACATCCACTCTGCGCGTCGATCATGCGCAGCGGCGTCAGTTGCAAGCTATACAGCCAGCCGCCGCTGGCGCCAAACCAGACCTGATGGTCCGTGGCTGAACCTGCTGGATCGCCTACCTTGCGAATGGGAAGCACGTCCATCGACTGATTGCTGGCGGCAAATGCTCCCTGCTGCGCCTCCATCGTTCGCAGACATGGATCGAGCTGGCGCGTCCAATGGTTTCCACCATCATAGGTCGCAAAAAGCGTGAAGCTGCCGTGAACTGGGTCGCCGAGGACCACGCCAAACCGCGTTCCATCGAATTGCAGGCCATCCCAGAATCCGTCGGCATCGGGATTGGTGAAGACCAGCCTCCATGTCCGGCAACCATCGTGGGTACTGTAGAGGCGGGACTGCTTTCCTGGGCCGCTCGACATCGCCATGGCGTGCTGCGTGTCCCACGCCCAAATGCTGCGGAAATCCAGCCTCTCAGCGCCTTGAGGCACGGAGCAGGCCTGCCAGTGCTGGCCGCCGTCTTCTGTGCGAACGATTGTCCCACCCGCGCCGCTGGCCCAGGCATCCATTGCATCCACCGCATGAATACCGCGCAGACTCGCACTCGTGCCGCTGGTCTGCATCTGCCATTGCGCGTGGGCCAGTGTTACAGTGCCCAACAACAAAACAAAAGCTACACCACAACCGATTCGCGGAAGCAATTTTTGCCGCATATTGTGTCTGGCCCTTCGGTACACGATGACCGCCGGTTGCCCCATCCTTCGCGATCTCATGCGAAGGGTGGGATGCATATTTCGAAACAGGCGTCTCGACCACTGTGCTTGCGGGAATTTCCATCCTTCCCGTGAAGAGGATGAGACATCCAGCGATTTGTAAACCGTTTTCATCAGGCCCAGGACCTAAATCGGAGCCAAGCCATTCACAACCACCACGCCTTTGGGCGGCTGAAATACGAACGTTTGCGGGCCCAAATGCGGATTCGGCCGCTCATCCGTCAAACGAAATTCCGTGGTTGCTCCATCGGTCTCTTTCCAGCGCATGGCCTCGATGATTCCTTCGGCAGTGACGGTAAGTTCCACGGTAGATACGCGCTGCTCCATTCCACGAGGCGCACCGCTTAGTCGAAAATCGGGGCCATCTGGCGTCATCGTAAGGTGCAGCAGTTCTTTTTGTATCTGCGTATGGCCCAGCAGAAAGCGCAGCGGCGAGCGAAAATCATCCAGTTGCTTTGCCGGATAGCGCTGTGCCTGTGCATCGCCCGGCGTATAGGAGTAGGCGGATTTTCCGTCCATCACAAACAGCTTGCCCGCAGGCTGGGTATAACTCCAGCGCATCCGCCCAGGCTTGGCCAGCAACAGCGCGCCACGCTCGGTACGCTCCATGCCCATGCCACGATACGTTTCAGAAAATTGGACGCTGAGGCTGTGCAGATGGTTATAGTGTGCGTCCAGGCGCTTCGCCAATTCCGCAAGAGAGGGCGCGGTGAGGGTTGGTTGGGCAACGCCAGACCCTGCGGCGAATAACCCGCCAAACAGCAATAGAAGTACCCACCGATGTGGGAAGCGCGTCATGAAGGGTGTGTAGTTCCCTGAGATGTATATCTCCAGAAAGCAATGCTGACGGTACAAGCGTCTTACTGAATCGGCTGCGTGCAGTTCGTTCCACCGCTTGGATCGGAACTTATCTCGCCTGCCTGATCCAGGCAGAATCCACGATGGCCGGTCTTGCCCACAGCTTGGGGCACCGCCGTGATTTCAAACGATGTGTACACATCATGATTATTTACCGTGACCTTGGTGCAATTGGTCACAGCAAAGTTGTAGCCGCTCTTATATCCCGCCGCCAGGTCGGAAGGAATCAACTGCGCGGCCTGCGGACTCGGCGGACCCGATTTCGGATCGCCGCCAAGTTGCGCCAGATTGCAGGCAAATCCGTTGGCGGGATAATTTGTCTGATACTGTATCTCCGCGCTGTTCAAGGTGCGAAGTTCCTCCATCGCCGCAGTCTCATTGGCCTGGCTGCGCATGTTCATGAAGTTCGGAATCACGACGGCCATCAGGATCAGGATGACCGACATGACGATGAGCAGTTCCATCAAAGTAAAACCGGCCTGCAAGGTAAACCCTGCTTGCAGCTTTCGGCCAGCCTTAGTGTGCTTTTCAAGTTTGCCAGTAAATATCTCAACAGATGTATGCATGAAGTCTCATCCTGACCCGTAAGTACTTGCCCGGAATTCCCTTGCCTGGAAATCGTACGTGAGTTGTTCGACGATTGCCTGAGCAACACCTTAATGTATCAGGAGAATTGCATCAGCAGGCAAGATGATCGCGTGTTACTTTCAGCCCATTTAAATTGCCCAGCATGGCCACGGCAACGGACTCCGGTACAAAAAGCTGTTGCGCCATACGCATCAGGTCTTCGCTGGTCACATTGGCGACCTTTTCCAGAATCTCCGGCACTGCGTAGAAGCGCTGAAAGTACATCTCCTGACGCGCCAAATTCGACATCAACGCGCCCGAGCTTTCCAGGCTCAATAGAATGTTGCCTTTCAACTGGTCTTTGGCCCGTTGAAGTTCTTCTTCGGGGACAGCCTGCTCCTTGATGCGGCGAAATTCCTCCACCGTCAGGCGAATCACCTGCTCCGCGTTCTGCGCGGAAGTGCCAGCATACACGCACAGCGAGCCGGTATCGCGGAAGGAACTCAGCTCACTGAAGATGGAATAGGCCAGACCGCGATCTTCGCGCACATTCTGGAACAACCGCGAACTCATGCCGCCGCCGAGGATCGCGTTCAACAACGCGGCGGTATAGCGTTGCTCATCATTCACCGCCGGGGCCGGCACTCCCAGGCAAAGCTGCAATTGCTCCAGCGATTTCTTCTGCTTCGACACAATGCGCGCATGCACTTTAGGATGGTCGGATAACGGACCCAATGCAGCAGGCACCGCCGAAAGGTGCGCCAGCTTCTCGGCCACCTGCCGGACAAAGGCTTCATGGTCAAGATTGCCAGCGGCGGAAAAAATCATGTTGCCGCCCTGAAAGCGCCCACCATAAAAATCGAACAGCGTGCCCTGATCGAAGCGCCGCACGGTTTCGCGGGTCCCCAGTATTGGTTTGCCCAGGGGATGATCCTTCCAGAAGCTCTGCGTAAAGATCTCATGCACCAGCATGTCTGGATTGTCCTCATCCATTTTGATCTCTTCCAGGATCACCTTGCACTCGCGATCGATATCTTCCGGAGCGAACACCGGATGCATCACCAGGTCGGTCAGCACGTCGAGGGCCTTGGGTACATGCTCATCCAGCACCTTCATGTTGAAACAGATCGTTTCTTTGCTGGTGAATGCGTCCAGGTTCCCGCCGATGGCGTCCACCTCGCGCGCAATCTTTTGCGCGGACCGGGATTTCGTCCCCTTGAAGACCATGTGCTCCACGAAATGGGAGACGCCATTGATCTCCGGCTGCTCATCCCGCGAACCCGTCTTGACCCAAACCCCCATCGAGACGGAACGGACATGCTCCATGCGCTCGGTGAGGATCACCAGCCCATTGTCCAGTTGCGTGCGACGAATATTTCGGCTCTGAGCGCTGTCCAGCGAGTTGCCATGCGTGCTGAAGCGCGTAGTATCCTGCGACATGTAGGTTGTACTCATCTGTCTATAATTTTTTCACAGACTGGGGGAGCGTGCCGGGCCACGCCCAACGTATAGTTTCGTAAGCAGTTATCCACATTAGATGACAAGTTTTCCACAGTTCGATCAAAATTCTCCCGCCATCGTCGAAAATACGATGATGCCTCTATTCGGCGTTGAATTGCAACAACTTGAAGAAATTATTAAAAGCTTTACATTAGAGTCGTACCGTCCGCGACAAATCTGGCACGCCCTCTACAAGAAGCGCGTCTCTACTTTGGAGGAAATCACTTCGCTGCCACTTTCCGTTCGCAATCGACTTACAGCCGCTGGCTACTCCATTGGCCTGCCGAAGATTGCGCAGACATTCAAGTCGAGCGATGGAACGGAGCGCTATTTGATCGCGTGCGGCGATGGCGAAACAGTCGAGACGGTCTGGATGCCGAATGGCGATGACGGCGAGATGGGCGACGGCTCGGACGCGGACAGTGAAGAGGCCGCTGCCCAAAGTGCAACATTAAGCGAAACACTTCCCTATCGCCGCGCGACCATCTGCGTTTCCAGCCAGGTCGGTTGCGCGGTCAACTGCCACTTCTGCCTGACAGCGAAGTTGGGAGTGAGGCGCAATCTGACGGCGGGCGAAATCGCCGGACAGGTCGTAGCTGTGTTGAATCGCCATCAGGCGCGCATAGGCCGTGATCGGATCAACCTGGTGTTCATGGGCATGGGCGAGCCATTTCTGAACTACGACAACTTTATGGCCGCAGTGCATCTACTGGTGGAAGGCGTAGGCATTCCCGAGTCGCGCATGACGGTCTCTACCTCTGGCATTCTGCCGGGCATCGAGCGTTTTGCGATGGAGAAGCTCCGTCCTAAACTCGCGCTGAGCCTGAATGCGCCGAACGACACCATCCGCGAAGCGATGATGCCCATCACCCGCAAGTGGAAGATTGCCGACCTGCTGGCAGCGATGCGGGCCATTCCGCTGCGCCCGCGTGAGCGCGTCACGTTTGAGTACGTCCTGCTCGGCGGCGTGAATGATCGCCGCGAAGATGCGCGGGAGCTGGCCACATTGCTGCGCGGCTCAGACTTGCAGGCCAAAGTGAACCTGATCGTCTGGAACCCTGGGCCGGAGATTCCCTACCGGATGCCGACGCCGGAAGATGTCGCGGCATTTCAAAAACAGCTCATTGCAAGCGGAGTGCCCGCTTTTCTACGCCGTCCGCGTGGACGCGACATCTACGCCGCCTGCGGACAGTTGAAGCGGACACTCGAATAGAAAACTCTGGCCCAACCGACAGCGCAGAAGTTTGTGGGGTAGAGCACAAGCGCGACAATTGCAATTTCCAACCCGTATCAGTCGGTTGTCGCCTTCGAGCCTTTACCGGTGTTGATATTCGGAATGCCGAAGTTGCCGCTGAGCGCCTTCAGGTCTTCCGGACGAATAGGGCCGGAGATGTAGACAAAATCCAGCTTTCGCGCCTTAGCATCGAGAACGAACATTCCCTGGATCACTCCATTGACCAGTTGGACATAGACGTCGGTATCGCCTTCGCCGCCTTTGCTGGAATGGACACGCACCATCGGGTTCCACTCCGGACCGGAAAATTGCTTGCGAATGGTTTGCAGGTCCTCGGCGGTGTACTGGCCGGGTTCGGCGAAGTCGTACTCGCGCACGTAAATGCCATTCAGTTTCTGGATCAAGTGCTGCGCCTGTACATCGCCCGACTGCATATTGCTCAGGAACTGGCTGGCAAATTCGAGCATATTTTTGTTCAAAGTCACCTCATGTACATTGGCTGCCCGCGCAGCCAGCTTCTTGTCCAGAGTGACGGGAAAATTCGGTTGCATGTCCTGGGCCACAATAGGAAGCGCCGTCAGGAGGCCGCTGGCAAAAAGCAATCCGAGGCGGCGAACGAAATGGCGCTGTCTGACAATATTTCCGATCATGATCGATCTCCTTTAATTTGAGGGATTACTGTCCACTTTGTTTCGAACATCTTGCAAAGTAGTGCTCGTGATACGCAGCGCCAGCAAAACCTGCTGGCGCGCATGTTCTCCGGCAATGCGTCTTGCTCGCTGGTGCTCCAGATAGCCGCCGGATGCAATTGTCAGTAGCAGGACCGCAGCTACAGCCCAGCGGAAAATTGGCCGCCGGGTTGAGAATGAATGAACGGGTTGAAGCGATATCTCCCGCGCTCGCGCAACCACCCGATCCGCAAAGCCTTCCGGAGCCACAAGAGGACGCAGCACATTGCGTAGCTCCTGCTCGAACAGGGCTTCGTCCGCCGCGCTTCGATCATCGATTTCCGATGCATCGTTCTGTCGGCGCTTCGCGGATTTCCTAAAATCAACCATGCGCAACCTCCTTTTGCAATCGTGCAGCTTTGGCGCGTAACAATTTCAGCGCGCGCTGCAAATGGCTTTTCACTGTGCCCAGCGGCATGGCAAGCGTTGTGGCGATTTCCGTTGGTAGCATGTCTTCCTGATACCGAAGCAGAAGGATGGCGCGCTGCGTTGGCGACAAGGTTGCAATGAGATACTCGACACGCCTGGATGCTATGGACGGGGATGCATCGATCTCGCTGGCAACGATGGTCCTTTCTTCGCAAAACTCTTCGGCGGTAAAATCCACGCGGCTGGCGCGGTGTCGGTGGGCATCGATAGCACGATGGACCGTGACACGGCGCAGCCAGGCAAGCACATGCTCCTCCGACTCCAGGCGATCCAGGTTCTTATATAAGGCGAGGAAGACATCCTGCGCTACCTCTTCCGCTGTCCAGCGGTCCTCCAGAATGCGAAATGCGATGCTGAAGACGCGGGACTGATGCGCTTCGACAAGTTCGCGGAACTCTTGCGAGGAGGGTCTCGCCGATGACGCGAACGATTTGGGGTGCGCCGATCTCAATCCGATTTCCCCCAAGCAATTTTCCCTCTACCTGCATATACGCAAGTCAGGCTACCGGAGAACGCAAAAAGTAAAAGAAACGAAAAATATAGCTGTACTACCTCACTTTTAGCGCGTTTCTTGAAAGATCGACAGTATCTTCTCTGTTAAGAAAAAAATACGATGATTGTCTTAAGTATGTGGTACATTCAGTCAGCCATTCATATATCTACTATCTACAAAAGAGAACTAAATTCTCGCCACTTTTCGGGCCGCGTTTCCCCATTGGCCTAGTCCCCTCCCCCCTTAAATGTGCAAGCTTCCACAGTAAGCTCTGGCGAGCCCGCCAGAGGCTGGGGGATATCTATGCGCCTTTCATCCTTGTGTCTAAGTCCTGCCGTTGTTGCTGCGTTCTTATTCTCTCTCTCCAACGCAAGCGCCATGACCATTTCCCCAACCAATCCTATTGTTTCAGAGGGAGCCAGCCAGCAATTTTCATCGAGCGTAGCGGCAACATGGAAAACCAGTTGCGCCTCCGTCTCTACTGGTGGCCTTTTTCATGCGCCGCTTTATCCTGGCCATTGCACTGTGACCGCAACGGCGAGCAGCGGAAGCGCCTCCACGGTCGTCACTATCGTCTCGCCCATCGTTATGACTCCGACTGCGGCCCAGACCCCGCAAGGGCAGCAGCAGCAGTTCACCTCCAGCATTCCTGTGGACTGGACAGCCCGGTGCGGAACCATCACCTCGACGGGACTCTACACAGCCTCAGCACCTGTAGGGACCTACTGCACAATTGAGGGGATTGCTTTGAGCGGCACTAAATATACAGTCTATGGCTATGACAAGATCCTTTCGCCGCCTACGACTACTTTCACAGTCACGCCGACACAAGCGACAGTGACGGAGGGAGCAACGGAACAATTTGTTTCCAGCGCCGCAGCAGGCTGGAGCGCAATTTGCGGGACAATTTCAAGCGTTGGGCTATTTACGGCCCCGTTGATCGCTGAAAATTGCACCATTACGGCCACGGCAACCAGCGGCGGTCAGACAGCCTCAGCCTTGGCCGATATCGTTTCGCCCATTACCATCACGCCCGTCTCGCCTACCACCAGCCCACTTGCTACCCAGCAGTTCACTGCGAACATTGCAGTCAGTTGGAGCAGTTCGTGCGGCTCCATCGATGCGGCTGGACTGTTTACCGCGCCGGGAACCGCCGGTGCTTGTACCATTCTTGCGACCGCATCGAGCGGGACCCAATACACAGCACAAGCGACCGACACAGTCACCGCAGCAGTTGGCGCGCTCAACTACCTGACGTGGAAAAATGACAACGGGCGCACCGGCCTTCAGCCCCAGGAAACCGTGCTTACTCCTGCAAATGTGAACTCCACGCATTTCGGCGTAAGTTGGACCATGACTCCCGATGGAGCGGTGTGGGGCCAACCGCTATACATGAGCGGTCTTTCCATTGGCGGCGCGCCGCACAACGCGCTTTTCATCGCAACTTCCAACGACAGCGTGTACGCGTTGGACGCCAACAACGGCGCTGTGCTTTGGAAGATCAGCTTTCTTTCCGCAGGAGTGACATCAGTCAGCGCCGCATCCATAAGCTACAAAATGTCGGTAGGAATTTTGGGAACTCCAGTGATCGATGCCGCGACCAATACCCTATACGTCGTCGCGATGACCAGTGAGAACGGCGGCACGACCTTCGTTCATCGGCTTCACGCTCTGGATGTAATTACAGGGAGTGAGCAACCTGGCAGCCCGGTCGTCATTTCGGACACAGGCTTTGCCAGCGTACACCAGATGCAGAGACCCGGACTGCTGCTGTCCAATGGCAAAGTATATGTGGCCTTTGGCAGCTTCAGCGACCGTCCTCCCTATCACGGGTTCCTGATCGCCTATGACGCCAATACGTTTGCCCAGGTGGCCTCGTTCAACGACACGCCGAGCGGCTCGGATGGGGGCATCTGGATGTCGAGCGCGGCCCCATCCGCCGACCAGGATGGAAATGTATATATATCGACTGGGAATGGAACCTGGAACGGGACAACGAACTTTGGAGACAGCGTTGTCAAGCTGGACTCTATGCTACAGGTGTTGGATTACTTTACGCCCTATGACCAGGCCACGCTGGATTCCACAGATAAGGATTTGGGAGCGGGGGGGCCGCTTCTGGTTCCCCAACAGACCGGTCCTTTCCCTGACGAAGTCGTCATCTGTGGCAAGCCAAGCCCCGTTTACCTACTGAACGCAGAGCATCTTGGAGAGATCGGCACGACCAGTGACAACGTGATTCAAGAGCTGGCGGGTATTGGCCAGGGCCCTACGCATCAAGCCTGCTTCTCCACCCCGGCATACTGGAACCATTACGTTTATTTCATCGGATACTATGACGTATTGAAGATGTTTTCTCTCAGCACGACCACTGGGCTGCTATCGTCAGCGCCGTTGTCTCAAAGCAGTTTTCGGTATTCCTACCCTGGGGCGCAGCCCGTGGTTTCCGCCAACGAAACTTCCAACGCAATTGTGTGGGCTGTGGACGGCGTGTCGCAAACACTGCGGGCCTACGATGCGACGAATATGAGTAAAGCTCTTTATATCAGCCCCATGCTTGGCAGCACCGTCACATGGGAGGTCCCTACTGTCGTCGATGGACATGTATACCTTGGCATGGCATACAAGGTTGTAGCATTCTCTTCAAAATAGACATCGATCGCTTTTCCGCTGGGCCCGAAGGAATTACTTTGCAGCCATGCGGGTCTCGTCGCCTTTGTGATCGACCACCCAGGTGTTGCCGTCGGTGGAATGGGCGACCTCAAAATGGATATGGTCGTTGCCGCGCCAATCGTTGGTGGTGCGATAGTAGGTGGTTATGCCGTTCTCCGTTTCTTTGCTGGAAAACGTCCAGAGTCCGCCCTCAATCCGCAGATCGACTATGCCCGTGGCGTTGTCTTGGGGCAGGATGGCCTGAGTGTAATAATTCCCGGCAGTCCCAGCGGAGACGTAGACCACCAGCGCGCCCACTTTTCCATTGACGGTCAACTGACAGACAAAATATTCGCTGAACCTGTGACACTGGTTGGAAATCGTATCCGCGCCGGAGCCGGACATCGAGGGCGCCGCTCGCCAGGCCCCCTGATAGCGTGCGATTGGAGCGAAAACATCGGTGGATGCGTGGGCTGGCGTTTTCGGAGTGGACGTCAGCAGGAAGAGTACAAGCGCAAGTGTCGGCATCATTAGTACCTCGCGTTTGATTGTATCTAAAGGCTGTCTAAGGTTGGACTATGGCTGAACTAAGGCTGGACTGAGTGGGTCTGCGATGATGCAAACCCAGATCCAATAAGGCCGCAGTGACCCGTTCGTAGTCATGCCGCAACACGCCTTCGGCGTGGAGATAATCTCCTTGAATGCAGCAGACCCCCAGCTTTTCAATCTGCTCGATGTCGGCAAGTATCTGTTCTGCGCCTTCGGCAGCATAGCGTACGCGCGCAGCCTCAGGAACCGGGGCCGTGTTGATCAGCGCGTAGTCGAAGATGGCTCCACCAGCGTGCTCGTAGATGCGCTCAATATGCTGGGAGGCGGTCAGGTGGACGCTCTCATTCGCCTGTGTCATCAAATTGCAGACGAAGACGCGCAGCCCTTGCGCGGCCACCAAAGCGTCCGCAATGCCCTCCACCAATAAATTTGTAATCAGGCTGGTATACAACGATCCGGGACCGAGCGTGACCATGTCGGCGCGGAGAATGGCCTCAATCGCCTCCGGCAATGCGGACGCATGTTCCGGCTCCAGCATCAGGCGGACAATACGCCGTTTGCTAGCGGTAATGTTGGTTTCCCCGAGCACCAGCGAACCATCGTCCATGCGGGCAGCCAGAGTGACGTTCGAATTTGTCGCTGGATATAAATGCCCGCGCGTTGCCAGAATTTGCGAGGAAGTCTTCACCGCCAGAGCGAAGTCGCCGGTCACGGCGGTCAGACCCGCAAGGAACAGATTGCCGAAGCTATGTCCTTCAAGCCCTTCGCCCGACTCGAAGCGATACTGAAAGAGTCGCGAGAGCAGATGCTCGTCCTCAGAAAGCGCGACCATGCAGTTGCGCAAATCTCCGGGCGGCAGAATGTTCAAGTCTTTACGCAGGCGTCCGCTGGACCCGCCGTCATCCGTGACGGTAACAATTGCGGTAAGGTCGGAAATAACAGCCGGTAGGCCCGCATCGATTTCGGTGGGGCGCAAAGCGTGGGTCGGCGACTGGGTATGCCGTTTCAGTCCACGGAGCAGAGTGGAAAGGCCAGTCCCGCCGCCGATGGCCGCTACCCGCAGGCAAGAAACATCAGTATCAGCCGCAGGAATGGGTTGCTCACGAAGTGGGATCGCGCTGGACGGATGCAACTTTCCCAAGAATTACCAACTCTCGAGCCGCCAGCGGGGTCGAACGGTCGCGCGTAAGCCGCTGGCTGGGATGTAGTGAATGCCTTCACTCATCATACCGACAGCAATTCCGTTCTTACAGTTGACGATCTGGATTTATTTCCAGTGGAAGATTACAGAATCTCAGGATACAGCAGCTCTGTGAAGCGTGGATCATCGAACATTTCCTGAAAATCTGAATCCAGACGCGCCTGAATGCGGTTCTGGGAATTCAATTCAATGGCGCGACTGAGCTGTTCCAGGCAGTCCTCCGCGCGACCGGTCAGGCTATACATTACAGCCAGACCGTAGTGCGCATAATCCGCTGCCGGATGCTCTTTCAGGATCATCTGCAATTGCTCGCGAGCGTCTTCATAATTGCCAGTGTTGAGTAGCGAAATTGCGTAGTCGTACTGCTCCTCTGGGCTGTGAAAAGTAATGTTGTTTTTCTCCAGTTGTCGCTGACATGCTGTCAAATGCACGCGGACACGGTCCACCATTTCTCCCACATCGGAAGTGAGCAAAGCCTGCAACGAAGCCTTCGCTTTCTCATACTTGCCTTCCCGCATCAAACGGACCGCCATCTCATATTGCTGGATGCGTTGCTTCCGCGCTGGGTCGGAACTGACAGTGGTTTTGCCCGCCAGAATACGAGGCATCACAGTGGTTTTCTTTTTGGGTTGCGTTTGTTTCATTGAAGACTCACTCGTCTCACAGACTCTTACGGCAGTATAGATGCCCGGGGAATGCCGACCCTCGTTAACCTAACAGGAAACCCCCATATCTGCAACGGACCCGCTGGGAACTATATTTTCTCAATAGACATAGCAGACAAGTTTCCAACAACGAGATGCGGCCTTGTACTGCGTCAGACAGGCTTACAGCGGACGGTCCCGACACCCTCCGATGTAAACTTATAGCTGGATACGCATATGCCAGAAACCTTCCGCAGAAAGACCCCTACTGTCCTGATTGGCAACGTTCGCATTGGCTCCGATGCCCCAGTTGTTGTGCAGTCCATGACGAACACGGACACCGCCGACGTTGCCTCAACCGTCGAGCAGGTGGCCGCCCTGCACCGCGCCGGTTCGGAGATCGTCCGCGTCACCGTCAATAACGACGACGCCGCCAAAGCTGTGCCGCATGTGGTCGAAGCCCTGGCCAAGCGGGACATCCATGTGCCCATTGTCGGCGACTTCCATTACAACGGGCACCAGTTGCTGAAAAAGTATCCGGAGTGCGCCCGCGCGCTGGCAAAGTATCGCATCAACCCCGGCAACTGCTCCATCGGTCGCAAGGACGATGAAAACTTCCGCACCATGATCGAATGCGCGGTGGAAAACCAGAAGCCGGTGCGCATCGGCGTCAACTGGGGATCGCTCGACCAAGCCCTGCTGACCCGCATGATGGATGAAAATGCGAAGCTCGCCCAGCCGAGAGAGGCGCGCGATGTGATGATCGAAGCCATGCTGGTAAGCGCGCTCGACTCCGCGGCCGCCGCCGAGCGATACGGCCTGCGCCACGACCAGATCATTCTGAGTGCCAAAGTGAGCGGCGTGCATGACCTGATCGACGTGTACCGGATGCTGGCTGCGCGCTGCGACTACGCGCTGCATCTCGGCCTGACGGAAGCTGGCATGGGGATGAAAGGCATTGTCGCCTCGACCGCCGGACTGACGCCGCTGCTGCTGGCTGGCATCGGCGACACCATTCGCGTCAGCCTGACGCCTAAGCCGAACGGCGACCGCACGGAAGAGGTGCTGACCGCGCAGCAGATTTTGCAGTCGCTCGGCATTCGCAGCTTTACGCCGCAGGTGACGGCCTGCCCCGGCTGCGGGCGCACAACGAGCACATTCTTCCAGGAACTCGCGCAGCAAATTCAAGGCCATGTCCGCGAGTCGATGCCGGTCTGGCGCGAAAAATATCCCGGTGTGGAAGAACTCAAGCTGGCCGTGATGGGCTGCGTCGTCAACGGCCCCGGCGAGTCCAAACACGCCAACATAGGTATTTCCCTGCCCGGTACGTTTGAGGACCCGGTTGCCCCCGTCTACGTCGATGGCCGTCTATTGCTGACGCTGCGCGGCGACCATATTGTGCAGGAGTTCACCAAGATTCTGGATGAATACGTGCAGACCCGCTATGGGGCCTCGCAGCCGCAGGAACTGGCCAGCACGCGCTGAAATCTGTTTTCAGCCACGGACTGCAAACTTCCCCTTGGTGAAGATGCCCCCGTTCGGAGTCATTCTGACCCTGAACAAAGTGAAGGGGAAGAACCCGAGGGCAATGGCGGCGCTTACCGCGCGAATATTCTCTGGATTCTTCACGAAGTTTACCCTGAGGTCGCCGCGGCGACCGAAGGGTTCAGAATGACTCCCCCACTTGCTGCATAGGGATCTTGCGGTTGGCCGGAAACGCAAGGTCCTCTACGTGTGGCCCAGCATCACAACTGATCGTTCCACTATCCGAGCGAACTGGGACCCGGCGCGGGACGACCGGCATTCGCTATAGGGCTTTCGGCGGCGGTTTCCGGAGCGGCCTTCGCGACTTTCCTGCCAGATTTTTTGATGAGCTGGTTCAGCGTGGTGGAATCCAGCTCCTCTTCAAAACGCTTTTGCGCTTTTTTGAAGACGCTTTGCATGGCCTTGCGCAGGTCGCGCGTTTCTTCGGACTCATGCTTTCCGCGATGCAGCAGGTCGCCGGAATCGAGCGCGCGATAGATATCGCGCAGCGTGATTTGTTTGGCGCTCTTCGCCAGCCGCGAACCGCCAGCGGGACCCTTCACGCTGGTGACAAGTCCGGCGCGGCTGAGTGCGGACAACAATCGCCGCACGACTACGGGGTTGGTCGCGAGGACGGTCGCGAGCGCCTGCGACGTGCGATACTTTTCTGGCTCTGTCGCCATCAGCGCCAGCGCTTCAATTCCGGTAGAAAACCGCAGATTGGCCGCCATGACCGGTTCTCCTGAAAATGTATGTAAGGAAAATGAACTGCCCGCAGCCTTTCCGTAAAAGAAAGGCTGCACGAACGGTATCTCGGCAATCGATCGCATCAGGAGAACCGGTCTGTGCCCCAAGCTATCACAATTTCTCTGTTAACGAACAGCACCGACGCCGTGGAATGCTACCATCGAGTTTTTACACGGGAGCGACCAAGTTTTTGCGGATACTTTTTGTTGGCGATGTTTTTGGCAGTGCCGGACGCAAGATCGTCCACGCGCATCTGCATCATGTGCTGGAGACCCATGCGGTCGATCTCGTCGTCATCAATGCGGAGAACGCAGCGGGCGGCTTCGGTGTGACGCCTGGCATTGCCGACGAGCTTTTTGCGCTCGGCGCGCATGTGTTGACGACAGGCAACCATGTTTGGGACAAGCGCGAAATCATCGACTGGATGCAGTCTGTGCCTGCGGACAGCCACGAACAGCCTCGCCGCCTGCTGCGTCCGGCCAACTACGCGCCGCGCACGCCGGGCCATGGGGTCTACGAAGGCAAGCTGGCGGATGGAACGCTGTACGCTGTCATCAATTTGCAGGGGCGCGTTTTCATGGGCGCCTGCGATGACCCATTTCGCGCAGCGGACGCCATTCTCTCAAGCTTGAAAGCGAAAGTCATTCTCGTCGATTTTCACGCTGAGGCCACGTCGGAAAAAGTGGCGCTGGGATGGTATCTCGACGGGCGGGTAACGGCGGTGCTGGGCACGCATACGCACGTACCCACGGCGGATGCGCGCGTGCTGCCGAATGGCACCGCGTTTCAAACCGATGTCGGCATGAGCGGGCCTTACGACAGCGTGATTGGAGTGGAAGTCGAACAAGTGCTGGAGCGCTTCCTGTACGGCATGCCAGCAAAGTTTGAAGCGGCCAAGAAAAATCCCAAGATGAGCGCCACTCTGATTGAGTGTGACCCTGTCACAGGGCGAGCGCATTCGATCCGCCATTTTTTGTTGGGGGAATAAACGCGCGGCGGGGATACGAATCTTACGTGTGTCATTCTTCTATGAAAGAAGGCGCACCTGCCCAGAGGTAATTTGCGAATAGTTGCCGACAGACTTCTACTCATGTCCTCCTTGCAACCGCCGCAAACACCTGGGGTACAACCTTCAACTATTCCGCAGCCGCCAGCATCATTCAGCCGCGGGCAAACACACTCTCGTCGAAACATACGCCGTGGCGGAGCAGCGCTCTGACGGCGGTCAACAGCTTATGCGCCAGGGCGATTTTCGCCACCTGCCCCTGCCGCAACTTTCGCCCGCTTGCATTTACCGCCGTCATATAACAAAATCTCTGGTGAAGATCTACTCCTATGTGAATCGTCATCGCGTACCTTCCTCTCTGTGGTTTTTGTGCTTCGAGTACATGTCGGGAAGGTACGCCTTCTTTCATCCCATCTGAGCGCAGCAAAGAATGACAAGCCTTTTTTTCACACCGAAGTCTAAAGGAAATTAAATTCATGGCACAGCAAACATTCGATACAAAAGTCGCCCTGCTGGGCGCGGGTAAAATGGGCGGCATTCTGCTGCAAGCATTTTTGAAGAACCAGTTGTTCCGTCCGGAAAATATCTGCGCGACCGTGCATCATGCCGCTCGCTGCGAATCTCTCGCCGCGCAATGGGGCGTTTCCGTCACGACCGATAACTTAGAAGCCGCGCGCCAGAGCGATTTGATACTTCTTGGGGTCAAGCCGCAGACGATTCCGGAAGTGTTGGAACAAATTCGTCCTGTTCTTTCGGCGAAAAAAATGATCGTCTCATTCGCCGCCTCGGTCAAAACAAGCGCCATCGAGCAAGCCGCTGGAGTGGACCTCGCGGTGGTTCGCGCCATGCCGAACACGCCGTCTCTCGTCGGCTGCGGCGCAACGGCGCTGTGCAAGGGAAAATTTGTCTCTGCGGACCAACTTGCGCTGGCCGAGCGCATGTTCGCAAGCGTGGGCCGCACCGTCACTGTGGATGAAAAACACATGGACGCCGTCACGGGACTTTCCGCCAGCGGTCCCGCCTACGTCTACATCATTCTGGAATCGCTCGCCGAAGCAGGCGTCAAGGTAGGTCTGCCGCGTGACATTGCCACACTGCTGGCGGCGCAGACCACGCTCGGCGCGGCTACGATGGTGCTCGAAACAGGAAGCCACCCCGCGCTATTGAAAGACGCCGTTACCACGCCGGCTGGTTGCACCATCGACGGCATTCTGGAACTGGAAGAAGGCGGCCTGCGCGTAACGTTGATCAAAGCCGTGATGCGCGCGGCGCAACGAGCGAAAGAATTGGCATCGAGTTGAAGCGGGCTTTATGCAACTTCAGGATAGATATATTTCTTGCGGCTTCTATCGTGGCCGCATCGTCTTGAGGAGCATACACCTGGAGCTCCCTTTGCTGAAGTAGAAAATTTTGAGGAACCTATATGTTGGGCGACAAGCTGATGGTCCTCAATGAAGATCGGGTCCGCGCAGTGCTCTCCTATGACGACCTTATTCCTGCGATCCGGCGGGCGCTGATTGATTTTTCCGCCGGTCGAGTGATCCAGCCTTTGCGAACCGTCATGCAGGTCTCCGCTTATTCTGGCTGGTTCGCTGTCATGCCTGCGGTATACGGCAATGTGATGGGCGCAAAGATGGTCACTTTCTATCCAAAAAACGTTGACCTTCAAAAACCCACCCATCTGGCGACCATTCAGCTCTTCCGTTCCAATACTGGGGAGCCATTGGCGGTCATGGATGGACGGCTGATAACGGAGATGCGGACCGCTGCGGTGTCTGCGGTGGCGGCTGACCTACTCGCCCATCCTCAGGCGAGTGTGCTCGCCATTCTTGGCAGCGGAGTGCAGGCGCGCGCGCATGTCGCAGCCCTGTCTCGTGTCCGATCATTCCAGGAAATTCGGGTCTGGAGTCGTTCACGAGACAATGCACAAAGGTTCGCCACCGAAATTGGGGCCCGCGTGACGACAGCTAAGGAAGCAGTGGCTGGGGCCGATGTGGTCCTGACCGTCACGAGCTCCCCAGAGCCGATTCTCTTCGGAAAATGGCTGAAGCAGGATGCCTTGGTGTGCGCGGTCGGTGCGGTCACACCGGATCGCCGCGAACTTGATGAAGAGGCGATGCGTGGTTCCGTGGTGGTGGAGTCCCGCGAGGCTGCCCAGCGAGAACCTGGGGACATCCTTCTTTCACGCGCCCAGGTGACCGCCGAAATCGGAGAGTTGCTGGCAGGCGCAGAATTTCAGAAGAAGAATGGGCCGATCGTTTTTAAGTCGGTTGGCATTGCGGTAGAAGATATAGCGGCGGCAAAGCTCGTCTATGACAAGATTTCTACATCCAGTTCGTAAGCTTCTATTAATTTCTCCTTCGCGTGAAAAACGGCCATTACCCACGTCTCTCGAATCGGCCTGCCGGTGATTTCGCGCGACCGATTTCGCGGTAGTTTCAAATATTTTTTACAAACGTCCTAATGGAAGTTTCTGGTTTCCATGCGAATGGTTGCGTGCTTCCTGCTGTTGCGCCGTCGTGTCTGGCTGGCTCTGCGCCACAACTGTAAGGGCGAGAAGCAGTGGCTCAATCGAAAGCGGCGCAGGCCGAAGCCTCATCCGGATGCTGGTGCGTGTATTGGTTCAGGCCGACCATGACAAAAACCTTTTGAAAGTGGGGCGACAGGCCAAAGCTCTGAATGGTACGGTTGTCCTTCTTGGCTGCCATCAGCAGCTCAATCACCAGGGCGATACCGCTGGAATTGATGTATTCGACCTTCGAGAAATCGAAGACCAGCTTGCTGGCGCCTGCGGGAATCTTCCGATATGCCTTGAAAACGGCATCGTTGGAGGTGCCTGTAATATCGCCGGAAAAGCGCAGCACGGCAACGTCCGAGTCATTGCTGCGTTTGGCATGGTCTACCTTTACACGAGTCATCAATGGTGGTTGCGTGCCCATATATCTATCTCACACTCCTGTTATTGGAAAAAACCCTTGGCGATCTTGTAACACTTGTTACAGATAGTGCGAATGTAAAACTAATTTTGCCACTGCGCAAGCGTCGATTTTTCAGATGGAAATTGCCCCCGCGCAACCGATGCTCCCTCACTTTGCCCTCTTCACAACGGGCTTCTTTTGCTTCGCTCAAATTCATTCAGAGGGCACGACTGCGATGCATCGTCCTTAAGAAGATCCATCGCTACTGTTCAAACCATGGCATCGGGGCTGGAATCCGATATTCTGTCGTGCATTGGAGTTGCACATAGACTCTCGTTCTGGATGAGGGTAATGTTGGTGGCGACTGCCCAGCCGACCAGCAAGAGCGCTGGTGCGGGAAGAGTGTCCACCCGAAAAAGCTGGGACAACGTGCTCTGTTGAATGCGCTGACCGGGCAAACCAATGTGCGAGACGATCATGGCAGGCATTTTGCAGGGCAGTCCACACGCCATCAATTCGCTCCCAAGCCGGCCATAGTCTGCTCCCGGCATATAGATGGCGAGGGTCGCGTCCTCCGGCAATTCGCCACTCCACATAGGCGCAATGAAGTGTTCTGCGCGATGCGCCGTCAGGAAGATTACCTTCGACGCCAAACGACGATCTGTGAGCGGGGTTTGGAGCGCAGCAGCCGCTGCGAAGGCCGCGCTGATGCCGGGAGCCACTTCGAAGGGAACGCACGCTGTCCGCAGCGCTTCGATCTCTTCCGCGGCGCGGCCAAAAAGCAACGGGTCGCCACTCTTGAGGCGCACGACGCTGTGGCCCTCTCTTGCCTCGCGGACCAACGCAGCATTGATTTCATCCTGCGAGATCGATTTTCTGCCGCAGCGCTTGCCGACGCTGGCAATCTCGGCATCGCTGCGGGCCAACGAGAGAATCTGTGATGGGACAAGATCGTCATGAAAAATGAAATCGGCAGACGAGAGGAGCCGAAGCGCGCGCACGGTCAGTTGTTCCGGATCGCCCGGCCCTGCGCCCACCAGATACACCTTGCCTTTCTCAGCGGTCAATACAACCCTCACCTATTGTTTTTTGTTTGCCGCGCAGATGCGAGCACAGGCACATCGCTATTGCTTTCTGGCAGACTGGTCGCGGCGAAGCTCTTCGTTCAAGATGATTGCCTCGGCAATATCGCGCATCGTTTTACGCCGCTGGCGGCTTTCTTTCTGCATCGTTTTGTAGGCGTCTTCTTCATTGAGGCCGAACTCGCGCTGTAGGATCCCTTTGGCGCGCTCCACATGCTTGCGCGTCTCCAATTGGTCGGAGAGGTTCAGCTTCTCGCTTTCCAACCGCGCCATCTCGATCTCCCCGCCAACCAGAAATCCAATGGTCGAGATCATCTGCACCTCGCGCGGGGTGTGGTGGTACGGTTGCCGGTGCTGCACATTGATAACTCCGACCAATTTTCCGCGACAGAGGATGGGAACAGAGAGAAACGCTTCAAAAAGGTCTTCCGGCAGGTCTTTGAAGATTTTGAAGCGAGGGTCCTTCAACGCGTTCATGGCGATGGCCACAGGCTCGCGGTGTTGGCCGACCCAACCGGTAATGCCTTGCCCCAGACGCAGCCCAAGATGGTCCACTATGTCCGCATGGGGATTTTTCGATGCGCGAAGGACGAGCCGGTCCTTCTCCAATACATAGATGAAGCACGAATCGCACATCACCAGGGTAGAGACAAAATCGACGATGTGTTCCAGCACCGCGTGGAACGGGTCGGCAGCGGCCATGCGGCTGCCGATGGCGTGCAGGAACTCGATATCTGTAGGATCTTTCTTCTTGTGTCGAAGTTCGTAAGCTGTCTTGCCCACGGCATGGTCTCGGGCCATTGGGCTGGAAGAAGCCACCTGTTGCGGGGGCAGTTTTTTAAGCGCATGGCCTGACCGTTTGCCTTCGAGCAGCTTGGCGGCACGCTGCGCTGCCTCATTGACGAGAAAACCCATCTTTGGATGGGAGGGTTCATAATCCGGCAATACTCCGTGCCGGCGCAACTCCTCTGATGTACTGGGTCCTATGGAAACTACAACGGTGGCATTGAGTCCGTCAAGCATCTCTTCCAGGCAATGCATCTGTTCGGCAACCTGCCACAGATGGGCCACCTGGACGGCAGTCATAAAGAGAACAACGTCGACTCGCCGCTCGGCAATTGCATGGATACATTCACGGAGCAGGCTTAGGTCCTCCGGGAGCGCCCACTGGTAGACGGGCACGCGGGTCACGATGCAATCGCGTCCCTTCAACGCAGCCAGTAAGTCTGGGTTTGGAGCGCCATACTCCTGTATCGCAATGCGTAGACCGTTGAAACCCTGACCGATTTCGCTTTCCATCGCGCCAATCAGCTCTCGCCAGGTACAGGGTTCAGGCGCGGTGACAGTGACCGGGACATGGAATTCCCGCAAAACAGCAGAGGGTTTGGGCCCCCGGGATGCAATCTTCACTCCCCGAAGCGCTGTCAGAAAAGTATCCCGGTCATACTCCGCCTGTACGATGTTCATCAGACAACGGATACCGGAGCCGGTCAGAAAGATGACCAGATCGAACTCGCCACGCATCAGTGACGCGGCAAAGTCAAGTGCTTCCCGATTGGACGCGAGAGGGACTTCCCGCAGGGCGGGGGCCACCGTAGGCTCACCCCCATACATCCGAATCAGCTTGGCGATCTCATTGGCGCGCCTGCTTTCGAGTGAAAGGACACGCAATCCCTGGAAGCTCGCTTGTGGCATCCCTTATCCTCGCTCATTCAGATATAGAAAGAAACAGGAATTACATCCGATGCAAGTCATCTAACCGATGGATTGGGCCCTGGGACTGGAGCTAACCTGCCGATTCCGATTTGACCTATGGCAATCTTAAGTTCCTCTGGTTCCAGAAAAAATTCCCCCCCGGGCGCGGCTTCCTCT
>JAKAYS010000138.1 GCA_021826695.1 Acidobacteriota bacterium | reverse complement strand
TTGGACTTCCCAGGCTGTTCGCTGGAACGTAGCTCAATCTACCGAACCGCCGTATGCGGACCCGCATGTACGGTGGTGTGGCAGGGGAGGAGAGGCGACTCTCCCCCCTATGCCGATTCTGGTTTATATGCCGATCTGGTTTATATACTTCACTCCCTGAGTGGGTGCGGGTTACGCTATAGCGGATTCAAGATAGCTGTACCCTATAGTTGCAGAATCGGAACCAAGCCAGGGCGTTGGTGGGAGCGATCTGCGGGAGGGCGTCCGCGATGGCCTGACACGTTGCAGGAACGCTTCCCGCTTTTCGCGGTTCTTCTCCGTGTCGCGTTCCTGGGCGTAGAGCGACTTTTTTTACGCGCGCTCCAGCCGTTTGAGCTTGATGCGGTTGGTGCGGACTTGGGCGAGATCGTAGTGCGCCTGCTGCGTCAGCCAGCTTTCCGCGCTGCCGCCGAAGACTTTGGACAAGCGCACCGCCATCTCTGGCGAAATCCCGCGCTTTTCATTGACAAGCTCGGACAAAGTCGTGCGGGCCACACCCAGCGCGGCGGCGGCGCGGGTAATCGTCAGGCCAAACGGCGCAATGCACTGGCGCATCACAAGGCCGCCGGGGTGGATGGATTTTTCACCGGCATGGCGAAAGCTTCTTTCAATGCGGTGCGTGAGTAACAGTCCGCTCGGGGGCTAAAGTCCTATGGATTTTCATCCAATTGCGGCATCCGCCGCGGCGGAAAGCCGCGCCCTGATACAAACCAGACTTGATCGGAGCTGCCTCAGTGATAGTTCACATAATCGACGTCCCACGCATCTCCATAGATGACGCCGGGAGCTCACCATCTACCCGAAGGCGTCACGATTGGAGTCTCATTCAGCATGCTTCTGAAGATCGCCAAGAGCTCGTGCAATGATTGTCTAACCATCTCACCGTCTTGCCAGGCTCCTTTGCCCCGATGCGACAGGTTGTTGCGTACTTGGTAATAGAACTCAGCGGCGCGGCAAGGGCATTTGGAGTTTTCTAGGTTAACTTGAGCGGGATCGACCACGATCTTCGTTTTGGGGTTCCTGCTATCGAAAACCTTCTTTTGTTCCTTGACATGCTCTTTGAAGGCGGCGCGGAAACGAGGATCGCAGTCAAGTGCCCTGATCTTCTTCATAGGTTCCAGTGCCGGCCCGTACGCGAACGAGCAGAACCGTTCCATGGCTGACCACAATAGAAGGTAGGCCGCCTGAATTCGAAAAAAGCGATTCCAATCTAATCCATACGGATCGCTTTTGAAGGGGGTATCGGTTAATTCGTTCGCTATGTGCTCGACGACCTCAAGCCCCTCCTTAAATACTGGATCCATTCGAAATGTCCATTCATTGGATTCAAGAGGCACCGGATTGCCGGAGTCCAGTTTCTTCCCGTGCAGAATGTTTGCCTTACGGGATTCAATGTCTATCTCGGCCCAAGAGTAGATTTCCTTCGGTTCGAATTGACAAATCTTCCGATACGCGAGATGAACCTTTTCTGCGGCGAATTGCAGTAGAAAACCTTGCACCGATTCGCCGCCATGTGGATCGAAAAGGGGGAGACCGTCTCTCAACAATAACTTCCCATCGACCGTTGCAGCGATCAGCGTATGATCCGGTGAGAGTAAGCATGCGATCTGCGAGTGCGCCAACTCGCTCGGCTTGAATGCCCCATACGCAAAGAATGGCAGATTAAGATTGCTAGGAAGTGGCAAACCTTCCAAATCGCTTCGAGGGGTTGTCGAGACCATCTGAGTCATCAAGATCCTTTTTATATGCCGATTTTTGTTTTGGCGGGAGTACACCTGCGAGCGCCCGCATAGTTCGCTGGAACTATAGAACGCCGGGGGAGTTCCGGCAGAGAACAGGCTAATCCAATCTGGAATGTGAAGTGCATCCGCACAGCCTCGACGACGGCGATGGGAATAAAATCTCAATTCAAAAGCTAAACCGGGAAACTCCAGCTATGAATGAGTGAGGAAAAGGCGGAGGCCAGTCACACGGGATGGGGTGGATTTTTTCATCGGCATGACTAAATCTCTTTAGAAAAGCGTTTGACTCAGTGATACCCCCGTAATTGATTGAGAGAGCTGCACGTCTAAGTTGCCGGCTACATCCTGGATTTGAGGTTGCTTATGAGCCTGTTGATCGACTTGACAACCTCTTTCCTTTGATTGCTTACGAGTAGCGCAGACCCAGGTTCGTCGCTGACTGACCATAGCTGCTCTTTGGACTTGGCATCGTATATCACCAAGGCGAAATCCGCCCCATGATGCCCGTAGCTTTGCATAGTCTTCGTATATTGGTTGTAAACCCCGTATGAGTTTCCATTCGAGTATGGCCTATACTGAAGCTCAATAACGATGTCCGCCTCAGAGGGAGAGCCGACGACTTCGTACCTACCCCAGCGCTTCATATCCGCATACAAGTCGTCGAATGCCAGTTCGTTGCCATTCTTGGTAGGAACCTCGACGTGGTCTGCCCATTCAGCAGATATGCCTTCTTAGCTTGAGTAATCGCCGTAGGTAGAGGCGCTAACGGGATATCCTTTTTTCGTCCTATTGCTTGGCCAGGACAGACGACGATCAGCAGTAGAGCAGAACAAAGAAGCAGTTTTTTCATCACGATCCCTCGTCGCGGATTCTACCTCATTCGCGCACCTTGGTTTGCGTTTTATTTCGATTTGCATTATCCGGACTGTTCCAGGATAATAACACTTGACACACATAGCAGATGCTTGTGTTGTGTCACCATACCACGGCCGGACGGCCGCTCCGAGCAATGCCGTAACAAGCAGTTGAATACAAGCAATACGGAGCGGTTCAGCGGAAAACAAGCGCTGCTTAGGTCCGTGCGGTGGGAGACTGAGGGAACATGTCGAGAAAGTCTGGAAAGAATATTGAGAAGGCGCGTACGGCTGTCGAGCCGCGCCCTTACGCCTTGACCGAAGCGGTCCCGCTTCTTCAAAGGGTCAAGTATGCCAAGTTCGATGAGACGGTGGAGATCACGCTGCGTTTAGGCGTCGATCCGAAACATGCCGACCAGATGGTGCGCGGCACGGTAGTTCTGCCGCACGGCCTGGGGAAGACCAAGCGCGTCGCCGTGATTGCCTCGGGGGAAAAAGTCCGCGAGGCGGAAGCGGCTGGCGCGGAGTTTGTCGGCGGCGACGATCTGGTGGAAAAGATCCAAAAAGAGGGCTGGACGGATTTCGATGCGCTGATTGCCACCCCGGACATGATGAAGTCTGTCGGTCGTCTGGGTAAGGTGCTGGGGCCGCGCGGTCTGATGCCGAATCCTAAGACCGGAACGGTGACGACGGATGTGGCGGCCGCGGTCAGAGAGATCAAGGCCGGCAAGATTGAATTCCGCACCGACAAGACCGCATTGATCCACGCCCCGGTGGGAAAGCTTTCGTTTACCCCGGAAAAGTTGATTGAAAACGCGACTACGCTGATTACCAGTGTGGTGAAGGCCAAACCTTCCGCAGCCAAGGGCAAGTATGTCAAGGGCATCACGCTGAGTTCGACCATGGGACCGGGCATCCAGTTGGATCAGGCAGTCGTGGACGCCGCCGGCAAAGCTTAACAGTAATTGGGTAGAGAAAACTACCCGTGTCTCAAAAGCGAGACATGGGGCACCTAGGTATAGAGGATATCGATATGGCATTGACAAGAGCCAGGAAGACCGAGCAGGTTGAAAAGCTGGCAGCAGAGCTGGCGGGTTCGACGACGGCCATTGTGGGCACATTCGCGAAATTGACCGTTTCGCAGGATTTTGCCTTGCGCACTGTGGTGCGGAATGCGGGCGCCAAGTATCGCGTGGTCAAGAACAAGCTGGCAGCGCGTGCCGCTCAGGGTACCAAGGTGGAAGAGGCTCTTCAAGGTCTCAAGGGCGTTTCCTCGGTCGCCTATACCAGTGGAGATCCTGTGGCTTTGGCCAAGGCCCTTTCCGAGTGGGTGAAGGAAAATGCCGAGTTCACCTTCAAGCTGGCGATTGTCGATGGCAAGGTCTTGTCGGTGAAGGAGATCCAGCAACTGGCCACGATGCCCGGCCGGGAAGAGATTTATGCCAAGCTGTTGTTTCTGATGAACGCTCCGGCGCAGCGTCTGGTGACGGTAATGAATGCGGTCGGTCGCGATGTGGCGGTGGTCTTGCATCAGGCGGTCGAGCAGAAGAAGTTTGTGGAAGCGGTAGCCTCGTAAGGGCTGCGCAGGTTTTTTGGGAGCAGGTTCTATCCCAGGTTAGTCCGCCACGGCGGACGAACCTGGGGCACCCGGCATAAGGCCCGGGAAAACTTAAAAAGATCCGCTGTATTTGCGTTGGGGTGCTGTCTGGGCACTACGGAAACCGCGCAAGCAGCAACCGGAGCGGAATGCAGCTCCGTCGGCAGTGCGTGATTTGAAACTCAGATTTGTAAACGATATGGAGAATGGACATGGCGGATTTACAGCAGATTGAAGAGCAGATTGTAGGGTTGACTTTGCTGGATGCAGCAGCCCTGGTGAAGAAGCTGGAAGAGCGGCTTGGCGTCTCAGCAGCGGCGGCAGCGCCGGTCATGATGGCCGGTGGAGGCGCGGCAGTGGCAGCGCCAGCAGAAGAGCAGACCGAATTCACGGTCATTCTGAAGGATGCCGGTACCAACAAGATCAGCACCATCAAGGTCGTGCGCGAAGTGACCGCGCTTGGCCTGAAGGAAGCGAAGGACCTTGTCGACGGCGCTCCGAAGACCTTGAAGGAAGGTGTTTCGAAGGAAGAGGCGGAGGCGATCAAGAAGAAGTTCGCCGACGCAGGAGCCGGAGTGGAAATTAAGTAGCGACGTGCGTGACGGTTGGCATCTTGCTTGTAGGGCGAATGTGCGATACCATTGTAATGGGACAACACGTTTGCCCGCATGCCCTCTGATTGATTAAACAGGACTGATGGAACGGATACCGTCGAACAACCGTTTGGCGGATATGCCCCGGAAGTCAAACCAAAGCGCTCAAGAACATTCAGCGCAGGCGGAAGCAAAAACTCATCTACTTGAACAGTGCACAATCCGGTTGTGACGCTCGCGGGACATATTGTCTCTCGCGAGCAGTTTGCTGTCTTTAAGATGGTTTGAAAGTCCGGCTTAATTGGGAAGAAATCGAATGAATATTTGCAGCAAACGCAAGAATGCGACCCTGACCTTCGCGCATGCGATATGCGCTGGTTTGGCAAACAAGCAGGCGCACCAACTGACCAGGAACTAACTCGACGAAACGAACCGAACTGGGCGTGCAATCTCTGTGGATGAGCCAGAGCGCCGCCTAACCAACTCCCCGGGTTGCCGCCGGGAGTGGGCCGCAAAGGCAAAAAAGCCAGGAGTGAAGCATGCCGAACGAGAAGCGCGCGATCCGTAGCCGTCTCGATTTCTCCAAAATTCCCACCGAAATTCAGATTCCCAACCTTATCGAAGTGCAGCGCCGCTCGTATGAGCGTTTTTTGCAGATGGATAAGTTGCCGACCGAGCGCGACGATCTCGGCCTGCAATCTGTATTCGCGTCGGTTTTCCCCATCACCGATTTCCGCAATCTTTCTGAATTGGAGTTCGTCGATTTTTCCATCGGCAACTGGGAATGCAAATGCGGCCACCTTAAGGGGCTGCATCACCTGCGCACCACGTGCATCAGTTGTGGCGCCATGGTGATTACCGATCCGTTCCATCCTGGCGACGTGCTGTGCCAGAAGTGCGGCACGTACAACAAGAACACTCCAGACTTTTGCAACAAGTGCGGCGATCCAGTCGGCCTGCAATTGAAGTACGACCAGAGTGAATGCGAGGAGCGCAGCATGACCTATTCCGCGCCGCTCAAGGTCACCATTCGCCTGAAGATTTACGACAAAAATCCTGATACCGGTGTCAAGACGATCCGCGACATGAAGGAGCAGGAAGTCTTTTTCGGAGACATCCCTCTGATGACGAGGAACGGTACGTTCCTGGTGAATGGGACCGAGCGCGTCATCGTCAGCCAGTTGCATCGTTCGCCTGGCGTGTTCTTTGAGACTGCCAACAACCGTACCTATTTTCTGGGCAAGATCATTCCTTACCGCGGATCGTGGGTGGAATTCGAATTCGATCAGAAGAACACGCTGTATGTGCGCATCGATCGCAAGCGGAAGTTTCTTGGGACTGTTTTCCTTCGCGCGCTGGGTTTGAAGTCGGACGAAGAGATTCTGAAGAACTTCTACACCGTCGATACCATTGCGGTGAAGGGTGGCAAGCTCCACTGGACCCTGAATAGCGAAGAAAAAGCCACGCACCTGCTTGGCGTGAAGCCGGCCCATGCGGTGGTAGTCAAAGGCGAGGAAATTGCCCATTCTGGCCGCAAGATTACCGCAAGCATTTTGAAGGCCCTGCGAGCGGCCAAGGTCAGCGAAGTGGAGATTGAAGATTCCGAGCTGGACGGCGCAATGACGGCCTCCGACGTGGTCGATACGACGACGGGCGATCTATTGCTCGAAGCCAACCAGGAACTGACCAAAGAAAAGCTAATGCAGGTCCTCGAAAGCGGCGTGACCGCCATCGAGATATTTTTGCCGGAGCGCGACGATGTGGGCAATGTGATCTCGCACACTTTGCGCCGCGATACCGTGCATAAGCCGGAAGAAGCGCTCATCGAGATTTATCGCAAGCTGCGTCCCGGCGATCCGCCGACGCTCGACACGGCGACTGCCTTGTTTGAAGGCATGTTCTTCGATCCGCGGAAGTACGATTTCTCGCGTGTGGGCCGCCTGAAGTTCAACATCAAGCTGTACGACAAGCAGGATGCGACTTCGCTCGACCATCGCACGCTGACCCCGGATGATTTCTACGCCACCATTCGCTACCTGCTGAAGCTGCGCAAGAACATCGGAGTAGTGGATGACATCGATCATCTCGGCAACCGCCGCGTGCGCGCAGTCGGCGAGTTGATGGAGAACCAGTTCCGCATCGGTCTGGTCCGCATGGAACGCGCCATCAAGGAAAAGATGAGCGTGTACCCCGACATGTCAACGGCGATGCCGCACGATCTGATCAACGCCAAGCCAGTCATGGCGGCAATCCGCGAGTTTTTCGGCAGTTCACAGTTGTCGCAGTTCATGGACCAGACCAATCCGCTGTCGGAAATCACCCATAAGCGGCGTCTGTCGGCGCTTGGGCCGGGCGGTTTAAGCCGCGAGCGCGCCGGGTTTGAAGTGCGCGACGTGCATCCGACGCACTATGGTCGCATCTGTCCGATTGAAACGCCGGAAGGCCCGAACATCGGCCTGATTTCGTCGCTATCCTGCTTTGCGCGGATCAACGAGTATGGCTTTATCGAGTCGCCATACCGCCGCGTGCGCGATGGCCTCCTGCTTGACTTTGTACAGGTCGTCAACGCGGGCGATAGTGGACTGCGCGTGGGCGACCATCTGGAAAAGCCCGACGCCATCAAGCGCAATCATCAGTTGACTAAAGAGAAGAAGCGACCCATGGAGTATCAGCCGTTCAGCTTCTACTTGTCGGCATGGGAAGAAGACCGCTACACCATTGCGCAGGCCAACGTCGAACTCGACGAAAAGGGCAGCATCAAGCGCGAGCTGGTCACGGCGCGCCGTCAGGGCAACTTCGTCCTGGTCAATCGCAGCGAAGTCACCTATGTGGACGTCAGCCCGAAACAGTTGGTCTCGGTGGCGGCCTCGCTGGTCCCGTTCCTGGAGCATGATGACGCAAACCGGGCCCTGATGGGCGCCAACATGCAGCGCCAGTCGGTGCCATTGTTGATTTCCGAGGCCCCCTTTGTCGGCACGGGAATGGAAGGCGTCACGGCGCGCGATTCCGGCGCGGTGGTGCTGGCGCGGCGTCATGGCATCATCGACTCGGTCGATTCCGAGCGCATCATCGTGCGTGTCGAGGGCGAACATCACCCGACGCAGTTGTCGCGCGAAGTGGGTTCCGATATCTATCAACTCACCAAGTTCAAGCGCTCCAACCAGAACACCTGCATCAACCAGAAGCCGATCGTACGTCAAGGCGAGCGGGTGCAGAAGGGGCAAGTGATCGCCGACGGACCTTGCACGGAGCAGGGCGAGTTGGGGCTGGGACGCAATGTGCTGGTGGCCTTCATGTCCTGGCGCGGTTATAACTTTGAGGACGCCATCCTGATCAGCGAAAAGCTGGTGCGGGAAGACTATTACACCTCACTGCACATTGAAGAGTATGAGATTGAAGCGCGGGACACCAAGCTCGGTCCAGAAGAAATTACGCGCGATATTCCCAACGTTTCCGAGTCGGCGCTGCGCGATCTCGACGAGAGCGGCATCATTCGCATCGGCGCAAAGGTCAAGCACAACGACATCCTCGTCGGTAAAGTGACGCCGAAGGGCGAGACCCAATTGACGCCGGAAGAAAAGCTGTTGCGCGCCATCTTCGGAGAAAAGGCCGGCGATGTTCGCGATGCTTCTCTGACGTGTCCTCCGGGTGTAGAAGGGACCATCGTCGATGTGCGCATCTTCTCCCGCAAGGGCCAGGAAAAGGACGAGCGCGCCAAGCTGATTGAAGCCGATCAGGTGGCGAAGCTCGAAAAGAACCTGGAAGATGAGATTCGAATTCTTACCGACGAGCGTTTGAAGCGTTTGGAAGGAATCCTGGGCGCAAAGGAAGTGCTTGCCGATCTGCACGACGAGCGGACCAACAAGCGCCTGCTGGCGAAGGGTGCAATCCTCGACCGCGAAACCATTGAATTGATTTCGACGCGCAACCTGAAGCGCATTCGCTACGCGGACAAAGACCCGCGGGTGAATGAGCAGATCGATGAAATCGAGGAGATGACTTCTCGCCAGATCGATGTGCTGCGCAAGATCACCAATGAGAGAATCGCCAAGCTTCAGAAGGGCGATGAACTCGCGCCCGGTGTCATCAAGCAGGTGAAGGTCTACATCGCCATGAAGCGCAAGCTTTCTGTCGGCGACAAAATGGCCGGTCGTCACGGCAATAAGGGTGTCATCTCGCGCATTCTGCCCGAAGAAGATATGCCCTACCTGCCGGACGGCACGCCTGCGGACATCGTGCTGAACCCGCTTGGCGTGCCTTCGCGTATGAACGTCGGCCAGATCCTTGAGACCCATCTTGGATGGGCAGCGCATGAGCTGGGCAAGCAGATTGCCGAGCTCGTAGAGAAGAACCAAAAGGCCAACGAAGTTCGCAAGTTAATGGAGGAGCGTTTTGGTAAAACGGCGCTTCTACAGCAATTGCTCGATCTCGATGACGAGAAATTGCTCCAGGTGGCCCGTGGCATGAAGCGCGGAATCTGGTTTGGAACCGCGGTCTTCGACGGCGCGAAAGAAGAGGAAATCAAAGCATTGCTGGCCGCCGCGAACCTTCCTTCTTCCGGCAAGATTTACCTGTACGACGGCATGACGGGCGAACGCTTTGAACAGCCTGTCACGGTCGGTTACATGTATATGTTGAAGCTGTCTCACCTGGTTGACGACAAGATCCACGCTCGTTCGATCGGGCCGTATTCGCTGATTACCCAGCAGCCGCTGGGTGGCAAGGCGCAGTTCGGTGGACAGCGCTTCGGCGAAATGGAAGTGTGGGCGCTCGAAGCCTATGGCGCGGCCTACATTCTCCAGGAGTTATTGACAGCGAAGTCCGATGACGTCTATGGCCGCACCAAGATTTACGAGGCCATTGTGAAGGGCGAAGCTGCCATAGAGCCGGGCGTGCCGGAATCCTTCAACGTGCTGGTGCGCGAGTTGCAGGCACTTTGTCTGGACGTGGAGATGATCAAGCAGGCAGAGAACAAAAGAGTGCCACTCCCGACTGTTGCGGCTGCGGATTAAAAGCAGGGCGCTGTGGACGGATCCGCAGCGCCCTGAAGTCAACATCAAGCGAGTTTTTAAGAGACACGACCGTCGTCCACATAAGCCAACGCGCTCCCGGGACGGACAGACGGACGGAACACTGGAAATCCTGGGAACGCGAGAGCCAGTCCGGTTGCATCCCGTAGCGGTGCAACTGAGATTCGGGCATGGAGGTCGTCTTGTTCCGTTCCAATCCA
>JAKAYS010000137.1 GCA_021826695.1 Acidobacteriota bacterium | reverse complement strand
CGATACTTCTCGAAACTACCATCCGCCGCCACCGCCAGTGTCTGCTGCCGCATCGCCCTTTGCCTCCATCTACAACTTTATCCAAGCTGGCTGTGGATCGCAGACTTAATCAGAGGTTCCTTAGATTTCAGCAGCCCGTCCAACTCTCCGCAGGCGAATCGAAAAGTATCGACTTTTCGCCGGAGAAATTTCCGCAACTGAAACTTCATCATCCCGCGATCTGGTGGCCTGCGGAAATGGGCACGCATCCGCTGGAAATCCTGACCGTCCGCTTCATCGACAATGGACACATTTCCGACACGGCCTCCGCGCGCGTTGGCATCCGCGAAGCAACATCGGAGTTGACTGATCGCGGCGCTCGACTGTTTCGCATCAACCGCAAACCAATCCTGATCCGAGGTGCGGGATGGTCGCAGGACTTGATGCTGCGCGAGGACCACGAGCGTCTGCCCGAACAGATTCGCATGGTCCAGGACATGCACCTGAATACGATCCGCCTGGAAGGAAAACTGGAGTCGGACGAGTTCTATCGTCTGACCGACGAGAACGGCATTCTTGTCATGGCAGGCTGGTGCTGCTGCGACCAGTGGGAGCACTGGAAGGACTGGACAACGGAAGACTATCAAGTGGCCGCCGATTCCTTGCGCTCGCAGATGCTGCGCATTCGACATCACGCTTCCCTGTTCGTCTGGCTGAACGGCAGCGACAATCCTCCGCCCGCCAATGTCGAGCAGGCGTACTTAAATATAGAGAAGGAAGCGCAATGGCCGAACGCGATTATTTCTTCCGCAGCGGCCAAGCCCACGACTGTGACCGGCGCCAGCGGCGTCAAGATGTCCGGCCCGTACGACTATGTTTCTCCCTCATACTGGCTGGTCGATACCAAGCATGGCGGAGCGTTCGCCTTCAACACGGAAACCAGCCCTGGGCCGGCCATTCCGCAACCCGATAGCCTGCGCAAATTTCTTCCCGGCAAGGACCTCTGGCCCATTGACGACGTATGGAACTACCACGCAGGTGGCGGAAACTTCATGAACCTGAACGTCTTCAATGCAGGGATGCGCGCGACCTATGGCTGGCCGGATTCCGTGGAAGAATATTCCCGCATTGCGCAGACCATGGCATACGACGGAGAGCGCGCCATGTTTGAAGCGTACACGCGCAATAAATACAACTCGACCGGCGTCGTGCAATGGATGCTGAACAATGCCTGGCCATCGATCATCTGGCATTTATACGACTACTATCTGCAAACCGGCGGGGGATACTTCGGCACAAAAATTGCGTGTGAGCCGCTGCATGTGCAGTATTCCTACGACGACCACAGTATTTATGCCGTCAGCAGCCTTCGCGTTCCTGTAAGGACCCTCACCGTTCACGCCGAGGTGTATGACCTCCAACTGCATCGCGTATTCGACCAGACAAAGACCATCGATATCGCAGCCGATGGCTCGCAGCGCGCCATCGACATTCCCGCGAGTATTTTTCAGCCGGAAGATTCGATTCACTTTGTTCGATTGGAGTTGAAAAAACAATCTGGCGAAATTGTCAGCCGCAATTTTTACTGGATCCCCTCGAAGCTTACGGAGTTTGATTGGCCACGGACAGATTACACACACACTCCGGCCAAGGTATTTGAGAATATGCAGGCCCTGCGCAGCCTGCCAAAAAGCCAGATCCACGGCACGCTAACGATGAAAGGGCGAGAACTGCGTCTGCATTTGGATAACTCTTCGCACGCGCTTGCGTTTCAGATTGAGCTGGCCGCGCAGAGCACCGATGGCAAACCGATCATTCCGCTGCTTTGGAGTGACGATTTCATCGAGTTGATGCCAGGCGAGCATCGCGATTTGACCGCGACTTTGCCTGAAAATTACGCAGCCGCCACGCCAACAGTCGTCGTTACGGGATGGAACACAAATCCGCTGGCCCTCAAAATGAAGGCATCTCGACAGTGAATGTACTACAGGTTGGAGGCTTCAAGGCATTCCGCCTCTGCAAGCAGGTACGCCAAACGTTTCCCGCAATCCCGTTCTGAAACAGTATTTCCACCCCGGGGTTGTTATTTCAGTTACCACTTGAACTAACCAACACATCGGCATGATTTCCTGTTGAAATGTAGGCAGACAAACAAAGGGTGGCTTGCTGGAACGCATGTGGGGGGTTGGCTGTAACTTCATAAACTGTAAGACTACTGTGTTGTGACGATTTCTATGGCGATGCCTGTGACCCACCCCGAACATTGGAGTTTGCCAGCCACCTTTCAGCCTGCGCGGATGGCGGGCGCTGTCGAAGCTTTCGTTCACGAGTTTTATTCCTCGCTGGATAGAAACCCTCGCTATGCGGCGGTCATTCGCGCGCTTTCCTCTGAGCAATATCTCCATCTGCGCCAAGCGCAAACTAAGCATCTGCTAGACCTTCTGAACCCACATCTGGATGAAGAGGAGTGGCGGCAATCCGCACAGCGTATCGGCCAGGAGCATTTTCGGAATCACATCCCTCCCGACTGGATCTCCGAAACATACAGGGTGTATACCCAGCACCTCATCGCTCACGCCGAGACTTTGTCCATCAGCGAGGAAGAACGCTGGAGTATCTGCTCGCAATTCACAGCTCGCCTTTTTCGCGATCTTTCCATGCAAATGGCCGCGTACGCACAGGAATTGCAATCCTCGCATCATTTACAGCAACTGCCCACGCAGCTCGATCATCTTCTACTGACCGTTCCTTCCATTGAAGAGCTCTATCCTCGACTGGGGGGCTTTCTTCTCAAAACGGTCGGCATCGATGGTGTCTGGCTGGGAAGTCCCACGGAGGATGGAGCAGTACATTGTCACTTTGTCGCGGGCAGCGGGGTCGCAGAGTACCTCCAGGGCGATGTCATTTATCTCCATGACAATCCGAAAAGCCCATTGTTCCGTAGCTGGGAAACTGGGAAACCGGAATTTATCGATGATTGGACAGACCCGAAAGAATTGACGCTCACGACCTTCTGGCGAGAACGGGGCCTGCGTTTCGGTTGGCGGTCCTCCTGCGCGATTCCTGTTACCAGCACTGGGGAACAACGCGACATTCTCATCCTGTACAGCAAACAGATCAAATTCTTTGCAAAGAAAGAACTGCGCCAGCTCGTCGCGCACCTGCACGCTATGTTAGGCATTGCCCTGGAACGGTTTCGTTTCATACAGTCTCTGGAGCAAGACCAACAGACCCTGCTGTTGTACAAGACGGCGATGGATGCCTCCGCAAATGGCATTGTAATTTCCAATTCTTTTGCCGAAGACCTCACAATCCGCTATGTCAATCCAGCCTTTGAGCGGATTACCGGCTACAGCGCCGAAGAAGCCGTGGGCCATAATTGTCGATTTCTTCAGGGCGCAGACAAGAACCAGCCCCAGTTGGATGTGTTGAGAGAGTCCTTCCGCAAGGGCAAGGCATGCACCGTGGAAGTAAAAAACTATCGCAAGAACGGGACTATGTTTTGGAACTGCCTCAGCATCGCGCCGGTGCGGAACAAGGAGGGCAGCACTACCCATTTCATCGGCATTCAAAACGACGTAACCAAACTGCAAACTGCAATTGCAGAAAAAGCCCACGCCAACGCCCTGTATAGCGCGCTGATGGGGACGGCGGAGCTGGTAATTCGCGCGCAGAGCGAACGTGAATTGCTGGATGACCTTTGCCGCCTGCTGGTCGAGAGCGCGTTGTTTCCCCATGTGTGGGTGGGTCGGCCCAATAGCGCGGGGGACGTCGAAGTCATCTCCCTTTTCAGCAAACTTGAATCGACCGAATACTGGTATCGACCTAACGTACAAACGGACGATGAAAACAGAATTCTCATCGTGCGCGCTTGGCGCCAGTCCCGCCTGGTATATACGAACGATCGTCTTGCAGAGCCGGATTACCCCGTCATTCAGGATTTGTTTCGAGAGCACGGACTGCGGGCCACGGCTGTCGTTCCTATTTACCGGGACGGCGAACTATGGTCGTTGCTGACGCTCCTCTCAGGTGAAATCAATATCTTCAATGCGGAACTGCTGGAGTTGCTGGAACGGATCGCGCGACTGGTCGGCCATGGCCTCGACGCGCTTGACCTGCGCAGCATGCTGGACAACGAACGACAGCATCAGTCCTGGCTCGCGCGTCACGATCCCTTGACCGATATTTTGAATCGCCGCGGACTGATGGAACGGTTGGAAGAGGCCATCTCGCGCGCCCGTCGCCATAAGCGTCAGTTAGCAGTCTGCGTGATGGACCTCGATGGCTTCAAGATCATCAACGACCTGCATGGCCACCCCGCCGGCGATTTGTTGCTGCGCACCATTGCGGAACGACTACAGGCAACCTTGCGCCAAACCGACGCCGTAGGTCGCCTGGGTGGGGACGAATTCGTTTTAATACTGGAAGACCTGGACCAACCGGAAGACCTGCCCATCACCTTTTCCAGGGTACAGGCATCGGTTGAAGCCCCCATCCAACTTTCCAATGGACGGACTACAGCAGTCAGAAGCAGTATCGGAGTGACGCTGTTTCCGCAGGATGATTCTTCTCCTGAACGCCTGCTCCGCCATGCGGACCGCGCTCTGTATGAATTGAAAGAAAGTAAAGAAGAAGAGCCAGATCAACGCTGGGTGGTATTTCACGCTGAGGCGGATGAAAAGAAATTTGTGCGGCAAAAGACGATTCTTTCCCTCTTCCGCGCGGGAATGGTCCGCGTCCATTATCAGCCTGTCGTCAATTTACAGACCGGGAAAGTCTCTGGCGTGGAAGCCCTGGCCCGACTGGTCGACAAAAACAACAATCTTCTGCTCCCTGCCGATTTTCTTCCACAATTAGGCGTGTCTGAACTGATCACGCTGACCCATCAGGTGCTGGCGCAAAGTATTCAGGATTTAATCCGTGCCGAGAAGGCGGGATTTTCTTTGAACGTCGGTATCAATTTTGAACCTTCAACCCTCGCCGATCCGAAGGCCATGGAGGACCTGTGCCTACAGATTGAAAGCAGCGGACTGGCGCCTCATCGCATCGTGTTTGAATTGCTGGAGCGTGCCGACACACTCTCCCTGGCCGGCTCTCAAGAGGCGCTTCAGAATTTGAAACTCCGTGGCGCAAGGATTGCCCTGGATGATGTCGGAAGCGCCTACTCCTCCCTTCTAAGGGTGAAGGAACTGCCAGTCGACACCATCAAGCTGGATCGCTCGTTTTTGATTGGACTGGAGCGCCAACCGAAGGAACTGCGTTTCATCATGAACATGGGGAATCTGGCGCAATCTCTTGGACTGGGCCTTGTAGCGGAAGGCGTGGAAAGCGCTGACACAGTCGATGCACTGGCAGCGCTTGGAATACGCCATGCGCAGGGCTATTTCATCGCGCAGCCCATGGGGATCAAAGAGCTTTTGGCCTGGCTGCAGCAACATAAGCCTGTGGGCTGGACCAGACCGAGGACCTTACTGGGCGCAGTGGCACTGCAACTGCGGTATCTGGACGCCACAGGACGGATGCTGGAGCAAAGCCCATCTTTCCTGCAACATCTTGTAGCTCGCGATCCGTATTCGCTGTTAGAGGCAGGGACAGGAATTCATGGGGTGGGTCCACTGGCATCGCAACTGGTGGAAGCACATCGTAGATGGCACGCTACCATGACATCTTTAGCTTCCGAGCACAGTGGGGTTGTGGATCCCCAGGATTTTCAAATGGCCCGGGCCGTGTACGAAGAAGAAATGTTCCTCGCTGCGCTGAATGCGTTACCCTCAGAGCGATAACAAACTCCGCAATTTCCTACGATTGCATACACTGGCTAGAATGGATCCCCAACCAACTGAAGTTTTCGATCGGACGAACATCCAGCAGGCTCTTTTGCAGGCAGAACTCGCGCGAGCGACTGGAGAAGTGCCTGTCGGCGCGGTCATCCTGCATCGCGATGGAACGGTCCTTGCTAGAGGACAGAACCGCGTGATCCGCGACCATGATCCCAGCGCGCATGCGGAAATCGTTGCTTTGCGCGCGGCTGGCCAGGCGCTCGGCAACTATCGACTGGAAGGCTGTACGTTGTATGTAACTCTGGAACCCTGCGCGATGTGCGCCGGAGCCATGATTCATGCACGCATCGCGCGACTGGTGTTTGGGGCGTTCGACCCAAAGGCGGGAGCTGTCGTCAGCGTGCTCCAGGTCCTGAACCATCCCCGCCTGAACCATCAGATCGAACTGACGGGTGGCGTGATGGCAGAACAATGCGGCGACCAACTTCGCCGTTTCTTTCAAGGCCGACGCGAGGCCCGTACTTAAGCGCCAGCGTCAATTCTTCACCCGCACCGTTGGGGTCACAGACATTCCCGGACGCAACAGATGGTCGGCATTTTCATTCGGGTTGGTGAAATCCAGGCGCACCGGGATACGCTGCACTACTTTGACGTAGTTGCCTGTGGCATTTTCCGGCGGAAACAGGCTCAACATCGATCCCGTCGCGCCGCCGATCTGTGTCACCTTGGCGTGGTATGTCCGACCGCCGTAGGCATCCACCGTAACAGTGACGGGTTGGCCGACGCGCATGTGGTTTAGCTGCGTTTCCTTAAAGTTTGCAGTGATCCAGACATCGCTGAGCGGAATCAAGGTCATCAGCGTCTGGCCCGCGCTTACATTTTGTCCCACCTGCGCCGTCTTTTTATTCACAATGCCGGAGTCGGGCGCGACGATCTTGGTATAGCTCAGGTTCAGGCGATCTGTTTCCAGCGCGGCCTCTGCCTGCTGTACCTGGGCCGCCGCGGCGTCGGCTTTGGCCTTTTGCGCCGCCACCTGCTTAGGGCCGGTTTCCGCAGAGTTGTAATTGGCCCGAGCCGATGCGAGCCGATCGTTGGCCACGCGCACCTGTTCCTGCGCGGCAAGTAGATTTGCCTGTGCCTCGTCGAGCTGTGCCTTTTTGCCAGCAGCCGTAGCGACGATGGCGTCGAACTGCTGCCGGGAAACGACATCCCGCTTCACTAATGGCGTGTAACGCTGTAAATCAAGCTGCGCTTTGGTGTTGTCGGCCTCTGCGGCCAGTACCTGCGCCTGCGCTGCATCCAGTTGCTTTTCCGACTGCGCAATGGTGGACAGAGCGGCACGCACATCGGCGCTGGCAGAACTCAGCGTCGCGTCGGTCGACATCGTTGTAATCGGCACACTGGCTAGAGCAGCTTCATAATTGGCTCTTGCCGTGGCCAGGTTTGCTTCCGCAGAATCGAGAGCGGCCTGCGCGTCTCGTGGATCGATCTCCACCAGGACCTGTCCCTTTTGTACCCGCTGGTTGTCCTCGACATTCACCTTGGTGATGTTTCCTTTGACGCGCGCGCTGATCTGTACCAGATTGCCGTCGATCTGAGCGTCATCCGTGCTCTCATAATAGGTCGAGTGCCACCAGTACAGCCCCACCCCAATCACCACCAGAACGATGGCCCCAAGGATGAACAAGCGTTTGCGCGCGGGAGGAGTTTGCGAATGTAATTCGGTGTCGTCCGCGTGCCGTTCATTTTCGTTGGGCTGCGGTCCGGTCCGATTGGATTGCTGTTGCGTTTCTTCGGGTCTTGAGTCCGCCACGATTACTTTCCTCCGAGATAGGTCTTGTACTGTGTCTGTACCACGCCGACGGCGCGCGCTAAAGAGAGCCTTGCCACGTTAAGCTGATACAGGCTGCCGACAAACTGGTCGTCAGCCTGTGCGACGGATGACTGCGCCTGCGACACCGCCAGATTGTCCGAGACACCGGCCCGGAAGCGGTCCTGCGCTTCCTTTAACGTCTCATTCGCCAGATCCACGTTGCTGCGGGAGACAGTGACAAGTTTCTCCGCGGCCTGAATGTCAAGGATTGCGTCCTGCACATCCGCCCGGATTTGACCTTCCATATCGTTCAGCCTGGCGCGAGCTACTTGCAGTTGCGCATCGGCAATCTTCGCATCTCCGCGCAGCTTGCCTTCTTCAAAAACTGGTCCATCGATTTTGCCGGTTGCGTTCAGCGTCGCGTAGGAGTTGCTGGGGTTCACCCCAATCTCGCCGTAATCGACTTCCGCCGTCACCTCCGGCAGCCGCTCGGCATGTGCCGCTTTCAGCGATCGCTCGGACGCCAGCACCTGCTGCTGCGCAGCTTTCAAATCGTTGCGATTTTTCAGGGCCAGCGCCATGGCCGCATCGACGGTGGGCGTCTCCATTTGCGAATAGGGCGTTGGATCGGTCAGCTCGAATTTTTGATTGAGAGGCAGACCGATGGCGCGCGCCAGGGCGATGCGGTCTTTCTGGTATTGGTTCCGGGTTGCTATCAGCGACTGCTGCTGCGTCTGATAGTCCACGCGGGCGCGCAGTTCATCGAGTCTTGGCGAAACTCCGTTGCGATGGTTCTCCACTGCCTGATCCAACGAAACCTTGGATGTCTGCATTTGCGCCTCGACAGAGGCGATTCGCGCCGCATCCGCCAGGCATAAAAGATATGCGTTGCCAACGGTCAGAACGACAAGATCTCTGGAGTCGGCGGCCGACAGCTTGCTGGCGGCAAAGTTATGTTTGGACGCCAGGTAATTCTGCAAAGACGAAACGCTCAGCACCGCCTGGTCAAGCCGAACGCGAAAGTCCGTGTATCCGTAAGGGCCGATGACGGCGGGGAAACCTGGAATCCTCAATCCTTCCGCTTGCAAGTTGACTTGCGCCACGGAGTCCTGCGCCGTGCCCGTTACCTTGGGAAGCAAAGCCTGCAGGTCCTGAAGCTTCTCTCCGCCTGCACTTTGCACGTTGGTATTTTGCAGAATCGCGCCCAGATTGTTCTTCAATCCCATGCGAATTGCGTCGTCCAATGCCAGTGGCAGCACCCCGGACGTGGCTTTCTGTTGTACCACGCTGCCCTGATAGGGACTGGTCGAGGATGTCGTCGAGGAAACCTGTCCCTGGGCAGCAGATTGGACAAAATAAATCGCCGCTGCTGTCAGGACCAGGAACTGTAGGCTGGGCCGCCAAGGTCTTTTCAGAAACATTTGCCTTTCTTTCACTGATAAATTGCGGACCTGACCGCTTATTGAATTTTCATGGACAAGATACTGGATGATGCATCCTGTCAAACGGTTGAAAAAATCTTTTTCAGCTTCAACTGTTATCTTCCGGGCCTTGCAAGCCTGCATGATATGCACGGAACAAACACGAGTTCAGCATAAGACGACTACAACCTATGATACCGGATCGATATTTTGCGAGACTCCGTTGCTTTCTTTTTCCATTTACATGTTCTGTTGGCCTCGTCCTGCTACCCTCCATCGCATGGATTTGAGACACTGGTATGGATATCGCGAAAGACGGGCCAGCATTCATGTCGGCAAGAAGTTCTACAACTCCGCAAAGCATGACCCGATACTTCAGCCGTGATGAATCCTGGCTTGACTTCAACTGGCGCGTTCTGGAAGAGGCGCAGGACGCCTCCAATCCGTTGCTGGAACGCGTAAAATTCCTGGCCATCACCGCGAGCAATCTGGATGAGTTCTTCGAAATTCGCGTGGCCGGCATATTGCAGCGTATTGAAGATGGCGACAACGAGCCGGGTCCCGATCTGCTTACCCCGCAACAAACGCTCGACAGTCTGGCGAAAAAGACGCATGCCTTTGTGTCCGACCAATACAAATGCTGGAACCAGCAGCTTCTGCCTGCACTTGCCGAGGCCCGGATTCGAATGCTGGCATGGAAAGATCTGGACGAAAATCAGCATGAATACGCCCTTCGCTTCTATCAGAGCGAAGTCGATCCTTTATTGACGCCCATCACCATCGACCCCGCGCATCCTTTTCCCCGCGTGCTGAACAAAGCGCTCTGTCTCGCGCTGTTATTGCATCGCAAGCGAAAAAGCTCCTCCAGCGCGGTACTGGGCGTGGTCACTGTCCCACGGGCCTTGCCTCGGCTGGTTGCTCTGCCCGCGTCCAACGGTCACACGGACTTTATTTTTCTGCATGACCTGATTGAGTCTCAGGCTGCCGCCATGTATCGCGGATACGAGTTTCTATCGCGGACCGCCTTTCGCGTCACGCGTAACAGCAACTTGTATCTACAGGAAGAAGAGACGCGGAGCCTGCTCGAAAGCGTACGCAGCGAATTGCAAGA